>PNKB01000186.1 GCA_013997645.1 Cyanobacteria bacterium PR.3.49
TGCAAGAAGGTCAAGAAGAGACGTTTGTTCCCAAAAACGTGATTAATTGGGAGTTTGCCTTTTCAAGCACTGGCAAGCCAACCACATTAATCATGCCGGGCGCAAAGAGAATCAGCGCATCTCTTTAGGATTATTTCGCTATACGCCGCAGATGCGGAGCGCACGCCCTTAGCTTGGTCCGCTGGAGAGCCGATGAAAAGCAGTATCCCAGAAGTAACCACCTGACAAAGAGGGCGACGCTATGCGCCGCCCTCTGTAGTTTTTGTTGCAGCAAGCAATTGCATCGCCCCTGCAGATTAGGCTCTATGCGTGCTTCTCTTCGCCGGTAATGGGCTGAGCGAACGTGCATTCTTTTTTCGAGCAGGCAATCTGGTCGCCTCGCTTCAAGGTCTTGTAGACCAGCATGGTTCCACATTGCGGACACTCGTTGGAGTTATTGGGTCCGCCGGAAATCAATGGCGGGTACCAATAAGCCGATGTGCACTGGTTTTTCGAGTAGTTGCTGCAACCATAGAAAAGTTTTCCATGACGCGACTTCTTCTCGACAATGTCACCACCGCAATCGCCGCGAGGGCATTTTACGCCGGTCAACTTGAGAATAGGGCGCTGCTCGCCGCACTCCTCTTTTTCCTTGGCACATGCCAAGTAATCTCCATAGCGACCGTATCTAATCAACATCGGACCGCCGCACTTGGTGCACTTCTCTTCGGTAGGTCTGTCTTCAGGAACAGGTATACCGTCTTTCGTGAGTGCGATTTTCGTCTTGCACTCGGGATATTTGATGCAACCAAGGAATTGACCGAAGCGAGAAGACCTAATAGCCATCTGCTCTCCACACTCAGGACACTGCTGATCGGAAAGAATAATGACCTTGTTCATGTTCTCTTCGGCCTTCTTCAGAGTTTCCGAAAAAGGTTGATAGAACTCTTTCAACATGCCGTGCCAGTCGACTTTGTCTTCTTCGATTTCATCCAACTTTTTCTCCATGTTGGCCGTGAATTCGACATCGACAATGCCGCCGAAGTGTTCGCAAAGCAGCAAGTTGACTGCCTTTCCGAGCTTGGTCGGCACGAGAGTTTTGTTGACCCGCTCGACATATTTGCGGTCGACGATAGTCGTTACCGTCGCTGCATACGTTGATGGTCTGCCGATTCCTTCTTCTTCCAAAGTTTTCACCAGGCTGGCTTCGGAGAAGCGCGGCGGTGGTTGAGTGAAGTGCTGGCCAGGCTTGATATCTTTGAGTTTGAGCGCTTCGCCCTTGGAGAGTTCCGGAAGGTTTTGCTGCTCGCCGCTCATTTCGCCTTCTTCAGCTGACTCACTGTCTTCTTGCGACACAGCGGGTTTGGTCGGGCGGTTGTAGACGATTGTGAACCCGGCAAATTTAGTCTCCGTTGCCGAAGCACGGAAAATAGCTTCACCAGCTGCAATTTCAGCCGTACGGGTGAGAAGTTCGGCAGCAGACATTTGGCTGGCCATGAATCTTTCCCATATCAATTTATAGAGCTTGTACTGATCGTTGTTCAAGTACTGCTTGATTGCTTCGGGGGAATTCTCAGGATAAGTCGGACGAATCGCTTCGTGAGCGTCCTGAATGTTTTTCGCTTTGCGTGTATATACGCGCGGCTTATCCGGGCAATATTCTTTTCCATAGCGGTTCTTGATAAACGCCAGAGCTTCCTCTTGTGCCGATGCCGCCACACGAGTAGAGTCGGTTCTCATATAGGTGATGAGACCGGTAGCGCCTTGCGAACCAAGCTCCACGCCTTCATACAGGGTTTGTGCCACCTGCATGGTTTTCTTCACTGCGTAGCCAAGCACGGTGGAGGCTTCACGCTGCAAAGTAGAGGTGATGAATGGCGGAGAAGGTTGTCTCTGGCTGGTTTTCTCAGTCAATGATTGGACTTTGAAATCCTCGCTCTCGATCGATTTCAAAATCTTGTTGGCCAGTTTTTCGCTATCGATAATCATCGAATTGGCAGCGGATTTTTCCGAGGCAGCAATTACGCGTTTGCCCTCGTACTTATATAAAGGCGCGATAAACGATTGTTTGGATTTCGAACGTGAAAGTTCGGCCTTTATCGACCAATACTCTTTCGCATCAAAACTTTCGATCTCTTCTTCGCGCTTGCAGATTAGCTGCACGGCAACAGATTGGACACGTCCGGCAGAACGGCCGTTAACCTTTCTCCAGAGCAGCGGGCTGATTTTATAGCCCACCAATCTATCTAGAACGCGACGTGCCTGCTGCGCGTCTACGAGGCGCTTGTCAATTTTGCGCGGCGACTTGATAGCAGCAAGAATCGCATCTTTGGTGATTTCGTTGAATTCGATACGATGTACTTTTTTATTAGGCAATTCCAGAATTTCGGACAAGTGCCATGCGATAGCCTCACCTTCGCGGTCAGGGTCGGGCGCCAGATAGACTTGATCCGCTTCGTCGGCAGCTTCCTTGAGCTCCTTAACGATCGGCTCTTTCTCTTTCAGAACCTCATATAAAGGCTCGAAATTCTTACGCACATTGACGCCTAGCTTGTTACGCGGAAGGTCGCGCACATGTCCAACGCTGGCCTTTACCAAAAAATCCTTACCCAGGATTTTGGAAATCGTCTTGGCTTTGGGCGGAGACTCAACAATAACTAGAAATTTCGCCATTTGAAACGCGGCACCTCGGAACTGCAACCTGTCAAGATATGCGGACAAGCCGGTACTATAACACGGTCGTCAACCCCCTCCGGAAAACGGCCCTACCGAAAGGTACCCCAATTTTTGAATAGTGAACAATCTTGTATTGCTGTCATTCACAAGGTTTTAGCGAAATTCAGGAGGCGGGATAAAACCCTTCTTTTGCGAAGCGAAAATTTTGCTCACTTTCGGGCGATGTCAAACTTCTCTACAACTTCATTAAGAATCTGCTGTGAAACAGGACCGGTTGCCGCACAGCAAGCGGTTCTTGCTCCCTCTTCGAGAGCATCACTTTCTTCTTTTGACATCCCTTCGGCTGTTTCATACCCAAATCGAATAATCAGACGGTCCAACTCGTCTAAATAGCAGACCGCCGATTTGTCCTGCATTTCAACTTGCGTTTCGATCATTTTGAACAATTCGCTCCATTCGATAACGCAAACCATCTTCTCCAGAATAAATTCGTCCAGCTCCAATATGAGCTGATCTGCCAGCGCGCGTGCCTGGGTCTGGCTGGATTCACTGAGACGATATAAATCGAGATGATAAAGAGGAAGTCTTCCGGAATGGTATTCATTCAGCATAGTAAAGGTAGGGCTTTGCACCACCTCTTTTACACCGAGACCTTGCGCCAAACCTTTGACAAACGTGGTTTTGCCCGCTCCCATAGGACCCTCGAGAGCGATCACGCAACCATCTTTTATATTGCTGCCGAACAGCTCACCCAGAAGTATCGTCTTCTGCCTGCCGTTCAATTCTAAATTCACGGTTCAAGATTCACTGTTAACTTTGAGACCGTCTTAAATAGTTTGCCCCAGTCCTGAACGAGAATGAGTTTTGACCCGGAATGTTCCAGGTGGGGAACCTCCTAAACGGTTTACCGTTTCCTATTTCCCGGATTTCACCTTGCGGTTTTATCCATTCAAACTGGCTCTCGCCATTCCAAACAGGCTTGCGCCTAAGGCTCATAGGTATACGTGGCCATCTCGAGTGGGAACCCCGATTACTCAATTCTGTAGGACAAAACTTTTTTGGAATCTGTCCAAGACTGAGACTAAACGCATCATAGTGAACCACTTTAGCCCTGTCAACAAAGGGTAAAGAGAAAGATTTGGCAAGTCCCTAAAACAAAGATTTTTGATCTGGCAAAAAAGCGTTATCGCCACCATTTACAGTGGCATATTACTTCATCAAGGCCTTGACCTTTTCTTTGTATTTGGCGGTCAGTGTTTTAATTTCGCTACCCGCCGGCAACCAATATGTTTTTCCGCCCGGGTAGACGGGCTCCTGAAGCGACTTTCCGCTCGGCCCATCGTGAACAGTCGGAAGCATTGCGTTAATTTCGTAAATCGCCTCGATGGGAATAGCGGTGCCGTATTTTTTTTGCGCCACCGCATACAGTGTTTGATCCCAATTCAAAGTGACGAACGAACGCTCAGATTTGTCGTTTACAATTCGGTTGGAATCGCCTGCGGCAGCTTGGTTTTCTCTTACTAAATTCTCAGTCGGGGGATGTTGACTGTCCATGGTTTCGTAAAACTGTCTTTCCAAATCTTCCACTTCGGACCAAGCAGGAAGGACATAGGTTTTGCCGGCGAAATAAACAGGATCAACGAGTCTGCGCAAGCCGTTTTCGTAAACCACCGAAGGCTGCAAACCGTTGGCTTGAAAGATGGCCGCAATTGGATGGCGACCTTCATACTTGCTTTCACTCAGACGCCAAAACGTCTCGCCGCTCGCAAGAACAATCTCAACGCGCTCATTCTTGCCGCCCAGTCTGGCTTTATCGTCAGCCATTTACTTTTCCAAAACTTTGTTGTCCAAAACCTTGCCGCGCACTGATCTTTGAGGCGGCTCAGGAGGCGCCTTTTCAGCCGGAAGAACACCGGCATCACCGGCACTTTGCGCTTGCGGGCCCTTCGAAGGTTCAGCTGGAATTTCGGCACCCGGCTCATAAGGTTGACCATCAGGGGGTTGCGGAAGTTCGCGCGGTCGGATACGGGCGACGGAATTATGCACTTCAGGCGAAGGGCTGGGCACGACGCCGAAATTTCGTATGTACAAACCTGTGCCTTCAGCCCGCATTTTAACGCGGTCTTTGAGGCGACTGGTAGAAAGCTGGCTTTCTAAACTGTCCGCCACTTCATCCAGGGCACTCTGCCTATCCTGGCTGTACTGTTTGAACTTTTGCGCTCGATCTTGCGCATCACCACGAATGCGCGCCGCGTCACTTTCAGCTTTCTTGCGAATTTCCGCAACTAGCGCCTGACGTCGCTCCATTTCAAGCCGCTTAGCGTGTTCAACCGTGTAGGGGTCGTTTCTGTATCCGCCGGCCACAACCAGAGGAGCCTCCATTATCGCTTTGCACTCGGCATCTGCATCATCAAGAATCTTGCGAGCACCGCCTTCGCCGGTCTTTATCGCGTTGCCTGCAAATGTCTCCGATGCAGACTTATGACGACCTTTCTCAAAGTCGGCCTGGCGCCGAATAGTGGTGATCGCCTTGTCGAGATGCTCTGGTGCATTGTGCTGAATCACATCTTTATGACGCTTTGGCGAGTGCACTGCCGGTTTGCCCAGTGCGGCGAGCTCAGGCTCATCAGGAATTGAGCGACCATAGCCAATCAATGCGCGACGGCAATAACCGGATACCGGACCGAATGGATCAAGTCGATAAGCCATGTCGTATTCCTTCATCGCATCTTCGTGACGCGACAAATGCACATAGCATCCGGCCAGATAATAGCGGCACATAGCGTTGTGCGGGGCTTTGGAAACAGCACGCTCGAGAGGACCAAGAGCCAGGCTGTAACGCCTTGCCTGAAACTGTCGAATACCTTCTTCAAGCGGCGTGTAAGCGATGGTTGCCGACGCGGGACAAACTTGCAGAAGCCCAAGGGCAACCCAAATTATGCTCAAAGACAACGATGTGGATGGTAAAGTCCGCTTTTGCATAACCAGTAAGTGGCAGAAAACGACGAGGCACTATGTTGTCATTATTGCACCGAAGTGCTCAGAACAAAAGTATTCAGGCTTGGCACAAATTAGATAGACGTCCAACCGGAAGGGCATGTTCCCGTTGTCAAGATTAGATTTCATTGGCGGCGCCCGAAAGTCTATTTGAATTCGAGGAAGCCCCGATGTTTCAACCAGAACAAGAGCCCGCCGGAGACGCCGACCATAAGCGCCAAACATAAGTAATATCCGAAAGTCAGGTGAACTTCAGGAATTTGAAAGTTCATCCCATAGATGCCGGCTATCAGCGTGGGCGGCAAGAAAAGTGTTGCAATCACCGTCAAAATCATGGTCGTTTCGTTGGTGCGTAACCCCAGCCCGGACACGTATACATCCATGAGGTTGTAGGACATGGACCGGTAAGTCTCGAACATGCGAACGACAGAAGTCACTTCATCGAAACAATAGCTCAGCTCGAGGCGACCTTTTTCCGTTATAACAGTAGAGCGCGAACGGGAGAGCGCCAGAATGACCGTTTCGATTGGCCAAACCGTATTGAGAAAAATCCAGATGATCTGCTGAGCTCGATTAATCAGCATCAGCTCTTCCCTGCCGGGATGCTTGATGATGCGGCTTTGAATAGTCTCCAGCTTGGTGCCGCCAACCTTGAGCACGTCGACATACGTCTGAATAATGTCTTCGATAAGATGTGCCGACAGGCGGTCTAAGGTGTAGTCACCGAGCGCCTCGCCGCGAGCCATCAAGCGATCAAGAGTAACGGTGAAAGCAGCATCGTGGCTGAATTGCCGCGTAACAATCAAGTTGTCGGTCATGAAGAAGTTGATCACCTCGATCGCTTCAACAAATTCGCCTACCGACGGTCGGTGCATAGTCCAGAAAACCGAGTCGTGAAACTCGTCAAAGAAGGAGCGATGGTGCGGCGATCGCAGGAGCTTGAGCTGCTCATCCGAGAGTTCCATAAATTTAGCCAGCTCTTTCCAAAAATCGTCGCTATGGCTGCCTGACAGATGCAACCAACAATAATCATTTGCTGTGGTCTCCTCGCACATCGATTCGAAGCCCATGAAGGGTCTTACTCCAAGCCCGTTTTCATCGAGTCTGAAATACTGAATACGCGGCTCGAGTTGATCCGGCAAGCAGGGATTCATCTCGAAATGGTTGAAGTCGAAAGCCAGTCGACCGTGATTAAAGGGTAATTCTTTCATTTTACTTTGGTGTCGGTTTTAGATTTGGCAGCAAGGAGCAGATAGTAGAATAGAGCACTTCCAAGAATGACAACGCAGGAAAACCAGCAATCCCAGGACAAATGAGAGTGAAGTTAACAAGACGTTCGAATAATTCTCGTGCTGCCTTTGCTTTTTGCGTTTGCCTTTCGCTAAACATTTCCTTCTGCACATTGGGCTGTTCGCCAGCGTCGGCTTTTCCGTTTTTCCATAGAAAGCACGATGGAGAACAAACTCAAAAATCGGAATCGAGCCCCCTTCAAAACGAGCGGACTCTGATACAGCCCGATTCTGCACCGGCGATGACGGCGCCCAGAATGGGTGCTCCGAAATTTCTTCCTGCCGCGCCCGCTTTTCGCCCTTACAATCCGACCTCAGTTACACTTCCTGCAGTTCCGCCCGCAGAAAAAACGCCCCAGCCGGCTGCGCCTGATTTGCCGGACGGCAGCTCAATTCAGCCGGATTTGCCTGGTCAGCCGAAAGCGCACCACCCTCCTGCCGTCCTCGAACGCCCCCCTATTCCGCCACCGCCTGCGGTGCAGGCGCCATTGATGGTTTCCAGCGGAGAAGCCACTCCGGCACTGGCATGGCGCGCTGTCGCATACAAGCTCTGGCTGACGCCGCAATCTTCTCCTTCTAAGCGAACCAAGGCTCAAAGCGCATTTACTGCCGCGGCTGGTGCGACAATGAAAGCGCTCATGAAAGCACTGGAAGAAGCAGGATGGAGGACACAGCAATTTAACGCCATCGCTGGTCATTTACTTGCTGCCAGGCCGGATGCCGAAACGAGCAAAACACAATTGATTTTTGCCGCGCATGCCGGTGAAGGCGGCGGCACTGTTGTGCGAGCGGCAGTCGATCCCGATTCGAAAAACTTTGACAAAAGCCAAATAGAATCTATTTTTTCCAGAGCGCAAGACATCGTGTCGCGCAATGAATTGCTTTAACTTGGAGTAAGAAGTTGCCAGCAGACGGACCATTCGTAATCGGCATTACCGGCACAATCGGCGCCGGCAAATCCACTGTTGGGGAAATTCTTGCAGAACTGGGCGTGCCCGTTATCGACACCGACACTATCACCCATGAAGTGCAGAACAGCGAAAAGGTTAAACGGGCGGTAGTCGAACGATTTGGAAAAAATGTGCTGACGGATGACGGCAGCGGCAAAATCGATCGCAAGAAATTGGGCGCGCTTGTGTTTAACGATCGGGGCGCCAAGCGAGACCTGGAAGCGATCATCCACCCGCTGGTGATTCTGGAAAGCCGCAGATGTGTTGCCGCCCACACAGGAGAACCACTGGTGGCAATCCTGGCTCCTTTGCTTTTCGAGGCGAAGGTTCAAGGCGAATATGACGAGATCTGGGCGGTAGTAGCCAGTGAAGAAGTCCTCAGAAAACGACTTTCAAAACGCGATGACCTATCAGAAGATGCAATAACTCAAAGGCTCGCTGCGCAGTTCAGTCAGCAAGAAAAAGCGCGCCTGTCCTCAGTCGTTATCGACAACTCAGGCACCCGCGAAGAGACAAAACGCCAGGTGCAAGTCAATCTCGAGAAGTTGGCGGCGGGCGCTAATCCAAAATCTTCTTGAGCTTGTTGGACCAGTGCTTGTCCTTTTGATTAGGACCGAATCCGGAAAGATAGTCTTCCATTGCCTTTTCAGGGTCGGCTGGCTGCGGCGGCGCACCGCCTGCAGCACCATGTGGTGGCGCCGGATTCTGACCATTGGCTGTTGCATCCGCCACTTTTGTTCCGCATTCTCCACAGAAACGCGCAGCCGGATCAAGCGGCGACTGGCATGAAACGCACTGCGGGATACGCACTCCCAGCCTGTAGCCGCATTCACCACAGAATTGCGAACCTCCTTCCAATAGAGCAGAGCACTGCGGACAATGCGGTGCTTCGTCATCGCCACGTGCAAAGCTCGCCGGAGGGGGCGCTTGTTGTGGCGGCATGGCAACAGGTGGCGGCATTGCCGACTGCGGTTGCGGCAACGAGCCGGGCAGCATAGGACGCGCGGCCACTTCGGGAAAAACCGAACCCGCATCTTCCTCTGGCTGCTGATTTGTATGAACGACGGGCGCATCATCAGGGCGCTGCGCTTTTGACAAACCACCTTTTAGCTCGCTCCAGGCCCTCTTGCCTTTCTTACCGCCGGAATCTTCCTGCTCTGCCGGCGCTGGTTCTTCATCAGCAAGCGAATCGTCTACATCCGACTGGGGCACCGCTGGTGGTGCTGGCAGCGGCTGCAGAACCGGTGGTTTCTCAACAGGACTTTCGTATGACTCTTGATAAAGCGGCGAAATCTGCGGTCTTTGCGGACCTTTCTTTACCGGAGCACCGATCTCCTGGGGTCGATCCGGATTGTAGTCAGCAGGCAGCGGGATGCTCAAATTGGGAGTCGGCCCTTGTTCCATCCAGCTGGTGCGATGATGCTCTCCTGCTCCAGTTTGATACTTTTCACCGACGATATGATCGTGCGAAGCGACCTGTGGCGGCGGCGGGGTGGCAGGAACGTCCTCAGCAGGCGTCACATCTACCGGTGCGGTTTCAGTGTCTTGAGAAACTGCCGCAGCAGTGGGATCCACCGAAGCTGATGCCGTCGAAGACGGCGCCAAATTTACAGGAGAAGGAGTATCGAGCGGCACCTGTGGTTGAACAGGCTCAGGCGTCTCGCCGGCATGATCTTTCGCCTTAGCAGACCATTGTTGCAAGAGCGATGGCTGCCCTTGTTGCACCGTCGTCTGCATAGGCGGCTGCACTGGCGGTGGCGCAGGTGGCTCCATCGGCATTGGCACCGGCGGCTGTTGAGGCTGCGTAAACGGCGTGCTCGCTATCGGCTCCGGTGCAGCATCACCACCCGTATGCCACGGCGGCGGCGGTGCCGCTGGAGGTGGCGCGACCGTGGGCTCGCCAGGCGCCGATTGAATTGGCGCAGTTTGCTGTGGCAAGGCTAATGTCCGCTCCGGGTCAACCACTGCAACCGGCTCAACAAAAGTCTGGATGATGAAGCCTTCTTCGTCGACTTGATCACTGCCCGCCTGTGCAGCAACTGGCAGTGCGGGCGGCTGATCATCTTGCGGTAACTGACCGAAAGCGGCAGCAGCAGCGGCAGCAATTATCGAGCCCGTGGGCTCGGCAACAATACTATCCGGGTCAACAACCGGTTTCGGTGGCTGCGCAACTGCCTCCGGCGGCGGCTCTACTTTCGCTGCAGGTTCGTTGGCGGACTCGGCATTCTTCGCTTTGCGCCCGCGTTTGCCCTTTGCCGGAGGAGCTGCAGGTGCCTCCGGCGCAGCCGCAACAGGTTGGGATGCAGCAGCAGACTGACCAGCAAAAGCAGTCTCTGCAGGAGCAGGGGCGACCGGCTGTATAGGATCTGAAGACGGAGCAAATACCGAAGCCAGCTCATCAGGAGCGATGACCAACTGCGAAAGATCCGGTGTTTTTGCAGGTTCGAACGAACTCAGACCGTCGGTTTTTGAGCGAGCCTTGAAGAGAGAATTGCTAACTGACGGCAAAGTAAAATGCGCCGGATCGGCATCGGGAATGACAAAGCCAGGCGGCAAACCAGGGTGTGTGCGCGCCGCGGACTTCACTGCTTCATTGACGATAGCCTGATTTGTGTCGGATTTCGCTTCCTCTGCTTTCACCTCGACTATCGGCTCCTCATCCGGTCCGATCGGAATACCGAAGACGTTGTATTTCACTTCGGCACTTTCGAGGCGCGGCGGGTCAGTTGCTTCATGAGGCACTGCACTGTGCTGTGCCAAAGATTGCTGCGTTGCTTGAAATAGAGGATCTGGTGCCTCAAGAGGCGACTGTGAAAATGCGTGTGGCGGATTTTGAGCCTGCGCTTGCGCTTGTATTGTCGGCATCGTATGCGGCATTGCAGGAGCAGCATTTGCGGCAGCAGCTTCTTTTGAAACGACCTCGCGGATCACAGGCTGTTGCGACAAAGGCGCAAGAAGTTCTTCAATGATCGGATCAGGTCTAATCGGAATAGATTCAGAAATAGGCTTGGCGACCGGCTTGATGACAACCGGCAAATCATCGTCATCAACCAAACCAGGATCGGGCCTTACCGGTATCGCACCAGAGTCCATTTGTGCCGCCACTGCCGCCGGTGCTTGTGGTCGAACAGGGATTACCTGCGGCGGTGCAGGTTGCATCTCAGGCAAGGGCTGAGGGATTGGCTGCGGTGCGGCCGGCTTCACCGGGATCGGCTCGACCGGAGGCGCAGAGGGTCGCATGGGCGTCTGCGGCTGCGTCAAAGACGGTGCGACAGGTGCGGCCGGCTTGACAGGAATGATGTGCGGTTGAGGCGGCGCGGCCGGCTGCGGTGGTGGCGCCGGAGGAGGAGGTGGTGGTG
>PNKB01000187.1 GCA_013997645.1 Cyanobacteria bacterium PR.3.49
TTTGAAACAGCACCTCATCAGCATAAATATTGCCCAGACCGGCAATGATTGTTTGATCCAACAGCGCCGTTTTAATCGCCTGTTTCTTGTTTTTAAAAGCGGCAACCAGATAGTCGGGCGACAACCCGTCCAGCGGCTCAGGACCTAATTCCTGCAGTGCCGGAATCACTGCGGAGAAGTCTTCGCCGGGCGGCACATACCACATGCGACCGAAGACTCGCATATCTTCAAAACGCAGTTCGCGCCCGCTCTTCAGTTTGATAAGTACACGAAGGAATTGAGCTTCGCGATGCTTCTTATCCGCGACGATCAAGCGCCCGGACATACGTAGATGCACTCCCAACCCGGCACCTGAGTCGAGTTCAATAAGCAAATATTTGCCGCGCCTTTTTGCCGCGACCACACTGCGGCCGGTCAGACCTTTGACGAAGTCTTTGACAGCCGGGTAACCGACAGAGTCTTTGCGCAACACCTCGACAGACACAAAACTGTCGCCGACGAGAAATTTCTCCAGTCCGAGGCGAACTGTTTCTACTTCAGGCAATTCAGGCATTGAAAGGACCTACAAAGTGCATATCAGGCGAAATAGAACGCGGAGCAAAGAATGAGATAAACAGCCAGAAGCTGCACGCCTTCCAGCCAATTGCATTCGCCGTCCGTGGCTACATAACCGAGAATAATTACGGAGACGACGATGGAAAGCAGCTCGAATTCAGAGAAAAGCAAGCGCATCGGGTGACCGAGAAAGAAGCTGGAGAAAACGATCACAGGCGCAACGAAAAGAGCAATCTGAGCACCTGAGCCCAGGGCGATGTTCATGGAAAGGTCCATTTTGTTTTTCATCGCCATCATGACAGCAGTGCTGTGCTCGGCGGCGTTGCCGACAATGGCAACCAACACGGTACCGATGAAGAGCTGTGTCATGCCCAGAGTGTGCGCAGCTTCTTCAACTGCATGGGTGAGCATTTCGGAAAGCACGGCCACCGTCACTGTCGAAACAGCCAAAACAATGATGCTGGTGCGCACGCTCCAACCGGAAGTGCCGATCGCCTCTTCCTTTTCGCTGTCGTCGCCGCGCACGTAAAGGACTTTGTGAGTTTTCAAGCTAAACCAGAGGCTGAGCAAATAGACGCCGAATTGAACAACGGAAATTACCAAAGATAGGCGCAATTCATTGATGTGCGCCCCTTTATGCGCGGCGTGGTGAAAAACCGCAGGCACGCAAAGGCTGATGGCCGCAAGGGCTAAAAGAGTCGCTGAAGTGGTGGCAGCGGTGCGATTAAAAGTTTGCGTTTGAAACTTAATGCCGCCGGCAACCATAGACAAGCCCAAAACCAGCAAAATGTTTCCGATAATCGATCCTGTAATTGATGCCCGCACCATATCGACGTAACCGGCACGCAGTGCAGAAAGCGCAATGATCAGTTCGCAGGCATTACCAAAAGAGGCGTTGAGCAAACCACCCCAGCCGGAGCCGACGCGGTCGGCGAGATATTCCGTTGCTTTGCCCATCAAACCGGCAAGAGGAATGATGGCTACACAAGAGCTGATGAAAATGACAACCGGTCCCCAGTGAAAAGCCGCCGCCAGGAAGGGTACCGGCAGAAAAATGAAAAGCAGATTGAGGGCTGTATCTGCCGTAATTTTCATGGGCGCCTACAAGTCATGTTCTCCACTGCGAGATCATACCCCGTTCAAAAGAAAAGCAAAAAGGAAAAACCAACCATTATATGTAGGCGAGGATGACAACAACGAGGGCGAGGAATTTTCTCGGTTCGCCAACAAACACGCACCAAATATGGTGCCACCCCGGCGAAAGTCTGCGACCGGAAACATTGATATATTGACGGATTCACACTTTCTTTAGTTTTTCAAGCAAGTTGCCGCGAGTGAAAAAATAATTACCCAGAAAGTTCCGCCTAGCCGGAATATCTAACGCATAGCAGCGGTAACATTATGCAACTTCAGAATCGTTACTTGCGCAGCCGCGGAAGTAGCTGGAGCGAAGTTGAAGAATCAGCCAGGCATACGCCCAGCAAAAGTCACATACGGAGGACCTGCAATGGCAGTCTTGAAACCAGTCGAGCGCCCCAAGATGGAGTGCGAAACAGAGCACTTCCTGATGGCGCAGCGACAACTGGACGAAGTCGCTTTGGAAATGGGGCTGGATCGAGAATTACACGAGAGACTTCGCTATCCCAAAAGAGCTTTGATTGTGACGGTGCCGGTGCGTATGGACGACGGCACCGTTCGTTCATTTACGGGCTATCGCGTCCAGCACGACGTCACGCTCGGACCTGCAAAAGGCGGCATTCGCTTCCATCCGGATGTCAACCTGGGTGAAGTCTCCGGACTGGCCATGCTGATGACCTGGAAGTGTGCACTGATGGGTCTTCCTTATGGTGGAGCTAAAGGCGGAATTCGCGTCGAGCCGTGGAAACTTTCCTTAGGCGAAACCGAAAGACTGACGCGCCGATACACCTCTGAAATCATCAATTTGATTGGCCCCGACAAAGACATCCCTGCTCCGGACATGTATACGAATGAGCAGACAATGGCCTGGATTATGGACACATATTCCATCAACGTCGGACACACCGTCCCGTCGGTCGTCACCGGAAAACCGATTTCCATTGGCGGATCGCTCGGACGCAATGAAGCCACCGGTCGCGGTGTCGCATACTGCGTCAGACGCGCAGTCGAGCACTACGAAGTGAAAGCGAAATCACCGACAGTCGTTGTTCAAGGATTTGGCAACGTCGGCTCAGTGACTGCAAAATTGCTGCACGAATCGGGCTACAAAATCATTGCCGTCTCCGATGTGTACGGCGGTATCTACAATCCTGACGGTTTGGACATTCCCAGATTGCTGGCTTATCTTTCCGAGATGGGCAGAGTCGAAGGATTTACCGGATCGAGAAATGTCAGCAACCAAGAATTGCTCGAGTTGGAGTGCGATGTTCTCGTGCCCGCCGCTCTGGGTGACCAGATCAACCAGAAAAACATGCACAACATCAATTGCCGCATTATCGTCGAAGGCGCAAACGGACCGACCAGCACCGAAGCAGACAAATACCTGCACGAAAAAGGCATCAAAATCGTGCCGGATATTCTTGCCAACGCCGGCGGCGTGACCGTCAGCTACTTCGAATGGGTGCAAGGCATGATGCATCTTTTCTGGACGGAAACGGAAGTGAACAACCGCCTGGAAGAAATCATGGGCCGCGCCTGCGATCAAGTGTTCGAAATGAGCACCCGCAGCGGTTTGAGACCGAGAATGGCAGCGCTGCGCATCGGCGTGGGCCGCATTGCCGAAGCGAAGCGCCTGAGAGGTTTGTATCCATAAGCGGCGATGCCGCAGGCAAATCTATAAAGCTTGCTGAGTTTGAGGGACGAATTGACGGGACAGTCCAGCCAATTCGTCTCTTGTTATCGGCCTGTCAAAGAACGAAAACCCTCCATCTGCCGGGGGATTTTGACTGATAATTTCTGCCTTGCTCCCGAAATCGGTCTTCCAGCCTTGATTCTCAAACTTATGCGGTAGATTCTGGCGCCGCCGTGGAACACAGTAATTGCGCCACCTCGCATATAACAGATACTAGTTACACGGTAACGATAGAAACCAATGTTTGGATCAGGAAAAGCAGCAGGCCCCAGAAACGTCAGGCTTCCAAAGCAATCGGCAATGCCCAGCTATGGAGACGTCGAATTTTTATCCCAAGAAGCCAAAAAGATCATCGGCCGCTGGGTGGAATTGCCCTGGACCAGCAGTGACAGAAAGCAGGATTTTATTCTTTCGGTTCGCTACGAACACGAACAGGGCGATCCCAATTGGGCGATGTTCGAGCTGGGCCTTTCGGGCAATGTTGAGGTCTGGAATTATGCCACGCGCGACATCAGTTTGATCTGCAACTTGCTTGCGACTGCATCCGGCTCCAACTCCGTTGAAGACTTTGTTCCATCAAGCGCACTTTTAGGCAAAGCTTCCGAGGTCGGCACGGCGACGGTTACCGCCACTGTGACCAATCCGACTATCGGCGGCGGGATGGCTCCTGTCACGTTCGAGCCGCCCAGACCCGGTGCCAAGGCGACCCTGGAAGGAGACTTGAAAAACCTCCAGGTGCCCAACCTCCTGCAGTCGATCAACCTGGCAAAAATGACCGGCAAACTGGACATTCGCACCCGCTCGGAGAAGGCGGAAATCTTCTTCGTGGACGGCAATCCGGTGCATGCTTCACTGAAAGACGTCAAAGGCGATTCTGCTCTGATCGAGCTGATTACCTGGCAAGTCGGAGAATTCCGTTTTTGGCCCGATGAGCAGACTGCTGAAAAGACAGTCACCAGGCGGCTTGATGCCATGCTCATGGAAGGCGTCACTTTGCTCGACCAATCGAAATACCTGGATTCAGCAGGTCTCAAGATGGAGTCGGTGCTGGTCAAGAAAAACGCCATGATTTCGGAAGAAGAGTTTCAGGCACGCCTGTCGAAAGGCGCACCGTTAGACTTGACTCAACAGCTCGACTTCTACGAGCTCATCGACAACAAGAATTCGCTCTTTGATCTTTTGAGAAAGCGGCCGATGAATAAGGTCGGCTGGGTGCCGATTTTGTTCAACCTGGTCAGCTGCGGACTGGTGCAGGTCACCGATCAGGCGCCTCAGCAAAGCCGACTGGCCAACCTGAAGGCGCTCGGCATCGATGAAGCGGCCATTCAGCAGGTGACGAAAAACCTGCTCAGACCCGAAACCGGCATCCTTACTTATCACGCTTTCATCTATTACCTCGATCAAGAATATTTGCGATACGAGTATTTCAACCTGCCCTTCTCGCTGCTCATTTTCTCCATGGGTTTGCGCAAAGCCAATGCGGCCGGCGGCACATCGGTGGAAGCTTTGCAGATGCTGGGTGTGCGCCGCGCCATGCAGCGTATCGGTCTGGTCAAACGACAAGTTGACCAGGTCGGTCACTACGAGACTTTCGACTACGCCATTCTGCTGCCCAATACCAACTCAATGGCAGCAGGTGCGCTGGCAAACCGCATAGTCAGCGTACTTCTGGAAGCGCCGCTTTCATCCGATATGGATTCACGCAGTCTGGCTCTAGCTTTCGGTGTCGCAACCGTACCGGAAGACTGCCAAGAACTGGATAAGCTCATTGTTTTGGCAAAACGCGCCCGCGATAGAGCCAAGCAAGGGCAAAACAGAGTCGTTCTGGCCAGAGATGTACTGCAACCGGGTCAACAGGCTCCGCCGCCGCCTCAGCCGCCGCCCCCTTCTTATTAATTGCTTCTCCCTTTGCGCGTTTTTGCCGGTCTCACCATCTAGAAGTAAGACTGTGCAACGGTTTTCAACGGGGATCGCAATCTTTATACGATCTTGACAAGACATCCGTCGGAGCGCAATATATTAGGTTGCGCTCTCAACTTCCACGGAGCGCATTAGTAAGAACAGCAGTCAGGTTCCACAACACCAATCGAACCACAGGGTGAGGCTAAGATGTCCCAGTTATTTGGGAAATCACAGTCGACGTCCGGATCGAACTTCTTGCAGCAAAAATCGACACCCAATCCGTCCCAAGCGGGCGGAAAGTCACCGGTTGAAGGACCGCAAGAGATTCTCGAAACCCGCCGTCTTTTCCAGAATATCGGCTTGCCGCCGATGGCAAAGTCTGCCGCGCCGGTGGAGAATATATTCAGTCCTCCCGCGGACGAGAAGAAAGAAGAACTGATGAGTTCCAGCCCATTCAAACAGCCAGCACCGGACCCATCAAAGCCGGAAAAGAAAGAAGACAAACGCTACGACATTCCTTTCCATCAGCACGAAATTGATCTTCTTGCCCAACTGTCCGATTTTACTAAGTCAGCTTACTTCAAGCCTTTTGAAAGCCCGCGCTCACGCCGCTCGTTGACCGGTGCCGACGGCACGACGGTCCTGGAAGAGCTGGCGCAGGACTTTTCCACACGCACTCTTACGACACGCCAGGACGGTTCTTCCGAACAAATTCGCGACAGGCTCGGGCGGCTCATCTACGAAAAGTTCCAGGAAGGCAGCAAATGGACTGCACGCTTGCTCCAATATCACGATCAAGCCGGCAAAAAGAGCCCCTTCGTGATGGCGCTGAAATCGCTCTCTTCGGATGGACGATTCAGAGAGATTCAATATTCCAAGCTCGGACAGATTGAAAGCGAGAAAGAAACTCTCTACGATCTGAAGCTTGTCTGACATTTGCAGGCAATCAAAAGAGCACAGGTGAAAGATAATGGCGGAAACGTCCGAAACGGCAGGCTCCTGCAAGACTGTTGCGGGTAAAACCATACGTCTTTTAAGAGGCGACATCACGCGTGAGGATGTCGATGCGATCGTCAATGCGGCCAACTCCAGTCTGATGGGAGGAGGAGGTGTGGACGGCGCCATTCACAGAGCAGGTGGGCCCGAGATTTTGGAAGAATGCAAACAAATTCGAGCCTTGCAAGGACAACTGCCGGCCGGACAAGCTGTCATCACCGGTGGTGGCAAGTTAAAAGCGCGCCATGTCATTCATACGGTCGGGCCAATCTGGTACGGCGGCTCGAGCAACGAGGAAGAAACGCTGGCGAGCGCCTACAGAGAAAGTCTTGCCCTGGCAAACCAATATGAGTTAAAAACCATTTCTTTCCCCTCTATATCGACAGGCGCCTATGGTTTTCCATTAGAAAAAGCCGCACCCATAGCTGTTTCCACAGCATCGGCTTTTTTGCAGGAAGCCACGTCCGTTGAGGAAATTCGCTTTGTTCTATTCGACGCGTTTGCCTATGAAGCGTTTCAAAACGCTCTCATGACCGAATAGGAAAAACCAAAAGAGGGTGGACTGAAAGACTTAACCGCCGTGTCCGCCCAGATCGCCGCGGTTAGGACCGCCGCCGCCCGGACGAGGGCCGCCCTGCGGACCGCCGGGTTTGCCGCGCGGAGGTCTGGCCACTTCGATGGTTTGGCGTGCGATACCGTCGATAAGTTCGGCTATTTCGCCCGGTTTGGCAGGATTGGTCAATCTAGCCTGACTTTGAGCGTAAGCAATCCACTGCTGAGCTTGAATAGGCATTTGCGCTATTTGCTCCTCAGACATCGGCTCCATCTCCCGCGGTCTTTGACCCGGTCTGGGAGGTCTGGGATTGACACGATCGTTGTATGCGCGATAGAGGTTCTGAGCCTCATTGATTGCCTGCAAGACATTGCGGATCTGCTCACCGGATGTGCCGTTCTCCAGCATTGCCCGGAAGAGCTCTTTAAACTGCACCTTGTACGGCGACCGCTCTCCCATCTTGAAGAGAACATCCTGCAATGTTGGGCGATCGTTGGCCAGCAAAGTCGCCAACTTGATACCAGCTACGACATCAGGATGATTGGGATCGAATTCCGGCGGCTTCGGCGGCTCTGCCGTCTCGTTGCGGGCTGGCGGCTTGGCTTCCGGCTTAAAGGCATCGAAAGCCTTGGTCAATTGTTCGGCTCTGTCCACAGGCGAATCATGCTTGCTCGCATCCCAATTCCTGGGATTGAGAGGCTGGGCTTTGTTCATTGAGAAGAAGTCGAACAGGGCGCCATCCTGCATCAGTTCTACTTCCGGACGAGCAAAAAGGGTCTGCCATTTCGGTGTCAGGTCCGCGGCATTCGCTTTCATGATCCCCAGCCAGCGCTGGAAGTGTCTCAAACCACCTTCACGCGGAGAATACTGATAGCCTAAATTCTCAGCCGCATTACGCATCACTTGTCCGTCAGCCGAGAACATGTCGTTGAGCGCAGTACGGTAATCAGTGTTCAGATCCGCCTGCGGTTCGAGCGGTCTGCCGAACCCGTCGCGTGGTACGTCCGCCTGCTCCACGGGCACTTCTTCGCGGGCTACTTCTTCGCGAGCCACTTCTTCACGAGCGACTTCCTCTCGGGTTACTTCTCGTGCCACTTCCGGCGTGCGCGGTTGAGCAGGCGTCAAAATATTTTTAGGAAATCCATAAAAGTCATGAAGGAAATTGCTTTCCATGTGCGGATATCCATCGATCATGGCAGCAATCGGGCTGCTCTCCGTCGTAGCTGCATAATCTTTGACATACTGCCAGAGTGGCTTATTGTTGTTCATCCACTCGAACAATTCTCTTCTCACCTGCAATTGATGTTCGAACCAGCGGTTCATGCTTTCATAACGAGGCTCGGTTTCCGAAGCCTTGAATGAAGGGTCTCCGGGGAATTTCGAGTTGCTGACGATTTGCCGGAATTCAGCAATGCGATGTGCAATTTCCGCCTGCGTCAATTCTGTGGTGGGAAGCGGTTCTGCAGGTTCTGGGCCGGCAGGACGACGGTGACCGGGAGTAAATGCTTCGGCCAGGAAAGGCAGCATTGAATTGGCATCAGGCTCACCTCTGAGAGCCGCTTCCGTTTCCAGTCGTTCTCTCATGCGTGCCATGTATGCAACAGGCGGTTCACCGCCCTTCATGTGCTCGTACACGCCTTTCCAAAGCTCGCGAACAAGCTCCTCGCCGCTCGGAATATTCTCTCTGGGAGTTCCTTTGGCTATCGCTTGCCTGTCTTGCATCTGCCGATACAACATTTCTTTGGCTAGCAAGCTTGCATTGTATTCAGTGTCGGAAGCTTCTTTGAGCGCCTCAATCTGCTCGGGAGTTTTGGCTTTCTCCGCCAAGTATTGAGCGGTGAATTCATTTACAGGAGTGGCGGCCATAACAATTTCATTGATCAAGGCATCAGCATTATCCAACCCGCGTTCTCTGGCCAGTACGTCGAGATTTTTCTTCAGTGACAGGACCGCATCGACAGCCGACTCGCCGCTCATCTTGCGCGCTTCCACGGCCTGCCTTATGCCATGCATAAACTGGCCAGGATGTGCAGGAGCGGGAATTGCTTCGCCTCTTTCAGCAGCCACTTTGGCAGCTTGGAGAGTATCGAAAATCTTGGCCGCATTGCTCATCGCATCGACATCACCAGGTCTCATCTCTACGATTGATTTGAAGACTCCGACGTCTTCCAATCCGTTGAGGCGAGATACCGACTCGAGCTTCTCTAATACTTCTCTTTGAGCGACTTCTTTCGGGTAGCCTTGATTTACTCTTTCCTGAACAGCCTTGCCCACCTGGCTCATCAAATCCAGGGTAAGGCCCGGCTCTGTCGGCTGTCCCACCAGTTCTTGATGTTTTGCTTGCGCATAATCGCCGGCCGCTTTCATGACACCAAGCTCGGTGGCAGAGCCGCTGACCAGATGTTTGAGAATATTGGCTTCTTCTATGCCGTGCATGCGAACAACTTTGGCAAAGTTGTCCAAGATTTCTTTTTCTGCAACTGCTCTGTCATAACCCATCTGTTCTCGCGCCTGGACAGCTTCGGCGAAGCGAGCGCGCAAATTGAGTGCTGCATCTCCCAAATCCAGTTGTCCATTCTTGATGTATTCGCTGGCCGCCGTCATCACAGGAACGTCACTGGCGGGTCCAGCAGTCAGGCCGAATGCTTCCTGGAAGATTTGCTCGTAGGCAGGATCCTTGGCGCTTTCACGAGTGGAGCCCTGCAAGAGGGCATAAAGCATTTCCGGATTTTCTTTGGCATAAGTATTGAATCGTTGCTGCAGCGCATTGACAGCGTCTTGATAGCGAGGATCTGCCGTGCGGCCTTCGCCTGAAGCAGCTTGCAATTCAGCACGCGCTGCGCCGATGGCATCGACCACATTTTTCATCATAGCGACGCCGACAAAGGCCTTCTGCTCGATGGTGAGATTGGGCTTGTAGGCTCCGTAAAGCGGTTCCAGAGTATCCCAGTAACCTTCTTTCTTGCCTACTTCGAAGAGTGCATCCCTAACTTCCGGTTGATTATGCTTTTGGGCGAGCTCATTCAACATGCGCCCGGATTCTGCGTTGCCGGCGGCAGCTTCTTTTGCAAAACGCACACCGAATTCAGTCAACAATTGGTTGGGCGCATTTTCATTGAACGCTTCGTAGATTGTCCTGTTCAGTTCAGGTTTTTCACGACCGAGTCGGCTCATGCCTTCGTGTACGTCAAAAACCGGCTTGGCTGGATCGGTGACATCCACACTGCGCTTAGCCAATTCTTCCAGTTGTTGCTTGGCGGCAGTATCTCCTTTGGCAGCTCTGGCAGCCAGCTCGCCGCCTTCCTGAACCATTTGCGCCATTTCATTGGGACGGCGCGTTACGATGTCGAGCAAGTTAAATTGCTGCGAACCCGGCGCCGGTGCCACGACGCCTTCTAGCGCGGTTTTGATGACGCCGTCGATTTCGGGATGTTTGGAAGCGATCGTTTCTAATGCATTTTTGAGAGCGGCATTTTCGGTTGCGATTTTTCTCAAACTGGCGATGGCATCGGACTGCACTTTGCCTTCCGCACCCACTGCCAAATACGCGTCAGTGACAGCTTGCGTAAGAAGGCGGTTGCCCGCTGTAAAAGTGCTGCCGAAGGCGTTGTTGGTCTCGGCGGCAACATTTATGTCGGGGATGGTGATTATTCTTCCATCCGGCATTGTGATCTTGTCGATCGGCAAACCTTCCTCGACAACTTCTCTGGCTTCTTCTTTGCCTTGGGCGACTTCTTCTTGCGGCTGTCTTTGCGCGTCCAGTTCTTTTTTCGTTTCGGCAATGCGTTCGGCAAGAGTCAACTTGTCCAACTCGGCGGACACGCGACCTTCATGCAATAAATTCAACTCGCTGCGTTCCGGAACGCTGAGTTCTTGTCCTTCGGAAGCAAGGCGAAGCAGCTCGGCATAACGATCGGGACCTTCTTTGACGGGCTCGACTTTGCGCGCGCCGCCGCTGACGATTTCTTCAGACTCGACGGGTGTTTCTTGAGCGCGTGCGGCTTCCGCTTTTGCCACTGCCTGCGCGATCATGTCCGGCAATTGTTTGTAGCGAGTGGTGTCTTTGATCACCGCTATTTCCATTTCCGGAATCGGCTGATTGCCATTGGCTTCTTGCAGAAATTTGTCGAGTGATTTGAAAAGTTTGCCGGCATCTTTGGGCAAACCTTTCAGCCTGCCTTCCAGAGCCAATGCATCCAAACGTGCTTGCAGTGCGGTTTGAGCCGTATCAAGCTCGGTGGAAGTTCTGACTGGTCTGGAGTCCGTTCTTTCCATGTCTGGAGTACGGCTCTCTGTGACTGTTCTTTCAACAACCGGCTCAGTTTCGTCGGCGCCACGATTTTCAGTTTTGGGTTTGCTTACCGGCTCGACGACTTGCTCACTGTTGCCCCAGCCGCCTTTATCTTGCTGTCCC
>PNKB01000188.1 GCA_013997645.1 Cyanobacteria bacterium PR.3.49
CGCTCAAGACGGCTATTTCACCAAGGATCAAGAAGACGAAATTGTCGACGAGCTGAGTTCACGCGAGCCGGAATTGATCCTTGTAGCTTTAGGCGTCCCCAAACAAGAATATTTCATCGACAAGTGGCATCACTCCTTCCCTGAAGCCGTAATGATCGGAGTAGGCGGCAGTTTTGACGTCTGGACCGGACAGGTAAAACGCGCCCCGGCTTTCTTCAGAAAGTTCCACCTGGAATGGTTTTACAGATTGATGAAAGAACCGTGGCGGGCTCGACGAATGATGTCGTCACTGCCTAGATTCGGCTTTCAGGTTCTCGGCTCTGCGCTCAAAGGCAAAGGCGCCAAAGAGAAGAGCAGCTAAGCATGCTTTCCGGCACCCAGCCTATTCGATCGCAAGTGGCAGACGTATCTCTCCGGCAGCTTGCCCATGTGGGCGACGCCGTGTTTCACCTCTTTGTGCGCGAGAAAGAAGTTCTGCGCGCCTCGAGCGCAAAAGAAATGCACAAACGCACCGCCGGTATTGTTTCTTACAAAGGACAAGCCAAAGCGCTGCATAAATTAACGCCACGGCTCAATGACGAAGAGAAAGACCTGGTCAGGCGGGCACGCAATATGAAGCCGGCGGCTTACCGGCGATCTGAACAAGCACTTTATCGCAAAGCGACTGCATTTGAGGCACTTCTGGGCTATCTGTATCTGACCGACCTGGCTCGGCTCAAGCAATTACTCGAGCAGATGGAAGGTGAAAGCAGCGATTCAGACGATAACGACGGGGACGAAAGTTAGCAAACCCGCCAGCAGTGACGGTTCTCGCCTCATCCCGGCAACAGGTCCCAGAACGGTTACCAGGAAAGGATTTCCGGAATTCGTAAGCTTTTCGCTTGTGAAGGCTCTAAACCTTAAGGATAGGTTGTAATGGACCTTTGCCTGACTTTCTAGTGTTAACGTAGGATTTAAGGCGCTCTGCGCCGAATTCATGAATCCGTAATCCAAGTTTCGACGAGTCTCAGCTTTGAGCATTAAGACTGAAGACATCTACCGTTGCCTCACTGAACATTCCGCAGATGGTTATATCCTGACCGACCTGACCGGAGTGATCGAATTCTGCAATCCTGCTGCGGCAAAATTTCTCGCCAGAGAAGAAAAAGAGCTCGTCGGGCAAAAGCTGTCGGCATTCTTCGATGAAGCGTCGCTCAAGGACAAAGAAACAACAACGGTGAGTGCCGTCTCTGGTGTCGGAGCCACGCTCGCCCCGGGAAGCAATCCGCTGGCTGCCATCGCATCTGGTGGCAATGCCGATAAGAATAATGCGCCCGAGCATACCAATTGGAAGTTCGCCACAGCCTACGGCAAGAACGGTGTCGACATGACACTGCCGGTGAGTTATTTGATGGTCACTGACAAGGACGGCAAAGAAGTAGGCAGTCTGACCGTCATGTACATTGTGCAGAGCCACACAGTTCAACAAGCCCAAACCGAATTCGTAAGCACTGTCAGCCATGAATTGCGCACGCCGCTCACCTCCATCAAAGGTTTTGCCGACACAATACTGAGAGCCGGCGACCGTCTTGACGTAGCGCAGCAGCGCCGTTATATCGACATCATCAAGCAACAAGCAGATCGTCTCACTCGCCTTGTCGAAGACTTGCTTGCCGTCTCCAGATTGGAATCGAAAAAACTGCAGCTCACTGTGCGGGCAATTGATTTGCGCGAAGCAATTCAAAGAGTGACGCACATACTTTCGGAAAAAGCTCGCAATCACAAAATCAACGAAGCAATTCCACCAGGACTTCCTCTGGTTTGGGCGGATGCGGATCGTTTAGAACAAATCCTCACCAACTTGATTGATAACGCCATCAAATATTCCCCGTCCGAAACGACAGTCACTGTGGTGGCAAGAGATGTCCCCGGTACTCCTGAGATGGTGGAATTTTCGGTTGCCGATCAAGGTGGCGGTATTCCACAAGAGCATTTACCGGAAATTTTCTCCAAATTTTCCCGTCTCGACAATCCTCTCACCAGGCAAACAGAAGGCACTGGTCTCGGGCTCTACATCACCAGATCGCTTGTAGTGGCTCTGGGCGGACAGATAAAAGTTTCCAGCGTGCCCGGATGCACGACATTCACAGTGCAACTGCCGGCAGCATCGCTGGAGATGCAGGCAGCCAGAGGTCGCGACTGACATGCTGTTGCCGACACCGATTATTCTTATCATTCATCAGCCGCGTCAGGCGGCCGATTATGCGTCGATTTTAGAAAAAACCGGCGCCAAAGTTCATGCGGTCACTTCATTTGAAGAAGCAAACGAACTGCTCTCTTTCATTCATCCAGACTTGATTCTTCTGGCAGCACAGATGCCGGAAGGTGACGGCAGGCTTTACTGCCAGCAAATTCGGGCCACGGTTGTGCAACCACGGCCGGTGCTGGTGCTCCTGCATGCTTCATCGGACGTCAATGAAAGAATCAGCGCCTTTCGCTATGGTGCCGACGACGTGCTCGGCGATCCTATAGATAAAAACGAGCTGGCCATCCGTGTTCTTGCCCACTTGCGCAGAAGGCAGGAAGAGATGTCCAATCCGCTCAGCCAATTGCCCGGGCCCAATCTCATTCGCCGCATGCTCGAGCAATGCATGGTTTCCGATAAGTCCTGGTCGGCCATGTCGATTGACTTGAATAAAATCCGTGTATACAACGAGACCTATGGAGATTTGGCCGGCGACCAATTGATCAAGGCTCTGGGAGCCGTTCTAACTGATGTCGCCGATGACGACGATTTCGTCGGACACATCGAAGCAGATGACTTTTTCATGATTGTCAAACCGGACAATCCGGAAAGAAAAGCAGAAAAGATCTGCCAACAATTTGACAGCATCAGCCGCCGCTTTTATCCCAAGGGCGACATTGAAAGAGGTTATTTGATCTCGACCGGCAGAGGCGGGATAAGAAGACGTATTCCTCTCATTTCCATCGCCATCGGCATCGTCTCCAGCACCAAGCGCCGTTATCAAAGCTATGTAGACGTGCTCACTTCGGCAAGAGACTATCGTTACCTTTCCAAGCAATATTCAGGCTCGACCTGGGTGACGGACAGCATGCCGCAGCCACAACCAGATGACGGCATGGGCATTTTGGAAGACCTCGGCACATCGGCTTCAGGTGAGCGCCATGCGCGTATTCTTGTCGTCGAGCCGGATGGACCGATGGCATTGTTGCTGCAAGACAGCTTGACCCTGGAAGGCTATGTTGTGCAAGTAACCTCATCGGCTGACGACGCCCTGGAGCTGGCTCGTCATGACCATCCTGATTTGATCCTCATGGAATCTAATCTGACGGACAGGCAGATGGACGGCTGGTCATTGTGCCGAACCCTTAAAGACGATGACGAGTTGAAGAGCATCTGGTTGGTCATGGCTACGTCGCATCCCGATCAATCACTGGCTCTGGAAGCCGGTGCCGATCTTTATTTGCCCAAGCCTTTCGATATGCCGAGTTTGATCAGCGAAATCAGCAGCCTCTTGCGATCGAGCTTAAAAATGCGCGGATAGCGCTTATTAACGTTTGGCGACCGAATTGATCTGAGCCAAAATCCAATCGACCGCTTCCACTATTGATCCAGCTTCGTAATCGGCTTGCACGGGATTTTGATACTCACCTTTCAACACCGCTTCACCATAGCCGGTTTTTACCAGAATGCCGCGCGCTCCGCAGTTTTTCGCCAGCTCGACATCGGTCGCTTTATCACCGACGACAAAAGTGCAGGAAGGATCATATTCAGGATGATCGCCAAGCGCTTTGTCGACCATGCCTCTTTCCGGCTTGCGGCAGTCGCAGGCAAAACTGAATTCTTCAACAGTGCCTTCTTCCAGATGCGGGCAGTAGTAAACATCATCTAAAAACGCACCTTCTTTTTTGAGAAGCATAAGCAAACGCTCATTGAGAGCGTGAATATGCGATTCAGGATAATAGCCGCGCGCTGCGCCGGTCTGGTTGGTGACGAGAACGGCCGCCACGCCGTTATCGTTGAGCTTCTTTACTGCTTTTGCAGCGCCCTCGATCAAGTTCAAGTCTTCGACCTTGCGTATATATCCGATCTCCACATTGAGAGTTCCGTCGCGATCGAGAAAAACTACCGGCTGCTTGCCTTCCAACTTTGACTCTGACTTTGAATCGGACATAAATGCTTCCTGTAATTGAAAAAGGTGGAAATATTACTATTTGCTACAGTCAATAGGAGATACCGCAAAGCCTCAGTTATAGCGGGTTTTGCCCTTTTCCCTCTAAATTGCTAATTTCCCCATTGAGCGCTTGCTATGTTACGATTGGTTGCGTGCACAGTGGTCTAAAAGTCTAGCAAAAGTCGGTCGGATGAGAATACACGACGAAAACGCCTCCTTCAGGTTCAATCAGAAGGGTCTTCGCAAATTCCTTGGTGACTTGGAATGCGAAATTATGGAACTTGTCTGGGAGAAAGCCGACCCGACAATTACAGTCCGCGACGTCTTCAATATCTTGCGCCTCAAGCGGGATATCGCATACACGACAGTGATGACGACGATGGTTCGTTTGTCGGAGAAGGGCTTGCTCAAAATCGTCGACAAGTCCGGACTAGCCAATCTTTATTCACCGGTTGAAGATCGCGAAGTCTTCATCCGCAACTCGGTCAATTGGGTGCTCGACATTTTCTTCGAGGAGTTTCCCGACGAGTCTGCAGCCTATCTGGCAGAAGCTACACGGCGACGTTTCGAGAAGAAGCCAACCAAGAAGCGCTAACTCAGCAATAAATGCAACTCAACGCTCTGCACCGCCTGCAGAGCGTTTTTATTTGTGTTTGCCGATCGCTTGTCTTACGACTGAAAAAAACGGTTGAGAGAGCCGCCTGACGTTGAGGGTGAGAATCGGTTTCACAAGGCTGAGAATGTTCGAACTAAATAAGCGCAAACGAAAAGCGGGATGCATTGCATCCCGCTCTCGAATTTCTGACTACCCTTTGGCTTATTGGCTATCCGGAATTGGAGCGCCTTCAGGCAATGTGGGAGATGTCTTCTGTCTTCTTTCCGATCTTCCGGAAGTGTAGTGACGTTCGTCGATGACGGTCGGCTCAACTTGGAACATGTTGACGTCGCGCGGTCCTTCGACTCTACCCACTTCTTCAGGAAGTTTGAGTTGTCCAGGTGTTCCAGGAAGGATGACTTCCGGACGCACTGCAACTACGAGTTCGGATTCGTTCTTGGTGAACGCTTTGGAGCGGTACAGAGCACCGAGTACGGGCACTTCGCCGAGTACCGGAGTCTTGGTGATTTGACGACCGGTGTTAGCCGAAATCAAACCAGAGATAAACAGTTCTTGTCCCGGCTTCATCTCAACAATGGTTTGAGCCTTTCTTGTGGTGAATGCTGGGATCGAACCTTGACCGCCTACGAATGTCAGAGCCAAACCAGGCTGGTTGGAGATCAGACGCTCTTCAGGCGCAACTTCGAGGTTGATGTTTCCGTTTTCCATGAGCACAGGGATCATGTTCAAGCGGATGCCGAACGGTTCGAAGGTTACGGAGAACTGCGATGTACCGGCTGTCGCGATAGATTGCAAGATTGGAATTTCGCCGCCTGCCAGGAACGATGCACGCTCGCCGGAGATGGTCACGAGAGTTGGCTCTGTGAGTACTCTAGCTCTTGATTGCGTGATGATACCTTGGATTGTCGGGTTGATACCAACACGAGTCTTTTGATCTGTCGGCAGGTTGCTGGTCATCTGGAACAAGTTACCCAAGCCGTTGAATGCTTGTGCAAAGCTTGTCGAACCGGGTGAGCCGAGCAGCACTGCTTGTGAAAGCAGGGTCGGAACTTGGTTCAAGATACCCAGACCAATACCGCTGGTGTTGAAGTTGGTGAGCGGAGTGCCGACATTGGGATACGGGGTTGTACCGTAAATCGTTCCGGTGTTGAAGAACACAGGGCTCACACCATAGGCTACCTGAGGGGAGCCCACAGTACCCACGCCACCAGGGCCGATAACCGGGGTGCTGGTGACTATCTGAGTCGTAATACCAGGATTGGAACCAATCTGGTTCTGGTTGGACAGCGGGTTACCGCCGATGCCGAATGCGAAGGTGTTGGTTCCGAGGTTGATACCGAGTTGCATTGCCAACGCTCTTGCAGCAGTCGAGTTCATTTCCATGAACGAGCAGTGCAAAACAATCAGCGGCACTTTGCGTACTTTGACGAAGCTTGTCACGCGTCCACCGTCGCTCGTGATGTATTGAGCGCGAGTGATGTTGTTGTTCAAGTTCGCGAAGAAAGTGTATTTGTCAACAGAACTCAATTGAGCCAATTGACCGGCTTGTCCGCCCGCGGCGCCGCCGCCGGCAATTCCCTGTTCACCGATACGCTGGTTGATCAAGCGGCTGTTGGCTACTTGAATGATCATGCCTCTGTCATCCATGAAAGCGTTAGCCGCCATGAATGCTCTGATAATCGACTCAGCGTGGTCGACATCACCCAAAAGCAGGGTCCTGTCGCTGCCGCCTACCGAGAATGCCTTTACAACGATACGCGGATCGATTTCGCGCAATGTCGATTGCAATTGCGAGTAGTCGCGGTTGACGCGCAGGTCGACTGCAATAGAGTTGCCGGCATCATCCCAGAGAACCATTGTCGCTCCACCCGGGCTTTTGCCGAGAAGAACAATTTGGTTTTCAGCAACAACGACCGGTTCTGCAATAGAAGGATCGCTGATTGAGGTTCTGACGATTTTGTTGCGGGATTTGAATGTACGCGATTGGGAGACTTTCAAATCGATGATGTTGGTCGACTTGAACTCTTCCATGTCGATGGTACCGGTCACCACAGGTGGTATCGGTGTGGCTACGACCGGAGCGTCGGAGCCTTGAGCGATCAAAGAGTCCGGCGACATATTAGAAAGTACATTCTGTCCGGAAGTTTGCGGAGCATCATTGCTTGCTGTTTCCGGGACAGGAATTTCGCTGGTGCGGCTTTCGATACTTTCTGACTTGGTTTCCGGAACGCCTGCGACGACATCACTGGCAGCTTCAGTTGCCGTGGTCGTTTCAGCCGCTGCTGCCGGAGTTTCGACTTGCGGGTGAATTGTCAGTGCTGCACCAGGAACCGGAGCAGAGGCTGATGCGCCTTTTCCTTTGAGCAGGAAGAGCATCGCTTGTCCATCGGCGGCAACCGGTTGGATATGAGCCTGAACCGCAGGTTGAGCTGCCTGTCTGGCTTTAACGACTACCGTCTTTGCCTTTGCCGGTTGAGCTGCAACCGTTTTGGTGCTGCCGGACATCTTTTGCCAGATGCTTCCCGATGCCGGTGCTGCCAGTCCCGGGAGCATTGGCGCTTGCGCTAGCGCGATCGACACGCTAAGAGCAAAGCACAACTGGGGCTTCTTCATAACACTCTCCCTTTTTTTCTGCCTCAAAATACCTTGCATTGTTTACTTCTCTCCCGTGCCTAATTGTTTTCCGGAATCGGTGCGCCTTCAGGCAAAGTCGGAGATGTCTTTTGGTGACGTTCCGCACGACCGGTTGAGTAGTGTCTTTCATCGATGATTGTCGGTTCAACTTGGAACATATTGATGTCACGAGGACCTTCAACACGACCAATTTCTTCCGGCAACTTGAGCTGTCCAGGTGTTCCTGGCAGGATTACTTCGGGTCTGATTGCCACTACGAGTTCGCTTTCATTCTTAGAGAACGCTTTTGATCTGTAGAGAGCACCCAGAACTGGAATTTCGCCGTAGATCGGAGTCTTGGTGATATCTCTGCCGTTGTTGGTAGATAGCAAGCCAGAGATGTAGAGCTCTTGACCAGGTTTCATTTCAACAATCGTTTGAGTCTTTCTGGTGGTGAAACCAGGGATAACCGAGGTGGTTACGCCGGGAATCGAGATACCCAGAGCGGGGTTGAGCAATCTGACTTCGGGCGAAACTTGCAAGTTGATAGAACCGCTTTCCAAAAGAATCGGGATGCAATTGAGCCTGACGCCGAATGGTTCGAACACAACTGATTGTTGCGCGGCACCGGCAGCAGCCAATGATTGCAAGATTGGAATTTCACCACCGGCGAGGAACGAGGCTCTTTCACCGGAGATTGCAACGAGCGTAGGTTCGGCGAGCAATCTAGCTCTTGAGTGACCGATTACACCTTGGAATGTCGGGTTAACCGAAACTCTGGTTCTGTCTCCGACTGCGAAGTTGGACAACGCAGTGAAGACGTTGGTTTGGTCAGCCGGAACGAACGATGTGCCGCCCGGAACACCAAACAAGTTGGCACCCTGCAACAAACCTGTCGGGGTCAACGGAATCGGTTGACCAAGAGCGGTTGTCAACGTGGGGGTTGCGCTGTTGGTGGTGGCGAATACAACGCCCTGGTTCTGCCAACCATAATTGATTGGTGCTACCGTCGCCGGAGGAATAGCTCCGAACGGGTTCTGACCGGTAATAACGGTCTGGTTGCCGCCCGGTGCAGTTCCTAAGATTTGAGCGCCGGTGGAGTTGTTGCCGCCAACTGCAAACGAGAATGTATTGCTGGTGACGCCGATACCAAGTTGCATCGCCAGTTCTCTTGCAGCCGTCGAGTTCAATTCCATAAAGCTGACGTGGATTGCAATGAGTGGGGTCTTGCGGACTTTGACCATGCTGGTTACGCGTCCGCCATCACTGGTGATGACTTGAGCGCGGGCAATGTTGTTGTTGAGGTTCGGGAAGAATACGTATTTATCTACCGAGCTCAACTGAGCCAACGTACCGGTCTGTCCACCGACGGCGCCAGTACCTGCAGTACCCTGTTCGCCGATTCTGGCGTTCAAGATGCGGCTGTTAGCAACTTGAATGTTCATGCCGCGGTCATCCATATATATGTTGGCCGCGCCGAACGCTCTTATAACTGATTCAGCATTGTCAACATCGCCCAGGAGAATCACCCGGTCGCTGCCGCCCACTGAGAATGCTTTGACGATGATGCGAGGATCAACTTCTCTCAAAGTTGCTTGCAACTGGTTGTAATCGCGGCTGACTCTCAAGTCGATGGCGGCGGAGTTGCCGGCATCATCCCAGAGAACCAGGGTCGCACCACCAGGAGCCTTGCCAAGCAGAACGATTTGATTTTCCGATACCACTACCGGTTCGGCGATCGAAGGATCGCTTATAGAGGTACGGACAATTTTGTTCTTCAACTTGAAAGTGCGGGACTGTGAAACTTTAAGGTCGAGAATGTTGGTTGACTTGAACTCTTCCAGATCTACGGTGCCAGTAACCACAGGTGGTATCGGCGTCACCTGCACATCACCTTGAGCTGCCACCGGCTTGTCCGGTGCGAGCATAGTGAACAGCGGCTTTGTCGAAGCAACAGCCGGTGCTGCTACTTGCGGCAATTCGTTGGCAGCAGAGTTGACTGCTACCAGTGATTGTTCACTGGTGTCACCGGCAGTGCTAACTTCAGCAGCTGCGTCCTGTGTGACTTGAGGATGTATGGTGAGAGCAGCAGCAGGAGCAACGCTTCCGCCGGTCTGCTTGTTCTTGCCCATCAAGAAGAGCATTGCTTGTCCGTCCGCATTGGCGGCCGGTGTCAGAGCGACATGCTGTTTTTTGGTGGCGACGGCCGACACTTTATTAGTACGTGTCGCGACTGTCGCTTTAGCTGCTACACGCGCTGGTGCATGTGCTGCTTTTTGTGCCGGTGCTTGCGACATCTTCTGCCAGATGCTGGCGGAAGGCGCGGCCTGCGCCGATAGTAAACTCGCCTGCGCAAGCGCTACCGAAACGCTTAGTGCCAAGCTCAATTGGGGCTTCTTCATACATTCTCCCTCTTTCAAGTCCCGCTCCCTGTGCCGATTTTTTTCGGGAGCCGTCGTTGTTAGTAGCTAGTACTATACCTACTCGGCTAGAAGCTTAACACGAGGCGGGGGGGGTTGCACGAATCTTTTTTCATGGCGTTAAGGGCGTTTTCGGGGGAAAAAACTTCACTTTTGATTTCTCAATCAAAGCACGATGATTGCCGGGTTTTCCCCATTTGTAAGGCATGTCAATCGATAACATTGACAACCGCATCTGGTGGCGTCAGGGGAGAATGTCAAGCCGGGTGAAACGCGGCACAGGTGGCTGTCATAGCGCTACGAACAAGTGCATGTTTAATGCAGGTAAGTGTTTGCAAAATCTAGGTAAGAAGCCTGTATTTTAGTCACTCTTGGCATGGCATCAAAGCCGTGACGGGCTGGCAAATTCGAAGCAGATGCGATATCCGGATCGGACTTGGTGATAACTACCTCACCAGCGATCAGCTAAATGTTATATACTCACGAGTGGCAGGGCGGTATATCCGGCGGCATTTTCTATCGACGCCGCGATTTTCTAGAAGAATATTGGACGCTCCTGTTGACTATTGAGCCTGCATCTTATGCAGACCCGGTTTACCGATTCTAGAGAGACACATAAGTGGTTGAGAACAGCAGCGAACAGGAAAAGGTCCTCGTTGTAGACGATGAGGCTTCGATTAGACGGATACTCGAAACCAGACTGAAACTGGCCGGCTATAACGTAGCGACGGCAGCAGACGGACAAGAAGCGCTCGAGCAATTCAACAGTTTCCAACCAGATCTGGTGATACTAGACGTGATGCTTCCGAAACTCGACGGTTACGAAGTCTGCCGCGAGATTCGCAAAACATCCGACACCCCGATCATCATGCTTACTGCGGTTGCAGATGTTTCCAATAGAATACAAGGACTGGAAATAGGCGCCGACGACTATGTAGTGAAGCCGTTCAGCCCCAGTGAATTGGAAGCGCGTATCAAAGCAGTGCTGCGCCGCACCGTCGAACGTCATCAAGACACGAGCCAATCGAAGAGCTCGAATGTGATCACGATCGGCAATCTGAAAATTGATTTAAACAAGCGCCAAGTGACTCGCAAGAATGAGCGCATCCGCTTGACTGGTATGGAATTCAGTTTATTGGAATTGTTGGTTACCAACTCCGGCAAACCGTATTCGAGAAGTGAAATTCTGCAACAGGTCTGGGCTTATCCTCCCGACCACAGAATTGACACCCGAGTTGTCGACGTTCACATCAGCCGTTTGCGTTCCAAACTGGAAGAAGATTCGTCCAATCCGGATCTGATCCTCACCGCGCGCGGTATCGGATACATGTTCCAGAAGATCAATTAGATTCAAAGAAAACCGTCCCAAAACTCAATTGCTGAGCCGGATTTCATA
>PNKB01000189.1 GCA_013997645.1 Cyanobacteria bacterium PR.3.49
TTTGAACCGGTGGACACACTTGCCGTTGGTGCGCACATCCCAGAGGCTGGCGACAAGAGCAAAAAGGAAACTGCCAAAGCGAAGCTTTGAAAACCTCGAGTTTTCATCTGGACGTTCAACCGAGAATTCATAGATAGTCGGACTTCTCATCTAGGGGGCCGAAATCGCCATATTACGGGCAAAAGGACACACGCGCAAATCAGCTGGAGCCCGATTTGTCACGTATTAGACAATTCACAGATTCCGAGCCTCCTGAAAAGCTCAAGAAGGCGCCATAATTGGTCGGTTTGGGCAGTTTTTCCACCTTGGGGTCTGGCTTCGGAGGTCTCCATGCTTACAGTAGCGCTCCTCGTCATATCGAATATTTTCATGACCTTCGCCTGGTATGGTCACCTCAATTTCAAGAGCGTTCCACTCTGGCAAGTGATAGTCATCAGTTGGGGCATCGCATTTTTTGAGTATTGCCTGGCGGTGCCGGCAAACAGATTCGGCAGTTATCAGTTCACGACCGCCCAACTAAAGGTCATGCAAGAAGTCATTACGTTGATGGTCTTCAGCGTCTTTTCGATTTTATTTTTGAAAGAGCAGCTCAAATGGAATTACGTTGCTGCTTTCATTCTTGTCGTCGGTGCCGTAGGTCTGGTTTTTCTGCCTACGAAGGCAGATGCTCACAAAGCTGTAGCTGAGTCCGAACCGGTAAAGACACTGGTCGCCGGTGGTGCAAAACAGTAAAAGCGCGTCGACAAATGGTTACCGACAAACTATAATAGGGCGGGGTCAAAATTTAGCTTTTTCGCGTCCGACAAAATGCCTTAAGCGGCAGCCGGACTAACTTGATACTGGCGCGAGATTGCAAAGGATATTCTTCTGTGTTGCGACTAACCAGGGCAAGAAAGCCACTAACTGCATTATTGGCCCTGGCGATTTTATGCACAGCTCAAACTCTGATGCCGGCAAGCGCGCAGATTCTAAGAGGTTTGCCGGCCGATGAAATTTATGACGAGTACTTTTTCACAAGCGATGGTGAATCAGTTTCAATCAAGGCAAACGCTCTCCTCATCGGGACCAAAGGCACCTTAATCGAACTGAAAAACAATACCGACGTCAATGTCATTGCCGGCACTGCGACAATCGCGACAAAAGGTTCTTCGCTCGTCGTCATGGCCGGTACAAACAAAGTAACAGTGCCCGCCTCATCCACCATTACAATTCAAAGCAGTGGTGAGCAACTAAGCAGTCCCGTCACGGCACAGACACCACAGATTCGGCCACTATTCATAGTCGGAAGCAATACTCAGATTAGAGCAGGCGAAGCGGCGGACACTATATTTATAGATTCGGGAAAAACACTGATCTGCCCAAACCGCAACTTAAAAGTAAAAACACCGCTCGGAATAATTTCTGCACCCGCACAATCTCGCTTCCTTCTATCGGTGATGCCGGGAGTCATAAGAGTCTATAACTGCCAGAGCAAAGAGATGAAGTTCTACTTTGAAAACAAGTACCGCAGAATTTCAATTGCAGAGGAATTCAGTGTGTTTGATCATCGTCCGACTCAGGAAGAAGTTCTTCCTAATGATGGCGTTGGTCGAAAAGAAATTACATTGCACGACCTTGACGGCAAGCAAGTAACGGCAGCGACGACAGCATTTTCCGTACTCTCAATTCTCACCAGTCCACATTTACTGCGCGATTGGAAACGTCGAAGCTCATACGATAAAAAACTCGAGCATGGTTTCCTGAAGGCAGCAGCCGCTCATTCGGCCACATCCAATAGCGCAGAGAGTTTTTACCAGGCACCGGTTGTTGGTGGCAGGCCCGATCAGGCAGCACGTTAAATCAGATCCCGCATTCTGAAAGGAAACCAGTTTTTTGAAATCAGGAATACCCAAGTGGAAGCTAGCCGGATCTCTAGGTTTCCTTACCGCACTTGTTTTTTTTGCTGCACCTGAGAGCACTGCTCAATCAGCCAATCCTTATGTTGCAACTAATTCGGGACTGCTGTCGCCGGTGACGTTGCACAGCAGCGCCCAATATCCGGCGCGACCTGATCCTGCAATCATTCCTACAGATCAAACAAGCACTCACATTGGTGATGAGCGGCAGTTGTTCTCATCTCCGCTCAAATTTACTGTGCTTGAAAAACTTCCCGAGCGAATGTATTTCACGTCGGTCACGGAGGTGACGCAGCGCTTTGAAAGCAACGTGCTCAATAGTGCAAGAAATCCACGACGTGATTACGTTTTCCGCGTATTGCCCAACGTCACTCTAGGCTACAACCTTCGTCCAACTACCAGTATTTACGCCAACTATTTCATGATCAAGGACGTTTTTACCAACACATCTCTGCTCAATCGCTCGACCTTTCAATCCTTATCCGGTGGCATTCAACAAGATGTTCGTCTGGGTCAAAAGACTAACATGCAGCTCAACTTTCAGGCGCGGCAGTTGTGGCAAGCGCGCGGTCTGTACCAGGCCGACTTGCTGCCGGGCGTGACACTCACACATGCGTTCACACCAAGGGCAATTGGTTTCTTCAATTCGCAACTGCAAATGCGCAGTCAAAGCCTCTTTGAAGGTCCGACACGTGAAATCGATCCGTTCTACACTATTGGACTGGTATTGCGTCGTGGAGTTTGGTCGCTAACCTCGACTGGAACTCTGGTCAACAATTACAGAAATCGCAATGCAATTCCGCCGATCAGCAACAATGCCATTATTTGCGATTTTGAATTGGCACGTCCTGTTTCGCGCAAACGTCTTCCAGGTGTGGATATGTTCGTGCGCGCAGAGCCGATTTGGAACTGGGGCGCACATGGTGCTCCCGGATTGAGCGGCTTCGATTTTCGTATTTTCAGCGGATTGCGACTGACTGTGGCAAAACCATCCATATATCCGCAAATGGAATACTTGCGCAAACAATTGCGGGAAGCCGAAAAATCTCACTGACGAGGGGAGCGCGAGCGCACCAAAATCAATCCACCTTGTACAGCTCGTGGATGTGTAAGTTGCGCAGCTTGGGCGCACGAATGCTTGTGAATAACACCACCAACAAAGTCATTACGCCACCGAACACAACCGAGGGCACCAGTCCCATTAATTTAGCGGCGGTGCCCGATTCGAATTCACCAATTTCGTTGGACGAGCCGATGAACATGCTGTTGACGGCAGCAACACGACCTTTCATATCGTTTGGTGTCACCAATTGAAAAATCGTACTGCGCACCCAAATACTTATTCCATCAAGAGCACCGCTTATTGCCAGCAAAACAAGAGACAAATACAAATTAGTCGAAAGTCCGAATCCAATAATGCAAAGTCCAAATCCGGCGGCAGCCAGCATAAAGACTTTTCCTGAGTTGTGTGTGATTGGATGACGTGTCAACACTATTGCGGTAACCACACTTCCAACAGATGGTGCCGCTCTCAAGACGCCAAGAACTTGCGGACCACAATGGAAAACATCCTTAGCGAAAATGGGCATCAATGCAACGGCACCGCCAAACAGTACTGCAAACAAATCAAGCGCCATCGCACCGAGAATAATTTGATTCGAGAAGACAAACTGCAATCCTTCTTTGATGTTTGCAATAACGCTGTCATGCTTGTTTGGATTGATATCAGACTTGGCTCTAATCAGCGAAAAACTCACAAAGGCGCAGGCAAGCAATATGGTGGAAAACATGTATGTGTTGCCTGCACCTACCCAGCCGTAGAGCAAACCTCCGAATATCGGGCCAATTACTGCAGATGCCTGCCAAACAGTACTATTCCAGGCAGCGGCATTGCCCATCAAATGTCGAGGAACGATGTCGGATACTGTTCCAAAAATTGCTGGTCCGTAAAACCCTCTTGCAATGCCTGATATCGCAATCACAGAAAACAAACAAGTAATTAGTGTCCAATCGGCAGGCATCAATACCGTGCAGCCCCATAAAAGAGCGAGACTGATTACAAGCGTTGCTACCGATGCAAGGACAATCTTTTTGCGATCGACCACGTCCGCTATATGACCTGCGTAGAGTGCAACTCCAATGGCAGGTATGGCTTCAGCCAAACCAGCAAAGCCCAGGAAAAGAGGGTTGTTGGTAATGGCGTAAATTTGCCAGCCCACTGCAATTGCTTGAACTTGCACTGCCACAGTAACCATCAATCTGCTGATCAACAATTGCCTGTAATCAGCAATTTCCAGAACCGCAAAAGCATTATCGTCCGCCAACCGGGTCACCATAACTGATCAATTCATAATCAAGTTCATGATACACAAACACAGGAGGTTCAAAAACCGTCGCCGGACTTAACACATTTAAGCTATAATAAAAAAATAGTTTAATGACCAGTGTTCCTATCTTCACCTCGTGCTGTCGATATTGCTCGGGTCGAAGGTAGTTTATGAATAACAAACTTTTTGTCGGAAACCTGGCTTACAGCGTAACCGAGGACGATCTTCGCGAATTGTTCTCATCTTATGGTGAAGTCACTTCCGCATCACTTCCTGTGGATCGTGAGACCAACAGACCTCGTGGTTTCGCTTTTATCGAGATGAATACACAAGCAAGTGCCGAGGCTGCTATCAAAGGACTTGACGGTCTAGAGCATGCAGGGCGCAACCTGAAGGTCAATATTTCGACTCCCAAACCGAAAAGAGATCGCTATTAAGCTTTGTTGAGCAGCCCTCGCCAGGGCTCTCGTTTTCAAAATGCATCCGGGGCGGCTCATCTCTGAGCCGCCTGGACCTACTATTAGTCGACCACCTCCTCTTGCCACTTTGCAGGACGTGATTGCACCAGCTTAAGGAAGTGATCGCGTGACTGGACATACATATGGAACATTGCCTGAGGGCAGGAAAATCGTCATAGATCTTTTGACTATGATTTCTCCGTCAGCCGTTCCCAGTTATCTTCTGCGCGATATTGACATGTCCTGGTCGAACGATGTTCGAAACAGATTGAAAAACCAGGGCATCAAAATCACAGTTACGGCGATTCTTTTGAAGGCAATCGCGATAGCGCAGAAAAAACATCCGAGCAGCAGATCAGATGTTCTGCCCTTTGGAATCGTCGTTACTTATGAAGATATAGTTGCCGGTTTTACAATCGAACGCAGTGAAGAGTCACATGACACAGTCTTCTTTGGTGAGATCGAGTTACCGCACGAAAAGTCTTTGAGCGAAATCGCAACACAACTATCCGATTACGCGCAGAAGTCAGTTTCTGATCTGCCCCCTTTGGCACTGCAAGCACAGTACGCGAAATTTCCATACTTGCTCCGCAGGGCAATTCTGTGGATTGGCAGCGTCTTTCCTTCCGTGCGGATAAAGTGCCAAAAAGCAACTTTTGGGCTGACCACACTGGGCAAGTACCAGGTAGCAACCGTGTTAAGTCCGTGTATCTGCACTTCTACCTTTGGCATTGGAGCAATTGAAGAGCGAGCGATCGTGGTCGATAATCAGACTGTAATTCGCTCGATGATGACAATCTCTTTTAATTTCAATGCGAAGGTCATGGACATGCAAACAGCCTCGAATTTTCTGGAGGATGTCTGCAATCTCATTGAAGGCGAACTTCAAGAACACCTCGAGCAAGAAAGTGAAACTGCATCTGCAAAAGAGCTGGTCGCGGCATAAGTCTGATCGCACGAACGAAAAGCAAGCGGCTAAGCACTTAGAGTATCAGCCGTCCACTTTTCTATTAATTTCCCAAGTTCGGCAAGCGTATACGGTTTAAACAGAAAATCGTCCATGCCCACTTCATAACATTGTTTGCGGTTTGGATTAGCAGTCATTGCAACAATTGGAATTCTATTTTTGGATGTCTTTTTCAATTCCCAGTCGCGGATATCTCTTGTTGCTTCCAGTCCACTGAAAATCGGCATCTGCACATCCATTAAGACCAGATCGAAATTACCATCACTTACGTAGCTAAGCGCATCCCGTCCGTTAACGATTGCCGTTCCTGAATAGCCCAAGCGTTTTAACTGTGCCAACACAGTACGCCTGACAATGCTGTCATCCTCGACGACCAATATTGTCCTTTTCTTATACATTTTCTGACAACCTTAATGGCACAGTAAACCAAAAGCTTGATCCAGTCCCTTCTTTGCTTTGCACTCCGACTGTTCCCAGCATCAAATCAACAAACCGTTTGACGATCGAGAGACCCAACCCTGTGCCTCCGTACTTCCTGGTCGTCGTTCCATCTCCCTGCACAAAAGGTTCAAATAGCCTACTTTGTGTTTCATCATTGATACCAATACCGGTGTCACGCACCGTGAATCTGATCACAGCAAGATCTTCATTAGTTGACTGCATATCTGCCAAGATCTCGACTTCACCAAATTCGGTAAATTTGACGGCATTCAGTGCGAGATTGTGCAAAGCCTGCCGAATACGTTGCGGATCGCCGTACAGCACTCCAGGAACGGCAGGATCAACAGAGAAATTGAGGCTAAGACCTTTTGAGACGACTGCTGGCCTAATAGCGAAGGCTACCTCTTCGACCAAATTTTCAACCTTGACTGAAACATGTTCCAGATTCATTTTCCCAGCTTCCAGCTTGGAAAAGTCCAGAAGATCATTGACTATGATCATCAGATTGTGTCCAGCTTCGCGAATGCTTTCTGCCATCTCCTTACATTCTTCCGGAATAGCCGGGTCTGTTGCCAGCAATTCCGCCATTCCCAAAATTCCGGACATCGGGGTGCGAATTTCGTGACTCATATTGCTGACGAATTGACTCTTCAGCGCGCTGGCTAAAACCGCCTCATCGCGTGCACCCTTAAGGAAGGTATTGGCCTCCAGTAGCTCGTCGGTCCGTTCAGCAACCTTCTTCTCGAGCGACTCATTCAATGTTTGCATCTGTTGGTTAAGATCGCGCAGACTCTTGTTCTTCTCTTGAAGCTCTGCATTCAGTCCATCTAGAAGTGATTGCTTTTTGGAAAGTTGCTCCAGCGCCGCCAACAATTCTTGATTTTGCTGGTGAACTTCATCAAGTGGGCTGACTGGTGTTAACTTCGCAAGTGAATTGGCAAGTTCATTTATCTCTGTTGCAGAGAATGGCAGTCTAGGTGCCAAATTTTTCTGCAGTCTGATCTTTGTACCTGATGAGGAAGACTCTATTGAGAATTTATCGACCAACTTACTTGCCCCAACCAAACCTGTATGCTGGGACTGATTGGAAAATATGAGGTCTTGATTTTCTATACCGCCACCTTGGTCTGTTATTACCGTAACAAACGAAAAAGGACTGTGTGAGTCATCAAGAAGAAAAGACAACCTGCCACCGTTGGCATGCACAAGAGCATTGCGGGTAATTTCACTTACCGCTGTACTGATACGAGTTTGATCGTGCAAATCAAAACCAAGCAGATAGGCAATTTGTCGTGCTCTCCGCCGTGCCATAACAACGTCTGATTCGTTACCGACAACGAGCGTAACAAGTGGTTTTTCCTTTGCTTCAGACATACTTTTCATCTCATACTCGCCCTTTTAAAATGAGAACAGTTGCATCGTCCGTACTTTTCCCGTAGTTGCTGTAGATCCATGCCGCCAGAAGAGATGCAGATCTGTGTGAAGCTTCTCCTAACTCCCTGAAAGTAGTTGAAGAAATTCCGTCAGAACACATAATCAACATCGAATCAGCATTCCAATCGACTTCAACTTCTAAAAATTTGCGAGCTTCGTATCCGAGAGTGCCGTTAAATGATGTGAGATATTTTTTTGTGTCATTGAAAAATAAAAGTCCGGTGATATTGCCCAGACCACAGTAAGTGAGCTTACCTTTTGCGAAATCGATTTTTGCAATTGCACCTACCGCACCACGAGTGCCTCGCAGAGAAGTATGTATTACCTTGAGCAATTCCTTTGGCGGAAGATTTAGGTTTTCCTTGAATCTTTTACGAGCTAAAGTGGCTGCTTCAGATGCTTCAAATCCATGACCCAAGCCATCTACCAGCAGACAAGCACAGCCTTCCGGCAGCGAAGCAATAAACCACTTGTCACCAGAGAGCAACTCTCCGGGCATCGGAACAGAAATCCCCCCGCCTTCAAACTTGTCTAGCTTGCTGCCCTTATTCTCGAAGCGCACTTTGATAACAGATCCCTTGCCAATTTCTGAATAGACATCAAAATCATTAGAATTACGCTTTGCCGAACCAAGTCCATTGCCGAAAGTTTCTGTGGTGGAAAAACCATCCAGCATACATTGACCGACATTCATGCCGGGGCCGCGGTCAACGGAAAAAACTTCAATAGCACTGCCATTGGCATTAACCATCCCCTGCGCCAGAATTCTGCCGCCATTCTGGCTATGTTTGACCAAATTCGTGCCAAGCTCAGTTACGACCAAAGCAAGGCGATCTCTTGCTTCCTGATCGAGACCGCAGTCGATTGAAAAATTGACGATGCGGCGACGAGCATCGCTGATTTGGCTCTGCTCGCATATGTCCAATCGGAGTGTATCGGTTACATCCATTTGACTACCGTAATTACGGTACCAGGCGGTGATATAAGGTCAAATTCATCCATCAGTCTTTTAGAGCCGGAAAGACCCAGTCCCAACCCTTTTTTCGATGTATAACCATCGGAAAGAGCAAGTGCGTGGTCATGTATCCCAGGACCTTCATCCTTGAAGGTAAGGCGGATACCGTTACGCTCTGGTTCCCGAAGATGTTCGATTATGACCAAACCGCCCAGTCCATGTTCTATGGTGTTTCGACCTAGCTCACTGGCAGCGGTCATAATCTTCGTTTGATTCAACGACGAAAAGCCGAGGTCAGACGCATGCATTTTTACGGCAGCACGCATATGGACAAGATCGTCTTCTGTCCTTAAGTCTTGGGTCACTAGGAGCACTGGCGCCACTAATTCTTCTCAAGCCATTTGGTAACGGTAACCGTGGTTCCTTCATTTTCTTTTGATTCAATTTGAAAATCATCCATGAGACGCTTAGCTCCGCCCAGTCCAAGTCCCATACCGCGTCCACTGGTGAAGCCATCTTCCAGGGCCTGGCTAATATCAGCAATTCCCGGACCCTTGTCTTCAAAGATGATACGAATACCAACGCGGTCCGGATCGTTGATTAGTTGAATGATGGAACGTCCACCTTTGCCATGCTCGAGAGTGTTACGAGCAAGTTCGCTAGCAGCACTGATGATCTTGGTCTGATTGACCAAACTAAAATTCAAAAGTGCAGTCACTCTTTTGACGCTGTTTCGTACGGTAAGGATGTCTTCTTCCGAGGAAATTGGACGTTCTTCCTGCGACTTTACCGCCATTTCGCCTCTTGCTTTTTAGCACTTGGTTTGCCATTCTTTTTCGCGTTAACCAGTTTGTTGAGAAGCGCAAGACCATCTTCGGCAGTCAACGCCGTATGTATTCCTGAAAGCGTGATTCCCAACTCGGTTATTGTGATGGCAATTGCCGGCTGCATACCGACCAGCACGCAATGGCAGTCGAGAAGGCGTGAAGTCTTGGCTATATTGCCCAGTATTCTGCCCATAAAAGAGTCCACCATCTCGAGAGCGGAAATATCTATCAACAGACCCTTTGATGAGAAGTTGACGATTTTTTCGCTTAAATCCTCGAGCAGTGCCAGAGCTACACGATCGTGAAAGTCAACCTGGATGGTGACCAAGAGTGTTTCACCAATTTTCAGAATAGGAATACGGTCCATTTATTTACCTGTATTAGTTATTTTCGGCTTGCTTTTCAAAAGTCCAGCCGCCACGAGCCAGAGCCTCCTTGATTGCATCTGCCATGGATGCTTTAGTGACGATATCGTTGATATCAATACCAAGATGAACAATTGTCTGAGCAATTTGAGGTCTGATACCACTGATGATGCATTCGGCACCCATCAACCGAGTGGCAGAAACAGTCTTCATAAGATGCTGAGCCGTTTGAGTGTCAACTGTTGGAACACCGGTTATATCCAAGATCGCCAACTTTGAACCGGTGTCGATGATCTTCTGCAAGAGCGTTTCCATCACGATTTGGGTTCTTGCACTGTCCAAAGTTCCAATCAGCGGCACAGCTAAAAGTCCGTCCCAAACCTTTATGACAGGCGTGGACATTTCCATCATCTCTTTTTGCTGGCGCTTGATGATAGATTCCCTGGTTTTTTGAAAGGTTTCTGTAGTGTAAAGTCCAAGCTTATCTAATAAGAGAGAAAGCTCCCAAACGGCCGCGCCTGCGTCAGGTCCGCTTTTATCCTTGGTTAAGCGAGCAAACAGCGGCTGTTTCATCGAAAAAATGAACCTAGCCGTCTCACTCGGTGTGGAGCCCTGCGTCGCCCTGCTAGCAGAAAGATCGCTCAGCATATGCCTGACTTCTTCCCATTCAGAACGGTCGATGTCACTTATATTGCCATTCGAAATAGCTCTCTCGAATAATTTGAAGAACTCAGTCGAACTCGCCTTGATCGACGCATCAGGAACAGCCTGCGATCTGGACGTATCGTCAAGTTGAGCTTTGATCCACTCTTTCAAAATGTCGTCGCGCGAATCACTGATGATCGCGTGCAAGGGAACAGCAGTCTCTTTAGGCATTTATTCTCTCCACCAATATCTTATAGGTAATCATTATCTGTGATTGGGATACATTTAGGTTGCCGTGTCCATATATTGGTAAGGACAGTTTTGCCTACATGGCATGACATTGTATTCGTTTGAATACAACTCCCCAGCTCATAACCGGCGCAGTTCTGAAACTCAGAAATTAATGCAACTGGTTACGGGAAATCACGCTATTGTCAATTTTTCTCAACTTCCCCGTGTCTACGAGGGCAATTTCGCTTTTTCCTCCCTTGCCCACAATCTGAGCTTGCGGCAAGCGGTGATAAATCCACCTGCATCAGAAGGATTTTTCAGTTGAATAAATCCGCTGTCCATCGAAGCGGTTACTCCTGCTTTATCAAATAGCGGCAATGCAAGAGAGTTATACGCAACGAATTTAAGATGAGCATATGCGTCGGCAACAAAGTCGCGTGCAGAAGGCTCTTGAGCGAGCTTTAACGCTCCTTCCTTTGAGGTTAAAACAGCAACGGCATCGAAAAGAACGGACGGTCCGCCGCTTATCTTTTCGTCTGCTTTGATTTTGCTGCCATCACCGGCGGTGACACCTTCAATCTTCGGAGCAACAATAGCTACGCTTGCACCTTCCTTTATCGCAGCAGCCTTCAAAGCCGCAACCAT
>PNKB01000190.1 GCA_013997645.1 Cyanobacteria bacterium PR.3.49
TACTTGAGCTGCTGACAACAGAGGAAGAGCCTTTAAACTAGAGGTCAAGGGTATCTAGTGAAGTCGTCGCCTAAGTGAAAGCTCAAGTTACAGAAAAGCCTCCGGAAATCGCCAACCCCAGGGTGGATGTTGGCTCCAACACGTCTCCAGCTCAAGGCGGACCGGTCCTCGGTTCGGCTGCCGAGCGCAATTTCAATCCGGTCAGAGAGAGTTTCCGCGACGTCACCAAAGTAGAGCTCATCAAGTCGACCCTGCGTGTCTTCGTGCGCATCTATCGACTGCAAGGCTGGAAGGAAGCCTTGAGAGTTTTTCCGATTGTCTGGGTGATTATCAAAGCAGTGCACGGCTTTGCCCGTTATCACATGGACGAATTCGAACGGACTTCAAAAGCGGGAGCCGATGCCGAAAGCACCGTCCTGACCAGCGAAAAGTATGAGGAATATAGAAAGCTGGGCGCCTGGTTGTTGAAACGTCTGCATGCGCTCGGACCTACATTTATCAAGATCGGACAAACCCTCTCTACCAGAGCCGATCTCTTGCCGTTGCCGGCCATGCTGGAATTGGCGAAATTACAGGAAGAAGTAGGAGCATTTCCCACTTCAGTAGCGCGAGAAATCATCATCCGCGAACTGGGCGCTCCGCCCGAACAGCTTTACGCTCATTTCGACTCGGAGCCGATTGCGGCTGCGTCCCTGTCGCAAGCTTATAGAGCCACTCTCAAAGATGGTCGCTCGGTTGTTGTAAAAGTACAGCGCCCAGATCTCAGTCAGCGTCTGGCTTACGATGTCCAGGTTCTTGGTGCAGTCGCCGACGAGGTGATGAGATATCCCAGCCTCTGCCGGCATACCGACTGGCCGGCAGTCAATGAAGAGTTTGCCAGAACTACATTCGAAGAAATCGACTACATTCGCGAGGGCAGAAACGCCGACAGATTCAGGCATAATTTCCGCAATTTTCCCAACATCTATATTCCGCGCATAGTCTGGCGACTTACAGGCAGGCGCGTGCTCACCATCGAGTTTGTGCCGGGCACACGTGTCACCGATGTAGAAGCGCTTGAAAAGCAAGGTTTCAACCGTGCCGAACTGACAAAGGTAGGCGCCAATTTCTATTTAAAACAATTGCTGGAAGATGGTTTCTTCCATGCAGATCCGCACCCGGGCAATATGCGCGTCATGCCCGACGGTCGCATCGGCATCTTCGATTTCGGCATGGTCGGGCGTCTGAGCAACGAGCTCAAACAGCATCTCGTCAATTCATTCATCCATGTCATCCAAAAGGACTATCTGGCGTTAGTCGACGATTTCGTCGGCATGGGCTTCTTGAGAGAGGACGTCGATCGCGAAGGGTTGGCGCGCGAATTGACTCCGATTATCAATTCACGTTTTTCCGAAGGATTGAATCGCGTTCAGTTCCGCAAAGTGCTTTTCGATTTCTCTGATGTTTGCTATCGCTATCCATTCAGACTGCCGACCGAATTCACTTATGTCATGCGCGCTTTGCTGACGCTTGAAGGTGTGGCGCTCGTGATCAATCCTGATTTCAATTTCGTCGATGCGGCTATGCCCTTTGCGCAAAGAATCGCCCTCAAGAATAACGGCATGATTTCGCAGGTGGTGCTCAAAGAAGTCTTCACCGAAGGCAAATTCAATCCCGGTGCCGCTATCAAATTGCTCAGAACGGCTGCACGACTGCGCACTCTGGTTTAGCAAAGAGAAATTCTCAATCTGCGTAATATCCCCACTGAATGCCTGCAGTGCGGATTAAATTACATACACTTTTTCAGTATCAGTCTTATTATGTCTCTATCCAGTTAGAACTCAAACGGGTCACAAAGCCGTGACTAGTGCCTCCTCCATCAATTTGCATTCCATGCCTGCGCGCCTTTTGTCGTGTGCAAAGTGCGGCGAGTCTATTGAGGCGCAAGCGAAATTTTGCGGTCAATGCGGCAATATCATGCACCTTCCGCAAGCAACGAGCAGCAGCGAGCCTAAGGCGACTCGATGCACCAACGCAACTCCGAGCTTTGCTAAAGCGCGTTTCGACGATATAGCTCCCAAAGTGCGCGCCGAGATCAATCAGATAATGAGCGCGCTTTTCAGAGAGCGCTTTATTCTGATTTTGAACACGATAGTGCTTTTGGGCGTCAATCTTTTCGGATTTTCTCTTTCGCTCAAAGCCTATACTGAATTCAACGGCGATGAGATGTGCAAACTCGTGATTGCGTTTACGCCGTTTCTTTTCGTCAACGGTGTGGGAATGGTCGCTTTGATTCCTATAAGAGGCACCAAGCGAGAAATCTATCGCCTCCAGCAACGCCTGCAGTTTTTGCGCGCGCAAATAGACTACAACCACCTGATGCGCTCCTGAGCGCAAATCTCAAGCAATAGGCACGAAAATATCTATCTCGCCGGACAGAGTCTTGACGTCGAATCTTTGATCATACAATTCGAAATCCGGGCTGGCGGCGTGCTTGTATTCGCTCTTCGGAAGCCAGGTTCCCCAGATGTAATTGACTGTGTGGGGAAGATTTGTCAGCGGACCTTTGTGCGTGAAGCGTGCATACTTGCGACTGGGTATTTTCACCGCCACCATGCCTTTGGGAACCTCGTCCAAGCTTGATACGGGACGGCCGGCTATATAGACAAAAGTGTCGCCTTCTTTGAGCGGCAGGCTGTCGTGCTTGGGCATGCACACACCAAGTGCATAGGGTCCTCTGATATTAGGTATTTCATTTTCGCGTTCGTTGAATTGATCCCACAATTTGTTTATTTGCCAGAATGGATCTTCAGAAAAACTGCCTCCCATGCCGATTACCAACTCTTCTTCATGCTCAACGATTTCCGGTTGCATTGTCAGTCCTCCTTCTTCCAGGTGAAGCATCATATCTATGGTTGCCGGTTTTTTTTCCAAGGGCATCGTGCCTAGCTTTCGCATACGTCCAGGTGTCATGCCGAACATTGTTTTGAACGCACGTGTAAAAGCTTCCTGACTGTCATAACCACAGGAAAGCGCAATCTCGATAAGCTTGTGCTGCCCGTTGAGCATACGTCGCGCCGCCTCGGACAGTCTGCGCTTGCGTACATATTCGGCAACGGATTCGCCGAGCACACCGAGAAACATGCGATGAAAGTAGTATTCGGAAAATCCTATGTGTCCTGCTACTTCTTTGACGTCGAGCGGCTGGTCAAGCCTCTCTTCAATGAAGCTCACGGCGCGAGCGACTGGCATCAAATTTTCCGGCACGCGGGTTTGTCTCTTGTTCACGTCTCAAAGCGTAATTCTAAGAGGTGCGCATTTAGCTTTCTTGATTTTTCCTGCTCAAAGCTGACGCAGTTTGACTTGAATTGGTGGTTTTCTCCCGCGTGAATCCACTTCCTTACTGAAGTTTCATCCCATAATGGGAAACACTTAGCATCTACAGTTTGTACAATTCCTTCATATTTGGCATTGCCAACCCCTTTGGCCTCTGCCGAGTCGGTATCCGCTGCTTTGTCTAGCACACGGAGATTTTGCATGGCTTTGAACGCTCAAGCGGGAAATCGCACGGGCACAAGATGCGCCAATTGCTCGACCGGCAATGAGCCGGGAGCAAGGTACTGCGGCGAGTGTGGCGCCACCATGCATCGCTATCAGGCCGACACCGCAGGCCCGATTTGCAACAATTCTCCGGCAGGCGGTCAGACACCGACCTTTGCCCGTCCCAAAGTGCGCAACACGGTCGACCCGGCGGCCAGCAGAGAACTGGGCTCACTTTTGGTGCTGCTCATGCGCGAGCGAGTCTTTCTAATCATGCACTGGACGATCTTCGTCACCCTCAGCCTCATCGGTTTCTCACTGGCCATGAAGTGCTACACGGAATTTCACGGCGACGACATGAGCAAATTGATGATGGCGATTACACCGATGCTCTTCATCAACCTCTCGGCACTGGTCTGCCTGACGCCTATAAAAGGCACGAAGCGCGAGATCGAGCGAATTCAAGAGAAAATCGCCTATCTCAAGTTCTCAGTTCGTTTCAAACACTTACTATAGTCGAATATTTAGTTCGCTTCCGGCGTCCAGCAAAGGTTCGGTTTGCGGGCTGCCAGAGCCTCATCGAGACGTCCGACCGGCGTGGTGTGCGGAGCATTGCGCACCGTATCCGGTTCGCTCTTCGACTCCTCGTCGATCTTGTTCATGATCTCGATAAACTCATCGAGTGTTTCTTTGGTTTCCGTTTCGGTCGGCTCGATCATCATCGCTTCCGGGACCACAAGCGGGAAGTAGACTGTCGGTGCGTGGACGCCGTAATCGAGCAGTCGCTTGGCGATATTAGTAGTAGAAACGCCGCGTTCTTTTTGCAAATTTCCCGATGCGACGAACTCGTGCATGCATGCTTGCGGATAGGCAATTGTGAAACGGCCTTTGAGCTTGCTCTTGATGTAATTGGCGTTCAGAATGGCGTCTTTGGAAACCTGCATCAGTCCTTCCTTGCCGTGGGCGAGGATATAGGAATAAGCACGCACGAGAATGCCGAAATTCCCGTAGAAGCCTTTTACTTTGCCAATCGATTGCGGGCGATGCCAATCGAATTTGTAGCGGTCGCCTTCCTTTAGAATCACCGGTTTGGGCAAGAAGGGCTCCAGCTCTTTGCGGCAGGCCACTGCGCATCCGCCCGGTCCGCCACCGCCGTGAGGAGTCGAGAAGGTCTTGTGCAGGTTCAAATGGCAGACATCAAATCCCATGTCACCCGGGCGCACCAGTCCCATGATCGCGTTCAGATTGGCGCCGTCGTAATAGAGCAAGCCGCCGGCATCGTGAACGAGCTTTTGGCAAACGTCGATCTCTTCTTCGAAAAGTCCCAGAGTGTTGGGATTGGTCAGCATGATTGCAGCCACATCCGGACCCAGAGCTGCTTTCAGAGCCTCGATGTCGACAAGCCCGCGCTCGTTTGACTTGATTTCAACTACATCGAAACCGCACAGTGCAGCAGTCGCCGGGTTGGTACCGTGGGCGGTGTCGGGCACAATTACTTTCTTGCGAGCAGTGTCGCCTTTGGCCTGGAAATAAGCTCTGATCAAAAGCAAGCCGGTCATCTCGCCGTGAGCTCCGGCAGCCGGTTGAAGTGTGACTGCCGGCAAACCGACCACTTCCGAGATGCTGCGCTCGAGATTATAAATAAGTTCGAGGGCGCCTTGAATTTGATCTTCCGGCTGCATGGGGTGCAATTCTCTGAAGCCTTCCAGAGCGGCCATGGCATCATTGATCTTGGGGTTGTACTTCATGGTGCAGGAGCCCAGAGGGTAGAAACCCTTGTCGATGGCATGATTCAAGTGAGAGAGCCGCACGAAGTGGCGGACTGCTTCCAGCTCGCTGACTTCAGCCAATCGAGGCGGCTCTTTGCGAACGAACTGAGCGGGGATCAAATCACTCGTTTTTTTCTCTTTCACACCGGATTTTTCAATCACCAGTGCTCTTCTGCCCGGGCTCGACTTCTCGTAAATCAGCTTTTCCATGAAACCAACTCCAAATTGCCTAGTGTTCAAAGACGTGCACAAAACCCTTCAAGTCCAGATCGCAGACGACCTGCACTGCTTCAAAGCAACGCTGCGCCAAATCCTCGCGCTCTTCGCGCTTGAGCATGGCCAATATTTTGTCGTAAATCGGCAAAAGCACGCGGACATCATTGGCAGCATATTCCATTTGCGATTCGCTGAGATCGCTGCGCGCCCAGTCGCTCGACTGATTGGTCTTGTCCAATTCGATTTGCAAAAGCTCAGCGACCAGGTCTTTGAGACTGTGCCTGTCAGTGTAAGTGCGAACCAACTTCGATGCGATTTTGGTGCAGAAAATTGGACGCGTTTGCGCTCCCAGATATTGCTTCATCACCGACACATCGAAGCGCGCATAGTGAAACAGCTTGACCACGGAGTCAGCCTCCATCAGCTTTTTCACATTGCTTTCTTTGGGAAAGCTGTTTTTGTCCTTGTAACGAACGAAACTGACGATGCCTTCATCATCACAAATTTGGACCAGGCACAGGCGGTCTCTTGAAATGTTGAGACCTCTGGTCTCGGTGTCTACCGCTATGACGGTCTTTTTCATGTAGTGCGAAAAGCGCTCGTCGGGCAGATCCCCTTCGAACAATTCAACTTTTCGGTGCGCTACCATCGCAGTCATCAATAGGTAATCCATTAGTAAAGGGGCGCCTTTTCGGCCGACCCAATTATAATGCGGCAAGATCCCGCATTTTGGCGTGCTTTTCAGCATTTAAACAGGATTACTGTAACCTAACCTGCGGCAAACGCCTGACAACAAGCGGTTGGGTCACTAAACAATCGCGCCCGGACTGAGCCAGCGGTCGATCAGCGCTTCCAACTCACCGACCATGAAAGGCCGCATGAGAATGTCGTCAGCACCGGCTCCCAGCAAAGGTCCCCGTTTTACACCGGCAGACATCGCCACAAGCGGCACCTTCTTCTCGTGCATCGAGGAAATTGCCCGCCGCATGGCTTCCACACGCGCCACGGCAGTACGCTCGGGCGCCTTCACTTCCAGAAGCACTATGTCGAAATTGCGCTCGGTCAAGCGCCAGATTGCCTCCTCGACAGTGGCGACGGATTGAGCAATCAGCCCCAGCTCCTCAACCATGTTGACGGACATCTGACGCAAGAGGGCGCTGTCCTCGATGATCAGGATGCGGGCGGTATCGATATATAGGTCTTGCGACACAAGGATATCCAACGTGATAAGCGGGGCTGTTTTGTTTTGCAAGAAACGGTTGCATGCCGCATCGCGCCCCAAGTCTACCTCGGCATGCAATTTCTTTCGTTAAGCAAATTAGAGCTGCCGCCGCTTACCGAAATTCAGGATAGGCGCGAGAAACAAATTCAGCTAAGTGCATAACCTCAACCGGCGAATTCGACAATTCGGCTCCGGCATTGAGCTGCAGCAGGCAGCCGGGATTCGTCGTGACAACAAATTCCGCTCCCGTATCGTCAATGTTTTCCATCTTTCGATTGAGAACTTCCATGCTCAGCTCAGTGTTAATCACGTTGTAAATGCCTGCACTGCCGCAACAATGCTCGGCATCCTTGAGTTCAACCAGATTCAAACTCCGTCCGCTCTCGGCAAGCTTTTCTCGAAGCGCCAGAAGAATTTCCTTCGGCTCGTTGCGAATGCCCTGAGCATGCGCCAGGTGACAAGCCGCATGGTAAGCCACGGAGAGAGCAGGCGATTGGGTCGCCGGCGCGGCAATTTTTCGAGGAGATAGAACTTCAACGACATCACGCACACGCGAGGAAAATGCCTGCGCTCGCATATGCCACGAATTTTCCGCTTCATCCTTTGAAGTTTCCGAGCCGAACAAATGAGGGTATTCCTTGAGCATGGCACCGCAACCGGCTGATGTGACGACGATCTTGCCCTCTGTCTTTTCAAACTTTTCGATGTTTTCCTTAGCCAATTTGCGCGCAATGTCAATCTCACCGGCATGATATGCCAGTGCCCCGCAGCAGGTTTGATCGCTGCGCTCGACTGGACAGCCTTGCATAGTCAGAAGACGAGCAGTGGCATGATTGACCTGGTTATAGAGAACATCCATCACGCAACCGCTGAACAGCTGATGGACGGCATCTGCAGGTGCGGACAAACTTGCATCGCGACGTTTTGGGTGGGGATAGTATTTTGGAATTTTGGGCACGAACGCAGCGTATGCTTTCAATCTGTTCAGAAAAGCGGAGCCGGTCATGCTGTCTAAAACGCTTACACGATCCGCGTTTTCCTTTCTCTTTGGAAACATTGATTGAAACAGACGGAATACTTTTCCACCCGTAATTAGTAACCAGTAATTAGGCAAAACCTGACTGAAACCCAGACGCAACAGTGCAGTCAACCATTTGGGTCTGGCTCGCTTCAGATACGGCCGCGCTCCATTCAAAATTTCTTCATAGCGAACACCGGATGGGCAGGCGGTTTGGCAGCCAAGACAGCCAAGGCATGATTCAATATGCTCAGCCGTTTCACCCGCAAAAGGAAGCTCGCCCTTTTCTACCAGTGAAAGCAAATATATGCGACCGCGCGGAGATTCGGATTCTCTGCCGGTCGCCTGGTAAGTCGGACAGGCAGGCAGACACAATCCGCAGTGAATGCAAGAAGCCAGCAAGTCAGCATCCAGCTTGCCTGTGACCGGTGAGATGACTTGATTTTCCGGCAAACCGCGGACGCCTCGAAACCGAAACTACTAATCAGCTTATTGTAGTGCATCGCACTACTGGTATGTGAACGCATCGCACTACTGGTATGTGAACGCATCGCACTACCAGCGCACCAAAGGATTGAGAATTCGATTTTTGTCAAACTGGACTTTGAGAGAACGTATGATTGCACCATTGCTGCTGCCTTCGGTCGTCACTCCCAAATGTTCAATGCGCCGCTCGAACATGCCGTCTCTGTAAGCAGCAACAAGGCTTAAACCCTGGCTTTCCAGCCCCAGGCGCAAATGATCCAGCAAGGCATTTTTCTCCTCTTCAGTTGAAGATGAGATTGCAAAGCGCCCGGTTCCTGGACGCAATTTCAATTCAGTGCAGGAAGAAAGCACGTCATTGAGAATATCTAACAGCAATCGCATCTGAGAAACGGAAGCGGAAATTTCAATTGCCTCTTCAGCAAGCCTGCAATATTGCAATTGATTCTCACTGTGGGCTTGAAACTCGCAAGCGCTTTCCTCCATTGCGAAGGCACTCGGCGTTATTTCTTTGAGCGGCTTCACAAGCTCATCCACGACGACCCTGTGTCCGGAAAGTTCAACCAGCATCTTTGCGCCATTATTCTGCGAGCCGGCAATCGCCAGACTGGTAATCGGAATATCCGATTGCATGTAAATGCCCGCCAGATCAAGAAGATCGAAAACAGAGCCGGCAGAGATACTTAAGGCGTGCGTCCATTCGGGTCTTGCATACAAGCGAAAGTGCGCTGACACGGGCACTCCGAAATGCATTCTGCCGCCGACAAAAAGTTTTGTGGTGTCATATCCGGTGACATTCTTCACGACTTTGCCGCCGGTTTTAATAGTTCTGCCATCGGCAAGAACAGTCTGTGTTCCCAAAACCAGATCGCGCGGTCCGCCGAAACTATGCTCCCACAAACCGCCGTCCGCGCTGTTCAAGACATCGAATAGGGTGCACTGAGCAGGGGCGGACAAGGGCAAAAATTGTTTGCTATCGCTCTTTTGTCCGGTGATCTCCATCACCTCGCCGACCGTTATTCCAAGAGAAAGCGAAATCACTTGATCGGATCTGGAATACTCGATTATCTCCTTGTGTTTTGCAAGAGTGACGAATCCCAGACGGCGCTCTGTACTAAATTGCGGCGGCAGACTGCGACGATCACCGGGCAACAAATGGATCTCGTCACCCTTCTTCTCAATCATGGAAGACAAATCGGCAGTCGATTGAATAACTTCGAAAGCGTCCTGCCGCTCTTTTGCCATAGTGGTATTTGCTTCCAAATCCGAGACCGCATGAAATTTAGAGAATTGAAGATATTCTATCTGCTATCTTCTTCATTGCGAAGAAATCATGACTGACAGCAAATCACTAGTATTGATATCGGGCTATTACGGCTTCGGAAACCTTGGTGACGAGGCAATTTTAGAGTCCATAATTTCCGCACTGGCCAAAAGCGTGCCGAAAGAAAGCATTGTTGTGCTTTCCAATGATCCCGAACACCATCGAAAAACATATGGAGTCTCGGCGGCGAGTCGTTGGAAATTGGCGTCTCTTGTCCAATTGCTTCCCAAAACTAAGCTCTTCATCAGCGGCGGCGGCGGTCTTTTTCAGGACACAAATTCGCCCGGCTCCACCATATACTATGGCGGACAAATCGCATTGGCGCGAGTGTTCGGCGCGCATCCATTCATTTTTGCTCAGGGTCTGGGGCCTCTGAACTCTTCCACCGGCAGAGTGGCAACGCGAGCTGCTGCTATGCTTTCAAACGATATTACAGTGCGGGACAAGGCATCATTTTCCATGCTGGAAGGCTGGAAGGTAAAAGCAGAGCTGACTGCCGATCCGGTCTGGACCCTGGAAGAATCAGCATTGCCTGAAAGTGTCTTGCACCAAGTGCAAACGGCCAGAAGCGAAAGCTCGCTTGTGGTCGGCCTTTCACTTAGAAACAGTCATAATTTTTCCCAGGCCCGGCGAGAGATTTTGCTTTCGACAATGCTGGAAACTTTGCCCCGAGATGCGGCCCTTATCTTGCTTCCTTTACAGGCGGAGCAAGACTTGCCGCAGCTGGAGCCTTTCATGAAAGGTTGGACTGATGCCGGCAGAAAGGCTGTCATGCTCGATGTCAGCCCACTGGAACGTCCCAGCCAGTGGGTGAGCCTGATGCGTCAATTCGATCTGGTTGTTGCCATGAGACTGCATGCTTTGATTTTTGCTCTCAAAGAAGGAGTGCCGGCGATCGGTTTGACATACGACGCCAAAGTCGAACATGTGCTTCGCCAATTTGGGCAGCCAATCTTAATTTTGCCCAAGGACCAGGAGGACGGCGAGCTCAAATCGAAATGGCTGGATGCCGCATCAGCTGGTCTTCAAGACCTTGAAAAGTTGAGCGATCTGGCCCGCAAGAATGCCGAATCGGCAAAAAAATTGGCTTGCAGGAACTTCCAGCTACTAGCTAAAATTTTAGACATCAAGAAATGACCGAGAGAAGGTCAAAAGAAATGGCACCGTCCGTAATGTCAACATTGTCAGCAACATACAGATCACGGCACAAAGTTCTCGGATATCCGGTCGACGTGGTCGACGAAGAGAGTGCAATCAAAGTCGTTCAAGCCGCATGGCAAAACGAGAAAGGCATTCACATCGTCACATTGAATGCCGAGATGGTCGTGCAGGCGCAGGAAAATCAGGAGCTGGACAGGATCATCCGCCATGCTCATTTGATCATTCCTGACGGCGCCGGTGTGGTTTGGGCGCTAAAACTGGCTGGACAAGAGTCTTCCAGACTGCCGGGCATTGAGCTGGCTCAGAAAACTCTGGAGATGGCCTGCCGGGAAGGTCGTCGTGTCGCACTTTTGGGCGGAAAACCGGAAGTAATGGTGGCTCTCAAAGA
>PNKB01000191.1 GCA_013997645.1 Cyanobacteria bacterium PR.3.49
TTGTCGCATTCAATGTTTTTGCTGCAAAATCCGAAAAAGACAAGGAAGTACAAGCGCTCTTCGACAGGAAACAGAAACGAGCAAAGTCTCGCGAATTATTTTGGTCGGCTCGCAAGCACATGGAAGGCAAAAAGTTCGATATTGCTAAAAGCGAACTGCTCCAGTCACTGGAGCTGGCGACCTCATCCGATGAGTCACCGATATATATCGCATCGGTCTATCTGGAGTTTGGGAACATCGAAAAGCTGATGGATAACAAATCAATTGCAAATTCGTATTACAAAAAAGTGGCTGACTGGCCTCTCCCGCTCTCCGAGCCGGCTGTGCTCGAATTGAAATTTTTGGCGAACAGACAGCTCGGAGATGACGCGCGGATGCGCATGGAATTGCCTAAAGCAAAAACATATTTCGTCAAGGCTCTTGAGCATGCTGAGCGACTTGGAAAGCCCCGTGAGAAAGTGATAGCTCTTTTGGAGGTCAGCGATCTGACTGAAAATGAAGCTGAAGCAAAGGAATACATGAACAAGGCCCTTTCTCAAAAGGGCGATCATCATCGTGTTGAAAAGGAAATCAGAGAGTTTTACCTGAGGAGAGCAGGTTATAGATTCAGTGATAAAGTCAAGGCTCAAATAGATTTGCAACACAAGGAAAAAGCAGAAAGACGCCGATTGAAAGAAGAAAAACGAAAGCGAGAAGAAGCGGAAGAGAAAGCAAGCGATCATCAAGCGGATCTGAAAACCGAACAGATAAAGAAATTTTGGAGCGAAGATCTAATTCCCGAAAAGCAATAGCCAAAAAGCATTACAATTGATAGATTCGCTACACCTAGAGAGATGAAACATGAGTGCTGATGACGATAAGAGGCTGGCAGCCCAAGCCGCAGTAGACCTTGTTACAGACGGAATGGTTTTGGGTTTAGGCACCGGCTCGACAGCAGTGTTTTTCATCGAATTGCTTGGCAAGCGGATGGAGGCGGGACTGAAAGTGAAAGGTGTTCCTACTTCAGATGCGTCCGCGCAACTGGCTCGCAAGGTTGGAATTCCGCTGGTAACTTTGGAAGAGCATCCGGTGCTCGACCTTGATATTGACGGTGCCGATGAAGTCGACCCCGCCCTCAACCTGATTAAGGGAGGCGGAGGCGCATTGCTGCACGAAAAGATTGTTGCCGCCGCCTCCAAGCAAGTTGTAATCATAGTCGACGAGAAGAAGCTGGTGGAGCGCCTCGGTAAATTCAAACTTCCGGTCGAAGTGATTCCATTTGCTCGCGGTTCAGTCGAGAAAACGCTGCAGGATATGGGCGCCACTGTCGCAATCAGAATGAAAGACGGCAATATCTTTCACACAGACGAAAACAACATAATTCTCGACTGCGATTTCGGGCTGATTGACGATTGCTGTTCGCTCTCTCAAAAATTGAATGGAGTGCCGGGTGTCGTTGAGCACGGGCTCTTCGTTAATCTGGCAGAGCGCGTCATCATCGGTGCAAACAATCAAACAAAAATTCTAAAGAAGCCTTGAAATTTCCAGGTGAGAGAGTTCAGGCGACTTGTCTGTCGCCAAACGAGTCACCGAATACATATTTGTGATTCCATTCCGGAACTCGCTGCAGATAGTCTGTTATCTGCGAAAGCGTTTCTTTGTTCTTCTTCCCATCCAGGCGATAGAAGATGGGCGCCCACTTCGGCCCCCAGATTTTTTCTATAACATAGCTGCGAAAAGCCGTCAGCTTGGCTGAATAGTCAATTATGATGCGGGTCTTGTTATCGTCTAATTGCTCGAACCTGATTTCCACCAGCCGATCAGTAGCGTTCCAGAAATCAGCCTTTATGCGCACGCTTATCGACTGACAATCTTCAAATGCCTCCATCCGAGCGTTGCGCAGTTGTGTTGTGGCAGCAAGACAGAGTTCGAAAGCTTCTCCCAGTGGAAGATCAAGATCTTCCACTGCAATGAATGCATCTGCTCCTTGAGTTTTCAGTCGTCTCCACCAAATGAAATGATGCACCATTGCCGAAATAAGAAACGTACCGATCATCATAGAGGCCAGACCCAAGGGAAAGGAAAGCGGATATGTTCCCCAGAGAAAACCGACCACGTAGGGAGGAAATGTAAAAATCAGACTGTAGACGGTGACGCCGATCAGCGGCCGCAGATAGTCCTGCGGCTGGAGATAATCAGGATTTAGCATCGGCATTTGCGAGACAGCCAACTGGTTGCGGTCTTCGGTCATCCAGATTCACCCAATTCTCGGTATATCTATTTATTCCCCCTATAGGGCTCGATTTCTCGCTTACCAATGCGTTAGGTATGAGGAGCCCACTAAAATTGGAAGAATTGAATGAGTAAATGCCCGAAAAGCTACCCTCGACCCTTTCTTGATAAAAGCCAGCCCATACGTGTTCCATTGAAAACTGTCAAGGAGCTAAATTAGTGTGGGGTTTAAGCAAGCGGCAAGGACCGTTGTCAAACTTTCAGCCGAGATTAATAGCTTTTCCGGGTATCTCTAAGTGTTATTAAAAAACAATCGCAAAAGATTCGTGGGCGGCTGCCTGGCTGTGTCGGTCTTCCTGCAAACCGGTACAGCATGCCTGGCGAATGAGAATATCGTTGGCACGGAAGAAATTCCAGTCGCGCAAGACTTGCTTGCTGTAGCCGGCACCGCTGACGATACTATAGTTTCGCCTGTGAATAATGAATCTGCTTCAAATCCGTCTGCCGCAAAGGGTGCTGATTCACCGGCGGATGCGGTTTTGACGGAAGAAACGCCCCTTGCGGAAACCAAAACAGCACCGGCAATTGCTCAGTCCGCGGACGAACCTTTAAGATTGCGAGGCGGAGCGTCGGCTTCACCATCCGACGCAGCCAATCAAGTCGATGACCTGACCAAGCAGATTCTTTTGAAAGAAATCGAACTGCAGCGCTACAATCTGCACTACACCATGGAAGTGGCCAAGCAGGGACGCTGGAAAGGCTGGCGTTATGCCGCTTTCCAAGAAATCAATTCGGGCATGGGTCTGGCCGGCTCGATTATTTCGACGGCCAATCGTGGTCAGGCATTGGAAAAGGCGTCTCGCGTAAAATTGCACCCACAGCTGGCGGCCAACTATATTCCAATGATTGGTTCGATAATTGGTGCCAGCGCTGCAGCCAATGAATTCGGCATCAACACGTACCATGAAGTGGTCGCCCGCGCGCGTGGCTTTTCTCCGCAAGCCGCAGTGCGAAAAGTGACCGGGCTCAAGGATGAAATCGATGCTTTATTGACCAAGCGCGAAGCGCTTATTAAGGTAGAGTCCGCTGACCCTGCGCTCGAAGGTTATGTCGCCGTTGACGAGATTGAAGGCAAAATCTTGAAAGATGTTCGCGACCAGGCATTGATGGAATTCGAGCGATTTCATATTGGTGCGCGAAAGACACTTGCGTTTCAACAGTCTCAATATCTTTTCGACGTAGCTAAGTATACGACCAACGCTATTGGCTGCAATTGGGCATATCTGTCCCTGACCAATAAGCACAGAATATGGAACGGTCGTGCCGGGATTATGTTCACGATCTCGGGACAATTGACTTGCTTTGCGCCTATACTCAGCCGCCTCATCGGCAAAGGCTACGGCGAGTTCACAAAGCTTGGAATGAAGGGCGTCACCGAAGATGCACGAGAAGCAAGCATAGCCAGGCTGTCAGCCGATCTCGACGCGCTTGAAGCAATCGTCAACAAAAGAAAACAATACAATCGAGAAGTAGAGGCCGCCATCGTTAATCAAGGTCATTATGATGCACACGAAAAAGCTTTCACCGATGAGATTCAAGCGGCGCAAAAGAAATCAGACGCTGCTAAGCTGACCGCTACTCAGAATATCGGCGCCGGTATGTTTGTGGGCGGGCTAAAAACTGCCAGTGGTGTCCTCTTTCTTGTCCCTGGTTTCAATCCCAACTACAACAAAAACGACCCCAGGTCGTCACATGTCACCAACGATCTCTTGTTCACTTCAGCAATTCTTGGACTCCCATCCGGAGTGTTTTCCATGCTTGATACTTTGCGTATTCAAGTCCGAGGCGAAATCAATCGACATAAGGCTGCCAAAGCCGGCAAACTGCCCGGGCAGATCGCTGTGGCTCGATTGAGAGAATTAGATCAGATGGAAAAAACTTTGAGAGCAAAATAGGAAGCGCTGTCACTGCCCTGTAAATGCTTTGGAAAGCATGCTGCCGGCGAATACCCAAACGCTAATAATTATGAGCGCGATGCCGACAAGCACCATCATAATTTTGGACCAGTTTGATTCTGGATGTGGATCGTATGGATCTTCTGCCATGATGCTTCACTCGTTTGCAGAGAATTCGGAGTCAATCCTTAGATTATAGAGGCAACAGGGACAAAAGCAGAGTTTTATTCAATGCCTTCGTCAAAGTCTTCTAAAAGGGATATCTCCAGCTCCCCTGCGCTCGGTGCGGGTGTTCGTGGAACGCCCGCCGGTTGTAAATCCGGTCCGTTGTCACCCCCTCCGTCGTCATCGTCGCCCTTGCCATAGTCACCGTATTTTGCGGATAAAATTACATCGGCAATTCTGCCGGTGATTAGTTTTATCGACCGCAGCGAATCATCATTGCCGGGAATTACAAAGTCGACATCGTCGGGATCGCAATTCGTATCGATGATACCGACAACGGTGATTCCGACTTTCTTTGCCTCGGCAACAGCGATGCTTTCTCTTTTTTGATCGATAACGAAAAGCACATCAGGGCGCCCGCGCATGCGCTTTAAGCCACCCAGCGATTTTTCGAGTTTGAACATCTCACGATTGATAACTGCCAATTCTTTTTTTGGGCGGCGATAAAACTCTCCGGTGTCGCGCATGGATTCCAACTCTTTCAAGCGATTGATACGCACTCTAATCGTTTCAAAATTAGTGAGCATGCCGCCCAGCCACCGGCGATTGACATAATGCACACCACATCGTTTTGCTTCCTCTTCAATAATGTCCGAAGCTTGTTTTTTCGTTCCGACAAAAACGATATTCTTCTTTTCTCGTGCGGCGTTAAAAAAGAATTCGCATGCTTTGTCCATGGCTGTAACCGTATGTACGAGATCAATTATGTGAATGCCGTTGCGCGTGCTGTGGATATAAGGTCCCATCTTTGGATTCCATCGACGCGTTTGGTGACCGAAGTGCACTCCGGCTTCCATCAACTTTCTAATCGACACCGCGTGGGTCATTTGAAGCGCCTGCCGGACTCAGCGTCCATAAAAATCGACTTGAACTCGTGCTTTATTTATACCCGCGGGCAGCTGCTGCTTGAGCGCGCATTTGTTCAACGCGGTTCTGGCTGCCTCTGTGAATTGGAGCCCGAGTTCTGCATTTTTGGTTTTGCCGAAGTATCGTGGGGTCACTTTTACGTTTGTGATTTGACGGTCGGCATCAACTATAAAAGTAGCTTGCGCAATTGCATCGGTGCCGCCAGGTGATTTCCAGTGTTTCCAGAGCTCTTCGCACAATGCAATTCGAAATGCAGCATTCTCGGCAGAAAGCGGCGTTTTTTCCAGGGCTTGATCTAAAAAATGCACATATACTCGATCGCCAAAGAGAAAATCTCTCTTCCTAATTTGGCTCATCGCCTCGCACAATTCTTCCGAGTCATGACCATCTATGTTGGTTTGATGCACCACCCTCCAGAGTGCCGACTCGGCTTCCGCATTGCCAATCTTTCCCAGGTTGGCGATTGCAGTTGAGCGCGCCTGTCTTATTACCTGGTCATAGTTGATATAGCCGTCATCAACCTTGCTCGGGTAGCCGTTTAAAACCGCCCAAATGGCAAGAGTTGCCAGATCTTGCGGAGCGGTCACTTTGGCTGTGACTGCGCTCGCCGCTTTTTCTAAAATTTTGCCGTGTTCCTGATAGGTAATGTCTTTTCGGCTCTCTTCAGCCAGCCCGACAATTTCCTTTTCGACCAGATGCAGACGCGCATCACCATATGCATCAACCGGCTCATTAGCCAGACCATTAGACGAAAGAGTAATTGTGGAAGAAAACAGAAGCAGACCTGTCAATAGTAACTTATTCAATACCAGCGCTTGCCGCTTCATGAGAATCTCCATCGTTTTGGCTGAAATGTTCTGCGAAGCATACTATGCTCCCGTCGAGCCTTGCAATTAACATCACCCACCTGACGGATGTGTGGTTGCCGGGAGCCTATACTGGGATAAGAGCAACCTTAAAGGTCCAAATTTGACGGACAGATTAAATGACGAGCCAGGGGAATTAGAGGCCGAGCAACGCCTCGAGAGAACATTGCTGCCGAATGCGGACGAAACCAATTCGCCTGGACTTGCAGCTGGCATTGTCCACTCTCCAGGAGAGATATTGCTCGATAAGTTGAAAGTGATCGAAATGCTCGGACAGGGTGGAATGGGCAGTGTTTATCGGGTTGAACACCTTTTGATGAATCGTCAATTTGCGCTCAAGTGTCTGAATAAATTTCAGGCAAACGATGCCAGTTGGAGGCGTTTTCAAAATGAGGCAAAAGCTGCCCACCTGCTCGATCACCCCAATCTTCTCAAGGTGTTCGACTTTGGACTCTTGCCCGGCGGGCAACCATACTTCCTCATGGAGCTGGTCGAGGGCATCACGCTCTCGGATGAAATTAAGCGATTAGGCTCATTGCCAGTGGCGCGCGCCGTCAAAATTTTCATTCAGGTTTCTTTTGCGATCGGTTATGCACACGAACACAAGGTCATTCACCGAGATTTGAAGCCGAGCAATATCATGCTCGTAAAAAAGTCTGAGACTGATGCTGAAATTGTGAAAGTCGTGGACTTTGGTATTGCGAAGTTGACCGGTGTTGATGAGTTTAATCAACAGACCTTGACCAAGACCGGAGAAATTTTTGGCAGTCCTTTGTACATGAGTCCCGAGCAGTGCATGGGAATTGCTGTAGATCATCGCAGCGACTTGTATTCTCTGGGTTGTGTTTTCTATGAGGCTTTGTGCAGCGCACCTCCATTTATGGGTGAAAGTGCACTGTCAACAATGATGAAGCATCAGACGGAAATGCAATTGAGTTTGAAGGAAGCTTCACTTGGAATGGAGTATCCGACAGGTCTGGAAGAAATCATCATGAACTTGTTGGAGAAAGATCCGCAAAATCGATATCAAACTGCCAATCAGTTGGTGGCGGATCTGATTCAAGTTGAGCGCAGTTTGGGAATTGCCGAGGATCAGGCTGAAAGCGCACCAACATCCGGAGCCACAACCAAACCGCTTAAGCGTGAGGCCGAACTTGTTCGCCGTACAGCAAGGCCGCACAACAGAAAAAAACATATTCTGATCACGACTGCAATTGCGACAGGAACTTTTATGCTTGGCATTGCTGTAAGTTCAATTGTTCAGCAAAACACGCAAGCTAAGCCGCAGGAAGAGCCTGTTTCCATCAAGAATTTGCAGAACGAAACGGATCCGTCGTATGACCTGGCGGTCGCGAAGCAGAAAGAGTGGTCGACTCTTATGTTCGACAAGCGAATTTTCCATTTTCCAAGTAAGCAATCTCTTGGAAAAATCGCTCTCGGAAATGGTGAAGTTTTCGAAGCGCAAGGTAAAGTGACAGTGCTTCGTGCTCTGCCTGTAGGATTATTAGCTAACGAGTATTTGCTGCAGCATCCAGAACTCATGGATAAATTCAGGCCCGGCGAAATCTCGCTTTTCGACTTCAATGCCAGCAGAACTGCCGGCCCCCAATTTTTCTCGAAAATTTCCGCAACGACGGGAATGAAAGCGCTCAACCTGTACGATACCGAGTTCACGGATCGTGATGCACCACTATTGACCAAGATGACAGATCTCGTATATCTGAACGTGGGTTACACGGGATTGACCGGTCCGCAAATTCTAAAATACGCACCTCTGGCAGGACTGAATTGCCTTGACATTACAGGCGACAAGGATGCCAGAAAAATCATACCTAAAGTCCCCACACTTCCCCATCTTCGTCATGCCATTTTGGTGCACATAAGCTTGAAAGATGAAGACATGGAAATTCTTGCAAGAGCAAAGCAACTCAAGATTCTGGATGTTGCATGGAATAGAAGCATATCTGACAAGGGAGTCGAGAAGCTCACGCAGCTCAAAAATCTAGAATACTTGAGTCTGGCGGAAACTGGCGTGTCGCCCGGGGTCTGGAAGTCGCTTGTAAAAATGCCGAATTTGCGCAAAGTCAAGCTGGCGAGATTCAGAGATAAGACCTGGCCTTATGCAATCAGACAACAATTTGAAGCGCTACTGGCGAAGCACGCGCCTCAAATTAAAGTCAATTGGAATTACGATGACCACTTAGATTTTTCGATTGCTTCAACCGATTTCGCCTGGAGCGGCCCCGGCACTCAGGCGCATAAATCGCCCATACTTTCTGCTATCAACGATGTGGGAATGGGGATGTCCTCACACGCGGAAAAACAAGAAGATAAGCAAGAGGAGAAATGAGTATTACTATAGATCCATCCAAGACAATTTCTTCCATGCTAGTCACTTACGTAGCTGGCGGTGTACCGCACTGAATCCTCCTTGATTCTTTTCACTTTGGCAGGCTTCACTCGTTTGCCGATATTTTTTTCCGGAGTTTTTCCTGCCAGTTTGCCACCCTTCCTGTTTGTCGGGATGGTTGTTTCTGGACCTTTTTTTATGACCAGCATGAGCAGCACACCGGTGAAAAATCCTCCGCCGAGAATTCCCCAGAACATCCATGAGCCCGGGACTGTTTCCAGCCCGCTGTGAATGTTCATTCCAAAAATAGAACTTATCGCTGTGATGGGAAAAAATAGCGCTGCCAGAATATTGAGACGATGAGCGCTCACCGCCATCTCGTAAGCCTTGCTTGACTGAATTTCCGCCTTTTCTGCTGCTGTGAATTCGAGCCCGTTTTTTGCATCCTGGTGCAATAACTCAAATGCTCTTTCCACTTCGCTTGCGGCGTCGCGTGCGGCAATGATTTCGCGGTCGTCAGGCACCATCTCTCGCGCTTGTTGCAATGCCGCGTGCAAGTTGCGGCTCGTCCGGTGCAAGGGGCCGATGGACTGCAAGAGCTCGAAGTAGTCGGCCGCGCAATTGGCTTTTTGCAGGTCTATTTCGAGCAGCTCTGCACGCTCAGTGAATCCAGCTATATGCTTCCTGAGCAAGTCATTCGTACTGCCGTTTGTGGTCCAAGTCCACTCTGCTGAGGGAGCCCGCCACAAGATTCGAGCTTGTCTATTTCTACTATTCTGAGCCGGCAGTTGGTGCAGAACCAGCAACAAGTGACCATCGGCAAACATTGCGCGCTGTCGTCCGGCACTGTCGCCAAAGCGCTCTCTAATTTGGATGGGGATTTCCCAGCTTTCTGGAATAATTGTTTTCATTCTTCTGTTTGTTTTCTTCTTTCGTTTTAGTTCGTCAATATGCTGCCATTGTCGTTTTCGCGTGGTTAAGGACGCTTTAAAATCGCCCGCCCTCAACCAAAGCTCAACACTAACTTAAGTTTTGCCACGCGCCGGCTGGCCGGATCTATACTGATCTCTATGAAGGAATCTGCCGGAACTCTTCTCTTTCGCAAAATCGACGGTGCCCCCGAGGTGCTTTTGATTCACTCATCGGGCAAATACAATCGCCAGGCGAAGTGGGGAATTCCAAAGGGTCTGCCCGACGAGGGTGAAAGTCTCGAGCAAACGGCCAGACGGGAGACTGTAGAAGAAACCGGTGTGATCGCCGGTGAATTGCAAAGTCTGGGCTTCATTGAGTATAAGAAGAGCAGAAAACGTGTCCATTGTTTTTGCGGACCTGCACCAGCCGATGCTTCTCCGCATTGTGCATCCTGGGAAGTCGATCGCGCAGAATTTGTTTCTCTGGCTCGAGCCAAAGATCTCATACATGAAGACCAACTCGCTTTCATAACTCGCCTAGAGAAAATCTTATTGGAAGCTTCGAGCACAGGTGAAAATTCTCAATGAGCAACAGTGAAGGACGTTCCATTCCCGATACTGCCATTGAGACTCTGCGCAATCTGAGTGTTGCGGCCGAAAGGTGTTTCACTCGGGTGATGGGTGTTTACGAATTGCAGCCGGAAGAAACAAAAGATGAACGGTTGCTCTCTTTGGGCAAAGAATATGGTTTGAAATTCGTTACGGACGATGCACTCGACTGTCAGGATTTTTCGTATGGTAAACCTACTGAAGTGCAGGTGCGCAGCACGCGCGATCTCATCGTTCAAGAACTTTCTATGTATCCCAAAGAGGCGATTGAAAAAACTCGCATTGAGCAAATCATCCTCTGCAATGATTTGGTGGTCTCAAAAAAACGCGCTGCCGGAACGATCAAGGTCGGCTTGCATTTTGTCGACACTCTATTTATTGATCTCGGCCAACTTAACGCCGATGAGATGCATGGCAGGCGAACAGTGCATCATGAGCTCTATCACGCCATCGATTTTCGCGACACGTGGCACGGATTTGTCGACCCGGAATGGACGAGAATACAGGGTGAAAATTTTCGCTATGAATTTGACGCTGCAGCAGAACTTCATCGCTGGATGGACAATCCGCAGGATGTTCGTCCACGCGATTTTGACGACCCTTATCACCGCATGACCTCGAAGGGGTCGACTATTCCCGGTTTCATCAGCGACTACGCTCGCTATTCAGTATCTGAAGATAAAGCGGAAGTCTTTTGCTATCTAATGGTTTCGTACAATTATGTTATGAAACGCGCTGCCGGGGACGCCATACTTAAGTGTAAAGTCGAGCGGATGAAAGAAATGCTTGAGGCCTACATCCCTGAATTCAATCAGTCCTTTTGGCGGAAAACGGCTGCGGGCAGGCGATTTGTGGATTGAGCCCGGCGCGCCCGGCACAATCAAGCTAAAAGAAGAATTCCCGCGGTATCTTTCAAAAAACACTCTTACTAGGTAGTTACCGCCTTGGCTAGGGCGGGCAATACGTAATTGACCGAAATTAGTGACAGGCTGAATTCTAAGTCAGCGACAATTCAGTGGGCCAAGCAGGTGTATCATGCAACAAGTGCAGTGGGCATCGAAGAGGCTCGTCAGCAATTTAGTACAGAAAGAAAAGTATGAGCTGGC
>PNKB01000192.1 GCA_013997645.1 Cyanobacteria bacterium PR.3.49
GATATCGATCCGAGATTATTGGCTCGTCGATTAAAAAAATCGCTCGTTCAATTGGGAATGGATGCGCAAGCAGAAGGCACCTCAGCATTCAAAGCCAGTCTCAGTGAGATTCTCAGCGCCGGTCTTATCGACAGAGGCGCACCGGGAATTTCAGATCTGGAATCGCTCTTATTAAAGGCGCAAGAAAATAAAACCAAGTTCGCCACCTTGCGATGGACCACAGGCGATGGCGAATTGACGTTGTCCGTGCAGGTTTTGAACAAGGGTGCAAAGCCGATGTGGGTGTTATGCAATGCCAGCGGCGGCGAGACAGTGAAGCTCGACGAAATTCATACCGACAGTTTAGATCTGGTAGCGGGCATGTATGAGAATCTTGAACTGATCAATCCGCGCCACGAGCCGGCGGACAATGTGGTGCCTTTCAAACTCTAGGGCACGTGGGAAGCGGAAAATTCCTGAGCCACATAAACGCCCCCACCAGGCGCATAGGCGCAACCTATTCCCACGCACGTCCAGGACGCATTGAGAATATTTCCTCTGTGATTGTGCGGATCATTTCTGGGTTCATCCATCATCATTTTCTGGCAGCCGGCCACCTTTTGCTGCGGCGACATCGGTCCGCTTTTCTGAGCGATATTCTCTGCCACGGCTACATTAATACCCGCAGCAACAGCCCTTTGCCGAGGGTCCAATCCGGAAGGGTTGACGTGATCGAAGAATCTGCGTGCGATCATGTCTTCGGCATGCGCGCGTGCCACCGCCGACAGTGAGGCGCTCAATGAAACTCGTCCGACACCGTTGGCCGAGCGATCGGCATTGACGATCTCGCACATGTACGATTCCAGCGTCTGAACAGGCACGGAAGTTTGAATCTTTTCGAGTGTGGTGTCTCTTTTGGCGACCATACCGCTGCCCTGGCTGCTCGATCCCTCGCTCGGCGCATTGTTTGTATAACTGATCGTCTGGTTGTAGCAATTGAGTTGCTGAGACGTTTGTTTTACAAAAACCGACTTCAATTGCCCCGATGGAGCAGCTGCCAGAATTCTGTCCGCCTCGGCAGCTGAGGCAACGACCCGGCTGTTCAATTGCAAAAGCACATCTCCCTGCTCCAAACCCAGCTTGGAAGCCACGGATCCGGGACTGACAGAAGTTATATAGAGTCCACGATTGGATGAGCGAGCGCTCAATATGTAAGCAGAACTGCCGCTGGCACCCAGCCGCGAGGACATATCGACCCGATCCGTGTAAGTGCCAATCTGGCGCGTAATCTGCCTGGCCGACACCGATTGGTCAATCATGGCAGCGCAAGAACCGACCGCAAGGATAGTCGTGCAGAGCAGCAATTGCCGTCTCAATCCAGGAACCCCTAAAACGAAATGTCCAATTCAAACCTCATTATGCCCGCTGCAAGCGCCCTTAAGCCTCGGCTGGAAGGTAAAGATTAGTAGGCATTTATCCGGCTCGGGGTGGCAGTCCGAGGAACAGCGCACAGTTTCGGGAATATAAATGGTTCCTGTTAGCAAATCTGCCGTTAAGCATAATTGGATCATCAACTCCAACCCAAGCTGAACATCCATTACAAAGAAGACCAGGCACGCAACGGTCTGGCAATCTTGCTCGCGCTGTCGCCCGTCTGGGGGCTCTGGTCTATTTATGTCTCGTCCTGGCTGCTTAAAGCCATATATGACGGTGGTTTTAGCGGTTACGAAGACCTCGCCGGTCTGTTGGTCTTTTATATGGGGTTAATGGCAGTGGGGCTTTTCGGGCTATTTGTTTGCCTGGATGCCAAATTTGTAGTCACAGAAAAGGAATTGATCCTTCCCTGGCGGTACTTTCTAAGCCTGGGCTTCACTCGCAATCAGAAATGGTCCGATTTAGAGACAGTCGATTTCAAAAACGACGAATTGCGCCTTAAATTCAGAGTTGGAGAGGCACGATTCAAACTGACCGGGATGAACAATAACGATTTGAAAGATTTTGTTGTCGCAGTCCGCTCCAATGCTCCGGAAGCCCGCTGCAGCTTCGACAAGAAAGCGATTGAGACCGTGATGCCGGACTCACAAGCGGCACCAGGCGCAGACGGAAGCTTCACTGCCATATGGGAGCAGGACCTGGCCAGCCGCTTCGGCAGCACAGCTTTTGTGCCTTTGGAAGCAAAAGCAAAATTGAAGAATGAAACCTTGACTGTAATCGGGCAGGTCTCATTCGGTGGCTTGTCGGCTGTTTATCTCTGCAAAGACAAGCTTGGAGATTCAGTCATCGTCAAAGAAGCCGTTGTTCCTTTGAATTCGGACGCAGCGATGAAAGAGAAAGCAATTGAGATGTTCGAGCGCGAGGCAAAAATCTTGCAGGGATTGAACCACCCATACATAGCCCGCGTGCTCGACCATTTTGTCGAAAACGACCGGCATTATTTGATGTTGGAACATGTTAACGGTTTGGATTTGCGCGCCTTCGTAAAAGAGCATGGACCGCAAGGAGAACGTCTGGTCATGCGCTGGGCGCTGGACATGGCGCTGATTCTCAGCTATCTGCATGAAAAGGATCCGCCCATTATTCACCGCGACATTACTCCGGACAATATAGTTTTGGACAGACTGGGTTCTATAAAACTAATTGATTTTGGTGCCGCAAACGAACTGCTCGGTACTGCCACCGGCACGCTTGTCGGCAAACAGTGCTACATCCCGCCCGAGCAGTTCAGAGGCAAAGCCACCACCCAGAGTGATATCTATGCACTTGGATGCACACTCTACTATTTGACCACCGGCACTGATCCCGAACCGCTATCACAGTCTTCGCTGCCTGACGAATTGAAGGAAAAGTACCCGGCACTGAATGAATTGATTGAGAAGTGCACGGCAATGGAGGCGCACGAACGCCTGCAAACAGCCGAAGACGTCGTCGCTCTGGCGCGTGCATACACTAAAGAGCAGCAGGCGGAAAGTCTGACTATCAACACTGCAGAGAAGGTCGCAAAACCTTTTGCAGGAGAACTGAAATGAGTCAGTTCAAAGATCATGAGCGCGAAGCCATTGCTGCACCGACACTGAAGGTAACTGCTGAAGAACAGTTGCACCAGGAAGGTGATGGCGAGAAAACTGATGCGGCTATAAGCGAAGAAGAACTTCGAGAACGAGCAAGAAGCCTCGTCATTCGAACACACCATGCGGGCACGAGCAGTGCTCAGAATCCAAGATATTCAAGCCCCTATGAAGAAGCGCTGGCAGATTCGGATCGCAGCTGGCAAGGCGTCAATCAATTCTTTGAAATTGCGCAGCGCATGTTCATTTTCATTCTCACCGGTTGCTGTATCTTGCTGGCTATGGCTGCGTTTATGTACTTTCAGAAACAAAATCCCGGCGCCAGCATAGAGATTCCTGATCTTTCCGGTCTATTGGCACCATTTCTCGGGACACACAATTTTAAAAACGTGAGCAATATGACTCAGGTTTTAAACATTCTTCCCTGGGCTGCTTTCGGCTGTGCGCTCACAACTGCCTTTGCCACCTATATTGCCCGATCGGCAAAATCTCGCGAAATCGACTGGACTGACAGTCATTTGATGCTGGAATATTCCGGACCAATCAACCTAGCCTTCAAATGGACGGCTATTAAGAGCGTCGATCAGATCTGGAAGTGGGACATCTTCCACGGCCGCCAGCCGGTCTTTTTGCTGACAACAAACGAGGGAAACGTTTTTAGGCTTAAACTTTCGGACATCAGCGCCAAGAATAATGTCGGCAGCTTCTTCAGCCTCATCAAAGAACATGCACCGAAAGCCAAGTTCAATGTCGATCCTGCTTTTGCTACTGACGAGTCGTATACTGAGCTCTGGCTCAAGTATTTTTCAAAAGCAACCGACAGAACCCGCAGCGGTCTTCTCGAAAAAGACATGCTGGTGTGTGACGGCATGTACCGGGTAGTCGGCACTATCGGCGGTGGCGGACAGGGAACAGCATATCTGGCTATCGTCGAGAAGAACATCATTGCTGAATCAGCCTACGGACGAGAAGGTGTCGACGGCAGAGTCGAAGTTTCCATGGGAAACAAAGAAGCACGGCACATCATGAAAGTCGATCCGGCTACGAAAGAAGAAAGGAAAAAACTGGTTGTCGGTCAAGAAGTGGTCCTTAAAGAATACGTCTTGCCGGTGCATCGAGGACAACTGACTGCTGAGCGCACAGCTGAAAAACTGAAGGCGGAAGCGGAAATTCTCGATAAACTCGATCACCAGCATATCGTCAAACTGAAGGACGCGTTTATAGAAGACTACAGAGGATATCTGGTTCTCGATTTCGTGCCGGGCGAATCGCTCAAAACCGTCACCGACCGGCTTGGACCGCAATCGGAAGAGCAAGTAATCGATTGGGCAATTCAAGTTCTCGATATTCTTTCTTATATGCACGGGTTGACACCATCACTGGTGCACAGAGACATCACTCCGGATAATCTGATGCTGCAAGAAGATGGTTTTATCAAACTGGTTGATTTCAACGTCGCCTATCAGGTCGACTCATCAGCAACCGCCACTGTGGTTGGAAAACACGCTTATATCCCGGCCGAGCAATTCAGAGGCAAACCCACCGCTCAGAGCGATATTTATTCGCTGGGCGGAACTATGTTCTACCTTTTGACAGGAAAAGAACCTGAACCGATCAGCCAATCAGCGCCACAGAATCACAGAGACGATATTTCCACAGAATTGGATTCCATAGTAATGAAAGCCACAGCTACCAGATTGGACGAGCGCTACGCTAACGTGGAAGCGTTCAAAGCGGATCTCTTGAAACTCAAGAAGTAAGGTTCAAAATACACTGTTTAATCTGCCATGGGAAATACGCGTATCGACATTCAGCAGGGGCGGTCCTATGATAGCCAGGCTGGATAGAAGTGTAGATTTTCGTCTTTATGGTGGACGCATCTATGCTTCAACTTCCAGAATCCCCCTTTTCGGAAAGTAAAACCAATTCTCGCGTCTCGTCCGAAACACCGGACAAATTGCGAGAAGAGGGTGATCTGTGTGGACTTCCGCGGTCTTTAGAGCGTAAAGAAGCGCCGGAAAAGCAGACGCCGCTTACTGAAACGCAAAAGTTCGAGAAAAAGCACGGCGTCACGGTCGAAATGCGCGGCGATAAGTACGTCTACATCCTCAAGCTAAATGGTCAGGACAAAGAGCTAATTACTACCGATGGCAATGCCAAAGGTATGGAAAAGGCTGAAGCTGAGCTGGCGAAGCTTCGAAACGAGAAGATATCCGAGCTCACCAAAACATTCAAAGTTACCTTCGCTCAAGAAGGTGAAGATGTGATCAAGCAGTGGATACAAAAGGACGACTGCAGTTGGGAACGGGGTGGGATGATCAAATCCCGCCGCCCTAATCTTGCTGAATTGCACGGCATCGAAGCGGCTCTGTACAAGGCCCAACCAAGCCATTTGACAAAAGGCGGCGGCGACGGGGTGAAGTTTTACTTTCTAAACGCGAACTACTACAAGGGCGATCCGGCCTTGGCATACTTTATCCAACAAGACAAGAACAATCATCAGGCGGTTTATTTCGAGCCTGGAGCCAACGAGGGCAAACCGATTACGGAAGCTGATGCCGACCGCATGGGCAAACATCATCTCTACAGTATTGAGGCGGTGACGCACCATGAACTAATGCACAACGCTCAGCACAATTCCAATTGGAATACGGCAAACGTCAAAGAGAAATGGGCACGCAAGCTGGGATGGCTGCCATTTGAAGATCCAAAAACGCATGAAACGAAATGGATTTTTACCGGCAAGCAGAGCGAAGTATACAGGCGCGATCAAGATCACTGCAAAGACGAATTCAAATGGTGTTCGTGCGGAAAACATGGCGGGCTGCAGGATGCAGAGGGCGATGCGGTAGCAAAAGTAAAGGAAGCAAAACACTTTACGCTCGATCAAATTCGTGATCTCGCAGCGGTCAAACCTTCCACACGATACTTCGTCAACCCGCTGGAAATGTTTGCCGAAGGCGGAATGAAATACAGAGTCAATGAAAGACGCCGCCAGGAATTGTTGCAAGACAGCCCGCGGCTTTATGAAGCCGTCAAAGAGCATGATCAAGAAGAGATAACTTTGCGATACGGTAAAACCACGAATGGTGAGCCGAATTACATACGTTCGGTATCAGGGAAACTGGTTAAGAACTCACCCGAAGCGCGCGCCGAAATTACAGCATTCGAAGAAAAAATTAGAAATCCGGAGAAGAAACAATGAACGGTCTGCCAGTAGTCAGCAATAAGAAGTGGCAACGAGAAGACGGCTGGCTGGGCGTGGTCCCGGGTCGCACGCCGATCAAAGAAGCGATTGAAAAGCTGGGCGGTATGTGCGAAGTTTCCGAAATGGCCAACGGCTTCTCTTTTGATTTCAAAGAAGGTCTTGTCCGCGTGACTACCATCGAACAGAATGGAATAGTTTCAAAACTATGGATCTGCGGCGATCAGGCACACGAGCTTGTCATTCCGGAAACACTGAAAGAGGCTGAAATCGGTTTTCAAAACCTTCACTGGGTTCGTCATGATGTAGGCGTCGAAATTTTCGAAAGTGACGGAGTCAGATTGGCTGCTGCAGCAGGAAGTGACAACGGAAGGATTGCCTGGCTTGAATTCTTCTGAAGAGAACGGTTTATACTAACTCTTCGTTTCGGCAAGCTTTCGAAGGAAAAGATGATGTTAGTAAGCAGCGTGAAAGGAAAAGTCTTTCTATTGGCTTCGGTGTTCGCGATTTGGCTGGGGCTGTCAATTCCCGCCAATGCTGCCGTGCCACCGGTGCGCATGTCGATCACTCCGGGCGGACAGAGCGGCATCGAGCAGGAAGTTTGCGATCGGCTCAATATGGGGCTTGCGAACTCGGGCGACATCGTCATCAGCACTGTAAATCCAGATTGGTTCGTGGTCTGCACGATCATCGAAAAAACCGACCAGAATACCGGTCAGATTAGATATAACGGAACGGTAACCGTCAAAACACGTGATGGACAGGTGATTACCACTTCATCCGTGCAGAAATACAACCAAGACTATGTAGTGCCCGGCCAACAGCTCAACAAACGGCTTGTCGACAATGCAGCCAGAGATGTCATTCAGGCGGTCAGCGACCGCTCGATGCCGCCCATTCAGCAAGCGGTCGAAATTGAGATGGAGACTCGCAAGAAAATCATCGAAGCCGAAATGAAAGCCGACGAAGATAAGTACGATGAAGCGTCAGCGATTTTGCGTCCGATTGGTCCGGAATCCCCGCGTTTTCGCGCCGTTCGCGATTTGATGGACGAATACGCGATGGAAAAGGAAGCGATGAGCTTTATCAGCACAGCAAAGGCCAAAGCCAGAGCCGGTGCATACGGACAGGCCGTGATCGTTCTCAAACAAGTGAATAAGCACTCCAAGCGCTATCGCAACGCAATGGCGCTTATGGCGCAATACAGAGCGCACAAATAACCACATGAATTACAAATTAACAGACCGAAACCAAGGTGCCGGTCTATCTGAGTTTGCTTTGCGGCGCATTCTCACCGATTTCCCGCCTTCATGCATCCGTTCGACCTACAGATCAATATACTGACGGCAAGCCGTTCTTATAAGAATCGCCTTTTAATAACTACACCTATCAAGTAGACTAAGCCTCGCTCCTGATAAGCCTTTGTGCCGGGAGACGACCGTCCGGCCGACCAGTCGGAACGGGTGAGAGCGGAAGCTCCTCGAATGTGGACTCATGATTCGTCTAAAAGACCGTCAAAGAGCTCCTAAATTGCAGAGCCGCATCGTACTTCTTATTTAATCAGATGCTGCGGCTTTTCAAGCGGAAAACCAACTCGAAATGCTAAGTAGTAAAAGAAGCCTTTGAAAACAAGCATTTGGCAAGCGGAGTCTTAAAACAGACGGTCTCAAAATTGGATTTAAGGAGTGTGTAAATGAAAGGAAGAAGGACGATTGCCCTGGGCGCAATCCTTACGCTGTTCGCGGCGGCACTTATACCGCAGGCGGCTATGGCTGGTCCCAAGCGCAGAATCGCCATTCTGCCGTTTGAATACGGCGCTGTCAGCGGTTCTCTGGGCGGATACGACCTTGGTAAAGGCGTAGCCAGCCTCTTGATCACCAAATTGGTCAATGACGGCACTTACTCAATCATCGATCGCCAGCACCTGGATGCGATCTTGAAAGAGCAAAACTTCACGAACAGCGATAGAGCCGATGCCTCAACCGCTAACAAGATCGGCAAAATGCTCGGTGTGGACGCCGTAGTCTACGGCACTATCACCGCATTCGGTTTTGAAGACAAACGCACATCTTACTCGGCACCTTCAGTACCGATCCCTGTTTCAATCCCTTATGTCGGCGGTGTCGGCAGCCTCTTTGGCGGCTTTCACGGAAGCTCTCGCAAACAGAAAGCGAAAACGGCCATTGATGCAACAGTAACCGATACCAATACGGGTGAAATCCTGGCTGCCGTTCACGGCGCGGGCGAGTCAATGAAAGCATCCAGCTCGTTCGGAGCTTATGACGTAGACAGCTCGGACTTTGGAACATCGCTGGCAGGTGAAGCCACCAATCAGGCAGTCGAACAAATGGGAACGCAGCTCATCGCCATGGCTGCCAAAATTCCGGATAACCAATCACTGGCATTGCAGAACGTCGAGGGTCGCGTTGCCGATGTCACAGGCCGCGAAGTCATCGTCAATGTAGGCAAGCAAAACGGCATCGCCGCCGGCGATCACCTCTCGGTCGATCGTCCATTCAAAACCATCAAAGATCCTGTCACAGGCAAAGTCCTGAAAGAAATGAGCAGCACCATTGCGCTTATCAAAATCAGAGAAGTTGCTCAGGATAATGCTACAGGTGATATCACCAAAGGCAGCGGTGTTAAAGTCGGCGATTCTGTGAAGAAAGTGACGACCGATGTGACTGCAATCATCATCACTCCATTGCCTGATCACAGCGGTGGCTCCGGTATTTCGGTTCAACCGAAAACGACCATGACCACAACCGGTACTGTCCTCAAAAAAGAGACAACCAAATAAATGAAAGATCAAAGCTGGCAGAAAACGAGCGGTTACGCCTCAATTCCGGTGTTACTCTGGCTGGTTTTCTGCCCGCCGTCTTTTGCGGAAAAATCCGACGCTGAAAAATATGCAAAGCCAATGACTCTGGCGACGCAGGAATTCGAGAAAGGCAACTATCAAGTTGCGCAAGATGCCTTCTTGAAGCTGGTCACCAAATATCCCAGCTCGGCCGAGCTGAGGAGCATGCTTGCCAAATCGTATAAACGATTGGGCAAGTTAGACGAGGCAAAAGGTGAATTCAGGGCGGCGATTCAATGCGATGCCAATTACGCCGATGCTTATTATGAGCTGGGTTGCATGCTTGAAAGCGACAAGGACTATCGCTCCGCTGTCGTGTCGTTCGAGAAGTATTTGGAACTGAAGCCGAGCTCCGGCCAGCGCAAACTGGTTGAAGATCGAATTCAATTCTGCAAAGGTCAAATATAGAATCACGGTAAAAACAAGAGGGTAGGTAAGTGAGCAATACGCACAAATACGCTTTCTTCGAAGGTAACTACGTTCCGCTCGAGAATGCCAAAATCAGCATCATGAACCACTCGTTCATGTATGGAACGGCTGTTTTTGAAGGCATTCGAGGATACTGGAACGAAGCACACGGCGAAATGTATTTGTTCCGTTTGAAAGAACACTTCGTGCGCATGAAAGACTCGATGAAGATCATGCACCTCGATGACGTCAAATATTCAGTCGATGAATTGTGCAAGATTTCAGTAGAACTTCTGCGCAAGAACGAACCCAAAACCGACACTTACCTTCGACCGGCAGCTTACAAAACCGGTCAGCGAGTCGGTCCGAGCCTGGAAGACAATCCCAGCGACATGTGCATGTTCACTGTGCCGTTCGGGGATTATTTCCATGGAGCACCGGGACTGAAGGTGCAGGTTTCCTCATGGAGACGCGTCGAAGACAACGCCATTCCGGCCCGCGGAAAAATTGTCGGAGCATATGCAAATACAGCTCTGGCGAAAACCGATGCAATTCTAGCCGGCTTTGATGAGTGCATAGTGCTTTCCGAAAACGGGCACGTGTCGGAAGGAAGTGCCATGAACGTTTTTATGGTCAAAAACGGCAAATTAATCACGACACCTATTACCGAGAACATTCTGGAAGGCATCACCCGCAGTAGCATCATGGAATTTGCCAAAGCAGAATTCGGCTACGAATGCATCGCGCGTCAAATCGACAGGAGCGAACTTTATACTGCTGACGAAATTTTCTTCTGCGGCACCGGCGCTCAAATTGCACCAATTATCGAGATCGACAAACGCGAGATCTCTGGTGGTCAATGCGGTGAGATGACCGGCAAGATTCGCGAATTTTATGTAGCGATGTGCCGAGGCGAGCACAAGAAATATTCGGACTGGCTGACACCAGTCTATGGAAGCGGAGCTAAGAGTTCCGACAAAGTGAAGGCAACTGCGAAGTCTTAGAGATCTTCTGATTTTTCGTCGTCGCTGTCCGATCTGTCTTTATCTGCAAGTCTGACTTTCTCTCTGGCAGTCGGTTTGACGTCATCTTTTCTTGCCAGACTGCCGAAAAAGGTTCTTTTCTTTACCGCGACTTTGCCTTCGATTTGCGCGTTCAAAAGTTTGGCGACCTTGGTCAATCTTCTGCACTGCGCTTTTGCTTCCGCTTGTTCTGAAGTGTCGGCATCGTGCCTGGCAATCAGTTTCCACTCGGCAATACAATCATCCAGCAATTCACGATCAACATCTTCTCCTTTTCTCAAGGAGCGATTGATCTTCATTGTCATTGCTCGCGCAAACAGCATGTGCCCGGTCGGGTCGCCGGCATCGAGTTGCACCGCTTTGCTCAATTTCTGCAGGGCGGCCGGCACATCGCCATCATCAAGTGCCTGC
>PNKB01000193.1 GCA_013997645.1 Cyanobacteria bacterium PR.3.49
ACTGGTGGCAATCATCGCACTCGTACTCTTGCCGTTGTGTTTGTTTCTCGCCATGCAAAGTTTGGTGCTGTCAGTCTACGATGAAATTCCAACCGGTATCGATCAAGTTCACAGCGCGTACTGGCCGCGCCCATATTTAAACAAGCACGTAACGACCGAAGAAGAGCGGATTTCATTGCAAGCTCCGCAGAAAGCTATAAAACTTTTTGGGGAGACCGAGTTTAAAGACAGTCAGCTCGCCAATATCGAAGAGTACTCGCGGATGCTTCGCCGGACCGCCGAAGTTGAATTCGAGTGTGGACAATATGTCGAAGCGAATGAGAATTTGAACAAGCTCATTGCGGTTCGGCAGCTAGTTTATGGCGATCAGGACCCGATGATTTGTTTTGCAAAACTTACTCAGGGAAAGTGTCTGTATTTCCTTGACAGATATCCGCAATCCGAACGCGCATTCATTAGCGCCTTGAGCATGCCTGTGCAATATGCTGTTCAAAAAAACAAAGTCAGCTTTTTGGAAGGGCTGGATATCTACTGCGAGATGATGCTCAAAAGTCGAAACCCTGATTACGAGCGCCTTGCATACTTCTACCAGACAGGCGCTGCGTGGGCGAGCAGTACCGACCCAATTACAAGAGATACGCCAAAGAACTTAAGCTTCTATTACATGTTTGCGAATTTGAGAGCTGACGCCATGCGCATTCTCGGCGATCCTAACAATATTCACGAAAAGGCATATGTCGCCAAATTCAATGAAGTGCACGCGGACGAACCGAATGTGAATCTTGAAAGAGAACGTAAACGTGATAAGAAACTTGGGCTGATCAAACGCCTGTCACCAATGCTTTGGCAGACGCGACAAGTCTATAAGGATATTCAGCAAAATATGGAAACCAATGGTGCCACCGCATTGCAGAAAACAATGTTCTGGTGGGGCAAAGGTTGTGTCGATCAGAAGTTTGGCATCTTGCGTGCAAAGAGTGAACTCGAAGAAGCGCTTAAATTTCTGCCTGATTCTAAAATAGATCGATCGAATGAAGTTGAAGCGCAGATTCGCAAAGACATCATCCTTCTCAACGAGAAGTCCAATCCGCTTGTTTCATTCTTCAGCAAGTCGCAAGCTGTCAATTTCTGGCGCAGCCGCGAAGCAAAACAGTAGTCTTAAAAACCCGCAGCACAAAGTAATAAACGCCCCGGGCGGCCGCCAATTTTGGTATAAATCAAGGCTTCATATGCGGACCGGAGGAGATTGTCATGCTTACTTTGATGAAGCCGGAAATCGAGCTGTACGCCCGTCAGAAGACCGCCAACCACGGCGAGCTTCTTGAAAAACTGGCGAACGAAACCCAGGAATCCATGGCAATGCCTGAAATGCTCACAGGTCCACTAGAAGGACGTTTTCTGAAGCAAATGGTCATGGTCACCGGCGCCAAAAGAATCTTGGAAGTCGGCATGTACACAGGCTATTCGGCGCTTTCCATGGCTGAAGGTCTGCCTGAAGGCGGAGAGTTGACAACACTTGAGATCGATGACAAAGCGATTGCCTTCGCATCCCGTTATTTTGAAAGCAGCCCGCACGGCAAAAAAATCAAAATCATGAAAGGTCCTGGTCTTGATTCGATCAAACAATTGACCGGCGAATTCGATTTTGTTTTCATCGATGCCGACAAGGTCAATTACAGCAACTATTACGAAGCGATTTTGCCCAAGCTGAAAAAGGGCGGCGTCATTCTCGTCGACAACGTCTTGTACAGCGGCGAAGTGCTCGATCCGCAAAGCGAGAATGCAAAAGCAATTCACGCATTCAATGAATTGGTCAGTAACGACTCGCGCGTTGAGAAAGTACTGCTCACAATTCGTGACGGCGTATTTTTCATCGTCAAGAAATAACAAATCTGGAGTTCAAGGGAGAGAATTTTGCAATGAAACGCACAAGAGTGGTTGAAGCACTTGATGCAAAAATGATTGGCGAAAAGGTGAAACTCTGCGGTTGGGTGCGCACCAGGCGCGATTCCAAAGGCGGTTTTTCCTTCTTTGAACTGAATGACGGCTCATCGATGAAGTCGCTGCAAGTGCTTGCACCCGCAGAGTTGTCGAACTACCAGTCCGAACTTTTGAAAGCTAGCATCGGCAGCAGTATCGAAGTGCACGGTGAAGTTGTCGAATCGCCCGGAAAAGGACAGGCAACGGAAGTGAAAGCGACCGAAATTCGAGTTCTTGGATACGCTGATCCTGCAACGTTTCCACTGCAAAAGAAGGGAACCTCCTTCGAGTATTTGCGCACCATTGCTCACCTGCGCCCGCGCACAAACACCTTTGGTGCCGTCGCCCGAGTTCGCAACGAGATCTGCAAATCAATCCACAATTTCTTCCAGTCGCGCGGATTTGTCTACGTCCACTCGCCAATCATTACTGCAAGTGACTGCGAAGGCGCCGGACAAATGTTTCACGTCACTACTTTGGACCTGCTGAAGATCCCGACCAAGAACGGTGAAGGCGCTCCGGAAGTCGATTACGAGCAAGACTTCTTCGGTAAGGCAACAAGTTTGACTGTGAGCGGGCAATTGGAAGCCGAAGTCTATGCCACCGCCCTCAGTGATGTTTATACCTTCGGACCAACCTTCCGTGCGGAAAATTCAAACACTTCTCGCCACTTGGCTGAATTCTGGATGGTAGAGCCTGAGATGGCTTTCTGCGATCTGGAAGGAAACATGGATTGCGCAGAAGCGTTTTTGAAGACCATCTTCACCGATGTGATGAACAACTGCGCCGACGACATGGCTTTCTTCAATGAGCGAATTGATAAAACAGTTTTGGAAACATTGACCGGCATCGTCAACAGCAAGTTCGAACGTTTGTCCTACACTGAAGCTGTGGATGTTCTCAAGAAATCAGGCGCTACTTTCGAATTCCCAGTCGAATGGGGTATCGATTTGCAATCAGAGCACGAGCGCTATTTAACTGAGCAAGTCTACAAAAAGCCGGTCATTCTGTATGATTATCCGAAAGACATCAAAGCGTTTTACATGCGCATGAATGAAGACGGAAAAACCGTACGTGCCATGGATGTTCTCGTTCCCAAAGTCGGAGAAATCATCGGTGGCAGCCAGCGCGAAGAGCGTCTGGAAAAACTGGAACAGCGCATGATTGACTGTGGACTTCCACCGGAAGAATACTGGTGGTATCTCGACTTAAGAAGATTCGGCACAGTGCCGCACGCAGGTTTCGGTCTTGGTCTAGAGCGCACCGTTCAGTTCGTCACCGGCATGGGCAATATCCGTGATGTTATTCCTTTCCCGCGTGTGCCGAAAAGCGCTGATTTTTAATTCGCGTTTGGTGCCAAGGATTAAAACAGCAAAGTGCCTGTTACTTTGCGTTTTCACCATTGCTACTCTGATTCTTTGCACGGATGTTTGCTACGCAAAGACAAATTCATTTTCAGATCCAGCTTTTCAAGGCTTGTTTGATAAAGCAAACGAATATAGTGAAAAAGGATTGTGGACGCAGGCGATTGCTTGTTACAAGAAAGCTCTAACTTTGCACTCAACACATTTCGGATATTTGACACACTGTATTAAGCGCGCTGTTGAACATGATCCTCTGAATCCTGATGGTCACATTGCATTGGGTCTTGCATTTCAGAACTCACCGGAGCTATTCTCGCCCAGAGTTGGAGCGGTAACAGATTTAGCGAACGCAGAATTTGAGTTCAAGCAAGCCATTGCATTGTCTTCTGGTGGAAAGAATGCGGAAGCAGAAGCGTTGCTTAAGGCTTTGCCTGCGTTAGCCTTTGAGACTGCTCAATACATGAATAGCAGGGCTTCTTGGCGAACACTTTCGACCTATAAGGACGGCTTGATCAAAAGACTGCTCTTTGTCCGGTGGAATCCACCTAACCATAAAGGTTTTCTCCTTACCCGGATCGAAGCGAGACCAACAGAGTATGGGGATATTATTGCTAGAGTAGAAGTCCCAAGCTCAAATCCGCAGCACGATAAAGTGGCACTCGATGTTTGCCAGACAATGATTGATGACTTTGGTCTACCTGGTGAGTTTGCGCACTTTCAGTTTGCCTCTGATGGTAGCAAAAAGTGGGTTGAGCAATACTCTGGAGGAAATTTTGGAAAGCTTTCTCAAGTAGCATTAAAGGATGAATCGGTCGGAAAGGTTGTTCAATTGGTTGAGAGTTTTGTGAGTAGGCAGTGGACTGCTGAAAGGATTCATGCGTATTGTCGCTCTGATACACGACTTCCGATTATGTTGCAATGCCGCTATCACTCAGTGGGGGGCAAAAGGACGGTTATGGAGGATTTTAATTGTCCTTTGAATAAGGATTTGCTTCCTGCTTTCTGGCGCATTGGAATATCTGCTCAACGTCCCGTTAAATTTTCTGCGGTCGCAAAAGCAGGTGAGTGGTGTTTAGAATACGGACCATTTAGAACTGAAAAGTTTACCGATGATGAATTCTTGATGCATAGGATTTCTGACGCTGTTTTCTTATCACTTCGGAAGTTTGAATTGGCACATGCTGATGAGCTTACAGAAAATTGGATGTTTCGAAGTAGGGTCAAAGGCCTAATAGGTTCATTGGAGAGAAACTCAGAAGGTAAAGTCGTTGCCTACCGCAGCAAGCTTCAAGGCGGCGCTGAATTAGAAGTAAAGTTGAGTGATAAACAGGAAATTGAAAGTATTCTTGTTGATGGAAAGCAAGATCTATTTTGGAACAAAGCTTACAAGGAGCAGGTAGTAAGTTCGAAGATCCTGGAGAACATATCCCAGTCATTTTTGAATTATTGAACGCCAACCAATAATGCTCACGTTTTTAATCCTGTCTTCTATCTCGATTCCTGTCGCTTACAAGTATGGTATGCCGCTATTGAGCAGAGGAGGCGTGCAGTTTAAGCTTGAAGGAATTTGGCGTTTGCTGGCGTTTGGCTGCGTAGCTTCACTGCTTGCATGGGGCATTACTTGGTGGGGCATCATGTTCTTGTATGAAGGCGTTGCTGCGCCGCTATATGAAATTTTGAAAGCTACTACAAAAGTGCCGGCCGTCACGAAGGGTTTGAGTACGGAAGTTACTCTCGTACTCGTTCTGCACTGCGTTTTCTTTGGGATTACTTTGGTACTGTCCCATGGAAAATGGATAAAGGCAAAATCAGGTGGTGAGATTTGGCTTGCTGCATGGGCGCCTACTCTTACAGTGTCTGGCATTTCTGCTTTGATCTCTTGTGCACCCGGTTCCATACGCGTACCTTAGTGGTCTAGAATGGGACAAATGGAGTCTCGTTTGAGTTACTAGTAAGAAACTAATTAAAAGTTGACCGATAACGACGAAGTCCAAAAGACAATCAATACCAGCGCCACCGGTAAGGCTGACTCTGTCTTGAAGCCGGGCGATATGGTTGTTGACCGTTATCGGATTGAAAAGCTCATCGGCAGTGGTGGGATGGGCACCGTTTATAAAGCTCAACAGATACTTTTAAAACAGACTGTTGCACTGAAAATGCTTTCTGCCGAAGAGTTTACGGATGTTTCTATCCGCCGATTTCAGAAAGAAGCGCAGGCTGCCAGCAAACTCGCTCATCCCAATCTTGTGCAAGCGCACGAGTTTGGTGTGCTTCCAAACGGACAACCGTATTTCACTATGGACTTCGTGGAAGGTCCATCACTTTCCGAGTACACAAAAGGTGTGGGCGCCTTGTCAGTTGAAGAGTGCCTCGATATTTTCATTCCGACCGCTTTCGGATTGGCTTTTGCACACGATCAAAACATCGTCCACCGAGATATAAAGCCAAGCAACATCATGTTGGCGAATGCTAGCGAGTCCGGAAAAAAGTACATTCCCAAGATTGTTGATTTTGGTATTGCAAAGCTCACGGATGATGAGCAGGGTAAATCAGTTGCTTTGACAAAGACAGGTGAGGTGTTCGGAACGCCGCTTTATATGAGCCCGGAGCAGTGCATGGGCGGCAAAATCGATCATCGAAGCGATATCTATTCTTTGGGTTGTGTCATCTACGACACGCTGACAGGTGCGCCACCATTCTCGGGAGAGAATGCTCTGAGCTTGATGATGAAGCATCAGTCTGAAATTGCTCCTTCGCTAAAGGAAGGCTCGATGGGACGCGAGTTTCCGGCGGAGTTGGAGACTATTGTCGCGACAATGCTCGAGAAAAATCCTGATAACAGATATCAGAGAATGTCTGATGTTGCTCAAGATCTGGCTGCTGTTCAGACTCGACTCAAGGGAGATATTTCTGAAGCATCCATGCCTGCGGCGGCCTCACTGAGTCCGCTGTTGTCTCAGCGCGTAAATTCGATTAAACAAGAAGCACAGGAGCCCCAAATCCGAATCTGGAAATTGTTTTCAGGCGGACTTTTTATTTGTCTTACGTCATTTGCCCTTGGTGTGTTCTACTCCCAGCATTTTCTGCAAAAACCGGTAGAGATTAAGCAAACAGTTGCAGACCAACCTGATAGCCTGGACAGATTCGATGTTTCCGGCGGCGAGACTTATTTCAGGAAGATTGAGGGCACTGGAAACAATGCAATTAGAATATATCGATTTCCGGAAGCATCTCTAGGAGCACTGACCTATTTCAATTTCAACAGCGGCAAGCTTGTCACTGTGCATGCAAAGAAGACGGTGAAAATTCCCGTACTGTCACCTGTGAAGTTTGAAGTCGACGACCGCCTGTTCAACTCTAATGTAGCTTCATTGCTTTACTTTACCGAAACCGATATCAATGAACTCATTGTGTCGGCGAGGCAATCGGTAAAAGACTTTCTCGTCAATCAGAGTGTTTCGTGTGACGCCGGCATGGCGATAATTTCACACTGGAAGAAATTGCACACAATTCATTTTGAAAAAAGCTATTTAACGGATGTGGGCATGCAATGTCTTGCAGCACTGCCAGAATTGAAAAGGCTGGGTTTGCCCGGCGCTCGCGTTACTCCGGAAACCTTCTTGCGATTGCGAAATTTCGACACGATGATTCTGTTGAACATCAACTTTATCCCGGAAGTTAAGCGCATTTTGCCGCAGATTGTCAAAAATACTGCGATGAAAGGCCTTCTTGTCGCTGGTTGCGATCTAAACGATAGTGATGTTGAAATGATCTCGCATATGAAATCGCTTACGGGTCTGGATATTCAGGAAAACCCCAAGATAACCGACAGAGGGCTGACTTATCTCGCAGATACAGATATAGACACCTTGTATCTGGCTGGGACAAGGGTGACCGCAGAATCCATTCCGTTATTTAAAAGAATGAGAAAACTCAAGGGCGTCGAACTATCTAATGAAGTCTGGTCTTTGCCAGAGTTGAGAAAATTGAGGAGCGAGCTTGGGCCAAGCCGAGTAGTTGTAGTAATGAAGCGCGGCTATATGAACCGCTTTGAGAAATTGGAAAATTGGTAGTGAAGAGTATTTAGGAAGAGTATCTAGATGGAGTGTTGTTAGAAGTTTGCCGCTTGAAACCTGTTCGAACTGCCTAACTTCATTTCTATACTATTTGTCTTTCCGGTCATCTGCTCACTTCTTCGTTCGATGAATTGCGCCAACCCGTTAGTCTTGCCGGTAATCGCAGCTTTCCTAAAGCTTGTAGCGCGCGCGGCAAATTTATTGACGCCTTTGTAATCTCCAACTTTTTCGCAAAACTCTGCCAATGCAAAGTAAGCATCTGCAATTTGCGAATTCGTAAATCTCGAATCTTGCATCATTAGAAGAATCAAGTCGCGCTGGTAAAGGCGGGCAGAAAAGTAGTCCTGTGCTTTGACGCAGGCGCCGACAATCTCGAACAGACGTTGAATTAAGTCTCGTTTTTTATCGTGCATGCTCATTATTACTCCTGACCCACACATGTTTAGGAGGACCTGCTTTTGCAAGTCCGTTGCAGAGAAGACACGCTGCAGAAGCGTTTGTTCCCCACTCTTGCAAAAGTGAAGTTTGTCAGAAATCGAACGCCATTTTGATGGGCGCGGGTATAAACTAGGTGGCCGGAGGGTAACTTTTGAGTACGCCTTTTGACGAAGAACTGAAAAAGACAAGTCCTGAGTTGGTCGAAAGTGAAGACTTTGCCAGTACCGGCGATTCGACCGATATTAATGCGACCAGGATTTTGGATGCAGATGCGCGACCGCGCGCTGAGTCCGATGGCAATGCAGTCAACCCCCTTATCGGGCAAATCTTCGACGGCAAGTATCAGCTTACGCGCGTTGTCGGCAAAGGCGGGATGAGCGTTGTTTATGAGGCAAAGCATTTGCTGATGAACAAGATTGTTGCGCTCAAACTAATGCATACACACCTGCTGCAGTCGGAAAAAGCAGTTCGCCGCTTTCAAAAAGAAGCCCAAGCCGTTTCAACACTCGATCATTCCGGGGTTATGAGAATTTACGATTTTGGCGTTTCGCCTGATGGTGCGCCCTACATCGCTATGGAATTTCTAGAAGGAAAGCCATTGAGCGATTGTATACATGAGGATGGAAAGCTAGAGGAAGAAAGAGCTCTTACGGTCTTCAAAACTGTTGCAGAAACGCTTGCGCACGCGCATTCAAAGCGAGTAATCCACAGAGATTTAAAGCCGAGCAACATAGTCTTGTCACAGACCAACGATCCGACTCAGCCAATCAAGGCGACTGTCGTTGATTTCGGAATTGCAAAACTAACAGATGAGGACGGTGAGGATCCCCTCCAGATGACGGCTACCGGTGAGGTTTTCGGCAGCCCGCTATATATGAGTCCTGAGCAATGCGCAGGAAGAGAGTTGGATCAGCGATCGGATATCTATTCTTTCGGTTGTTTGATGTATGAAGCTGTAACAGGCCGAACTCCCTTTGAAGCGAAGACTGCCGTTGCGCTCTTCCATCGGCATATGAAGGACGAGGCGCCACGTTTCAGTACTTTGAACGAAAAGCCTGCTGTGAGCGCAGAGCTGGAAGAAATTATTCTTCGATGTTTGGAGAAACATCCGCAAGATCGATATCAATCAATGGACGAACTCGTGGACGCGTTTGAAAACCTATCCGGCATGGGCGGCGCAATGTCGTCGCTTCATCGCTTTCGCAGCCGGCAGTCGACCAGGCTTTTGGTATTTGCGTTGTTGATGGTAGTGCTTGGTGTTCCAATTCTAGTTACGCAGTGGCATCTGGTGCTTGGGCAAGCATTTTTTCTGATGCTCGTCCTTGCAATTTGCAGTGTTGGATCTTACTCGACCTTCGCTAAGTACTTTCGTATGCGCGACGCGATGAAAACTCGCTCGCCTTCGCTTAATTTTGTGCAGAAGTTTCGCCTTTCATTCACTTTGTTTATGGCTTTTATTCTTTCCGTCTGGTCGGTTGGAATGGTGACGTATATTGCTTCCATGGGGTTTGGCCGACCAGCGTTTCTCGAAACACTCTCGAACTGGCTCTGGGCAGGGTCTCTGATTCTGGTTTGTGGTTATTTCGTCGGCATTATCATTTTTGCGGCGATAACTGCCATTTCCGCTATTTCCAAGGAAAGCACTTAGATGCAAAGTGAAGGAAGGATTAACGCAGGACGGTTTTCGTCCTAGATCCGTATTATGGAAATATGTCCCACCGCGCCGTTAAATCCATGATCGACAGAATCAAGTCCACTCTCAAAACCATTAAAGCCAGCGCTTTGTTCCAGCCTCAGAATCGCTGGATTTTGAGGACTTGTCTGGTGATCGTTGGTTTAGGACTATGCGTTTTCAGCTACCACTACATGAGTCAAGGCTGGGCTGATGGCTATTCGGCTTCGCGCACTAAGGGCGGCGACTATTCTTTGATATTCATGTTTCCCATGGATGCAATCCGTGGAATGGTTTACGCGATCATTTTCAGCGCAGGCTATATCTCCGTGCTCTACGCGATTACTCTTCCTCGCGTAAAACCTAATAGTGATGCGTCTGACTAAAGTGATTCGCCCTGCGGTTGGGCAGCAACTTTCACTTTCTCTTTTGTGCTCTGTTTCTTGATGAAGTCTTTGGCGTCAATCTTGATGTAGCAGTCGACCATGCGACGGTTGTCTGTCAATAAGCCGAGCTCTTTGGCTGCCGCTTTCGATACGTCGATGACATGGTTTGGAGTGTACGGTCCACGATCGTTGATCGTGAGAGTGCAGGTTTTTCCGTTTTTGCGATTGACGACAGTTACTTTCGTGCCAAAAGGAAGGTGTTTGTGAGCGGCGGTCATTTTGCCTTCGTCGTAAGCCTGACCTGATGCTGTTTTCCTTCCATGCAGGTCGCTGCTGTAAAATGCTGCTTTGCCTGCAAAATCTGCTGTCTGCGCAACTGCTTCCGTCACTTCTTCGCAAAATGCGGCAGGTGAAACAGCAAAAAATAGTGATACCGTCAGTAGTGCTGCCTTGCGATCGCTAAACGTACTTGAAAGCTGCATTGCATTCTCCGTATGTAGCATCCGGTTCTAGGAATTGATCAGATTTCCCTTTCCCTTCACGCGGTAAGGCGCTGGGAAAAGGGGCTGGTGGATTTGTTTCGGCACTTGAGACTCCAGGAGCATTTTCCCTAATTCTCAAGAACTTGCATTAGAAATTAGCTTCCCTTGGCAGCTTCCATGTCTCGATCCGGCTTCTGGAACAGGATTACGCCGATCACGGCTGCGAGGTTGAAGAAAATGACAACCCCGATTGCGGCGCTAAAACTTCCCGTTGCTTGCAAGATTTGACCGGTCAAAGCGGGGGCTAGAATGCCGCCCAGTGCAAAAAAGCTGTCCATGATGCCCAGACTGGTCGCCGCCCTGTCTTTGGCCAGGTCGGTATTGAGCGCATAGAAGCAGGCGTTGGGCATCAAACCAATGCCGATGCCTAAAGAAATCGAGAGCATGGCGGTGTTGAGGTCT
>PNKB01000194.1 GCA_013997645.1 Cyanobacteria bacterium PR.3.49
AGGGGAAAACCACCTGCCCGATCAAGAGTGCCACCATGAGCGGTATCCCGCAATTAGCCACTTTCGGTTTGCTGAAACGCCAATAGTCGGCTTCATTTCCCCACACGGCAAAGCCGATGATAAAAGTCGAGATGGTTGTAAGCGCACAGGCAAAAGACTTGTGCGTCACCTCGGTGATGACTCCGGGTGGACAAGAAGGCACGGTTTTCAAAAACGTATAAGTGACCCAGACAATTAATACAGGCGCGGCAAAAAAACGAGCAAAATTAGCCACGCCTTTGAAGCCGAAGAAATTGTTCAAAGCCATAAGCAGTGCAAAACCAACGGACAAAATCATCAGTGGCGCTTTCCAGTTAAAGAGGCCTTCCAGTCCCTCAGCAAAAAATAATGCCGCCAGTCCGTACCAGGCGACAAAAATTGCCACCAAATTGAATGTCACTACTTTCGAGCCCCAGCGTCCGAAGATGCTCCTGCTCAAAGCCGCATAACTGAGCCCGCTGACTGCGCCCAATTGGCAGGCGGGAATTGCATAAGCAAGAAGAATGAGACAGCTGAGAAGTGTGCAGCCCAAAACCTGAATCAAAGTAAATCCTTGCTTGCACCACTCGAAGCCGACCAAAACCGCAGGAAATGCCGTCACCATCGTTATCCAGAGCAAGCCCATGGTCAAAGGTCCGCGCCTTTCACTCTCAGGTATCGCCGAAAACGGATGCTCGTGCTCGTCGTGAGGATCCAGCTTCCCTCTATATGGTTTGTTCTGAACCCGCGCCAGTTTTGACCTCTGCGTGCCGTCAGTGTGGGCACGAGGACTTTTGCTAATGGTTGAGGTCACGCAATTCCCTCTCTATTTTGACGTGCATGTCGGGTTGCCAAGCAGAGCTTATCTGGTACTAGTACAGGGTTTCTGAGAAAAACACAATCTGGTTTTTCTCCTCAGAGCCGCCTTCATTGGGAAAACTACGACTTATTAATTCCCGAAGTCTTCGCTATCGGATAAACTCTTGACTGGTCTCAATTGCCCAACCCGGCGAACCTTTTGAGTTTGAGCACGAGTCTCAAGAGTGGACTAGAGAATTGAATGTAAGCTCGACAAGCGGCAACAAGAAAAAAGTGGCTGTGGCACTGTCCAGCTTCTCTTTTTGGTTCGTCATCTGTCTTTTGGGCGCCAATTGGCTCCTCCAGACGGTCAAGCCTCTTCAATATGTAAAAACCAAGCGTTTCGTGCCGCTGGAGCAGAATCCTCTGGTCAGCAAGTTTCCGCTCTTTTTCGAGTCGAAAGAGCGCCCGCAATTGCTTGTCTTAGGCTCATCCATGCCAATGGAAGCAATCGCCAGGTATGACGCCAGATTCAGCAACAGTCTCAACGAAAAGAGTCTGAACGAAATCAGAATGTACACGGGTGCTCGTTACCTCGAGCATTTACTCAAGCAGAAGACAGGGCAGTCGGTAAAAGCATTCAACCTCACTTGCGTCGCCTGCATGGCTTCAGATGCCGAATTGATTTTGCGCCGCGCCATTGAAGCCAATCGACTTCCACAGGTAGTCATCTTCGGCATCGGACCGCGCGATTTTATCGATAACATTGCCCCGGCTGTGGGAAAAAGTCCGGTGTGCGAACTTTTGAGCGATCGCATAACGCTGCCGGAAATCTTTGCCAGCTTCAAAGACATGGGAGAAGCGACGGATCTTCTAATGTCGCAAGCCGTTTATATGTACAAGGTGAGAGGTGATTACAGGGCAGCACTGACAAGCTTATCTTGCGATCTGCTTCAGCATCCTGCCGATCTCTTTGAAGTCACTCAAGCAAAAAATGTAAAAGCGCTCGAGGAAGCAACGCGATGCGGTGCCAGCGTTACAACTGCAACAGCCTCAACACAAATGCCGAAATTTACCGATCTTCCAGAGTGGAAGCGCCGCTACGCGCCTGCCAACTTCAAGCGTTACGAGGCTGAAAAAAGCAGTTTCACTAAGATGCTCGCTTTATGCAAACAGAAAGGTATCAAGCTGATCGTCGTAAATATGCCGATCACGGATCAAAACCGAGAATTGATACCCAAAGATATTTACAAGCTCTATCAAAACGAGATTTGTAAAATGGCGCCTCGATACGGCGGCGAATTTATCGATCTGGATGGAAGCAAAGCCTTTATCCCGAGCGACTTTTATGATTCAACCCACATGAATGCAATCGGCGGAAAGAAAGCCCAGGAAATGATCGTTTCATCGGCGCAAACTCTGGGATTGTAAAACTCAATCAAGATCTTTCATAGTTTTGTCTTCAGCCGACTCGTGCGTCTTCGGCAGAGCTTCCGGAGGCGGTACTGGAGAAACCTCCGGCAGTTGCGTACGCTCAGGAGCAGGGGGTGGAGCTGTTTCACGCGGCTCTACACGCGGACGAACGCGACTGAGAGCACCAGAGGAATTGTCACTGTCGGCGGTGGCATGCGAGTCCGCATCAAGTCCGGCGCCCGTCTTTGTTTTCTCGCCAAGGCGATAGGATTTATACATTTTGCCGTCCAGATAAACTCTGAATTCGTTGGTTCCGTTCATCCTTACAGGACTGCCGGCAACAAAATCAATCGACTTGGAATCGCGCCCCTGGAGCGGTTGTACAAACTCATCCACGACTTTCTGGTCTCGTGTCCAGAGCACTCGCTTCGATACCGTATCGACCAGTTCCACTTTCACATTCAGCGAATTGACCGGATCATCAGACGGATTCCAGATTTCGCCGCTGATTTTAGGAAGGCCGCCCTCCAGTCCCACGTTCACTCCGCGCAAGGTGACAGACGGCAATGAATTGGAAGGATCGATAGTCTTGGCTTGCTGCAAATATCCATAACCGGCATCGGTTTCGCCATTGTCCAGCAACTCCTTGCCGCGGCGAGTCAGAAGTGCCGCCAATTTGCGTTCGTATATTGGATTATGGGTTGAATACTTGATGGCCAGACGCAATTGATCGATGGCCAGATCGAGTTTTTCATTCTTCTCGTAAAGATCGGATGCCATCTCATAATTTTTCGCATTTTGCGCAATGGCATTCAGCTTGTTCAAATAGTTGAGCGCCTTTTGATCGTCGTTCTTAGCAGCGAAATTAGATGCCATCTTCTGATAGATGGTGGCAAGGCGTGCCTCAGCTTCACCGAATCGCGAGCCCTCACGCAAATCTCTCACTTCTTCCCAGCAGCGCAGAGCCAGATCGATTTTGCCCGTGCGCAATGCTTCGTCGCCGTAGAGAGCATCGAGATCGGCAAGTTCTGCCTTCTTTCCAGGCACATTACTTTTGGCAAGCGGACGCAAAAGATCGAGCGCCTTTTCATACTTGCCGCGCTGGCGATAATAATTGGCCAGATCAGACGCCAATTGCGGTTCTTCCACAACGCCCGTGCCCAATTGTTGAGCCTGACTGATGGCATCCCAGGCTTTGTCCACCTGATCGACGCCTACATATGCACGAGCAAGAGCCAGGAAAACTTTTGGATCTTTATTGCGCAAAGCCGCGGCTTGCTCCAAGGTGGCGACGGCAAAAGCATATTGCCCGTTGGCCAGTTCTTTTTTGCCTTTGACGAAAAGACGCTCTTCATCAGGTGATTTCGTCAGAAAAAATATCGTCGCGCCGGCCGACACCAAAAGCACCGTCACGGCGGTGAGCGCCCCTACCATCGTCGGAAGACGGCTCTGCATACTGATTCCCAGAGACTTAGAGCGGCGCGGAGGATGAGCTTTGGCTGCTTCGTAAGCCAATTCGTCGGGCTCGCCTGCCGGTCTTTCCATTGTATTTACCGAAGAGCTTTTGACGCCCTCTTCTTGATCTTCATGGAAGCCATTCTCCCCTTCCTTGAAAGTGGCGCCGCAAGACACGCACCGCTCGTATTGATTGGGATGATATAGACCGCAACTAGGACACTTCATTGGTCAGCCCTATAGAAAAACTGCGCGGTCAGCCGATTGCCAGCTTACACTGACCATCAAGCGCTGCCGCGCAGTCTTAACTAGTGAATAGGTAGAAATCACTCGCATGCCTCTTAAGGGAGATTTGCTACTCCCAGATTAGCGCATGTCGAGCTTACTTGATTTCTATCTTGGCGCCAGCAGCTTCCAGCTTTTCTTTCATCTGGTCTGCTTCTTCCTTCTTGACCTTTTCTTTCAAAGGCTTCGGAGCGGCATCAACGAGGTCCTTAGCTTCTTTCAAGCCGAGGCCGGTGAGTTCGCGTACGAGCTTGAGAACTTCGATCTTCTTGTCGCCGACAGAAGTCAGAACAACGTCGAATTCGGTCTTCTCTTCAGCAGCAGCAGCGCCGCCGCCGGCAGCAGGAGCTGCAGCGAAAGCCATAGGAGCTGCGGCAGTGACGCCGAACTTCTCTTCCATTTTCTTCTTCAGATCAGCAGCTTCCAAAAGGGTGAGCGATCCGATTTGTTCCAACAGATCGTCTACCGAAAGTTTCGTAGCCATTTGTATTTACTCCTCTTACTTATGTTCTTAAGCATGGAAAACATCTAAAAATCAAAGAGCACAATGCCTAAGCGGCGTTGTTGTTTTTCTTTGCGACTTCTTCAGCCAGAACAGCGATGTCGCGAATGACGGCCTCGAGAAGTCCGGCAATGCCTCTGGCACCGGAATCGAGTCCACCCATAATCGATGACAACAATTGTTCTTTGCTGGGCAATTCAGCAAGACCCTTAACTTCATCGGAAGTCAGAGCATTGCCTTCAATCACTCCGCCTCTTACCGAGCCCTTTTTAATGGACTTCAAGTAATCGACGACTGTTTTTGCAGGTTGGGCGGGATCGTCGTAACCGATAACGATTGCCGACGGACCCTTTGCCAATTTCTCGATTGCTGCGAACTCACTAGTATCGGTGGCGATCTTAATGAGGGTGTTCTTAGCAATGCGGCACTTGGCTTTGCTCGTATCGAGCTTTCTGCGAAACGCCGTGATTTCAGCAACTGTCAAACCGCTCAAGTCGGTGACAATTGCCACTTTGCCGTCTTTGAAAAACTCTTTGAGTTCTCCGACGATTTCCTGCTTGCGTGCCTTGGTGGCCATTAACGCCTCCTTATTCAAATCCTTCTATCAATTAGAAGAACAAGTGCAACGCAACTTCTCGAAACTCCCCAGAAATGGAAAAAATCCCAGGGATATTTCCGCGGGATCACAAGCAGAGGGTATACCCCCCGTATCGAAAAACGCTCGAGATCAGTAGATCGGTCGTGCGCTATGTCGAATTGTGACCTCAAGCCGGCTCCTGATATGCAAATATCGGGTGATTAAGCCCCGCTCACGCAAGGGCACCGTGCTGTCTGCGGTCTAATCGCAAAGTGCGAGGCTGTATTCTTCCAATAATAGGCGCGCGGGTCAAGCTATTTCCGGCTCTGTGAGCCAAACTGTAAGCGTTTCTTAATAGACAGAGCCGGATTTTCTCCGCAGCAATGCGGAATTTACCGGTTTTTCACCTTTCTTTGTTAACCTACCTACACTTGAAAACCAGACTATCAAAAGAACAACTTGCACGTGATTTTCACCTCTTTTTCGATAGCTTGATTTCCATAATCCGCTTGACATCAAAGCAATAACTCACACCTGCCCGAAAATTCATGCCATGTCATGGGCGTGTGAATAAATACAGTTAAGTCCGGTCAGCAAATCACCCCAGTAGCGCTTCGGTAAAACCGTTCGTCTACTGTCAGTTTCTAACGAGCGAAATAAATGAATCACCAGTTTTTCGATCACCACTTATCAATCTCTCAGCACGCCGCCGGGCATTCCACTTTCGTGCCGAAGACATATGACTTGAACATTCAGCCCAATGCCGTCGCGCAAGGGTTGCCCGTAGAAGCTGATGAAGAGGGCAGAGTAGTCGCCGTCAGATATCCGGACGGACACCGCGTGCGCAACAACTTTGCATACATGGTCCACCAAAGCGAGAACGAACTGTCTTTTGTAGACAGAAATCAATTGGTGCATCCACTGGATTGAGTAGAAGTAAAACGGTTAAAACATGCGATCGAAGGCGGATCTCTTCGCTCTCAACCAATATCGCGTGCCATGAAAGTCCTCGGCAAGAAGATGAATTTCGGAATTACTCTTACCTGACTTCAAACAGCCTTCCACAAATCACGAACGGACATCCAGCCGTCCTGATCTTTTCCCCAGGAATTTTCGATGAAAACTCGATCGGAGGCTGCATCATATTTTGTCACGGTGACCACGTGATTGGCGATACCTAATTGTGAATCAATAAATTCGCTGGCTGTGCGCAACGGGCGGAAAGAAGAGCGAAGCCCGTAGATAATGTTGTCGATAACACCAGTGCTCGAGAGCAAAACGTTATCGCCATCGACTGCCACTACAACAGGAAGCTTTCCGCTCTTATCCAAATCAGAAATTGTCGTGCGCAGACCATCTTCTGATTCCACCATCTTTGTCAGCTTGTAGTCTTCTGCCTTGCTGCTGAAGGGGTATTTCCAGGATTCCCATGGACTTCTGTATGAGATGGTTTCATACTTGTCGCCGAACAATCGCTGCGATTCTTCTTGAATCTGCTTTCCGGTCAAACCCATGAAAGCGGTCTCTTTAGCGGAAGAATCTCTCCAGACCTCATATCCGTTAGGCATCCAATACTCGCTTGCAGGCAGTAAATGCGAAGCAAGGGTGTGAAACATGCTCGCCGGTCCTGCAGGTTTTTGCACGAATTCTTTTGGTTCCTTTTCGCGCTGTCCGACATCATTGAGCGCCACAACTTGAAATATTTGCGAGGCGTGAGTGCGCAGTCCATCAACGGGTGGAAACACCGACTCTTCCATCCCAGGTGTCATGCTGTCTTCGGGTATGGTGATCACTTTTCCGTCGGGTGCTGTCCATTTACCTTCCAGTGCGGCAGACGTTATCATCTCAGCAGCGATTGAAGGCTTGTCCATAAAAGCAATATTTTGCAGAACCGTGACATTGCAAGTAGCGTGCATGCCCTGATCTATGCGCCCGTGACCCATGTGATACAAAATTCCGGCAGCCACATTTCCTCTTTGATCCCGGGTCAAAAATTTCGAGTCATTGCTGATCAGGCGCTGCGCATGCTTCATCGTATCGGCCACTTCCTGCCGGCTCAATTCACCACTGGCTATGCGGTTTTCAATCTGCTCTCGCCAGGCTTCGGCTAATCGTCTTGCTGTTTCAGCCTGACCGGGTGCTTCGGTTTTTGCGATAATGCTCTCTTGTATTGAAGAAAGTTCAGCGCCGGCAGCTTTGGTTGACGAACCGGCTGTAGTGAGCAGCTGATCGGCCTGCATTCTCAGCCTGTCCTGTGGCTCGGCATTGGTATCAGCCATCAATCTTTGAGCAGGCAAGCTCACATCTTGTGTGTATTCGATCATGAAATAGCTACTCGGAAAGGGCGGAGGTTTCGCAGATCCTAATGATCCCTACATAAAAATTACTCAAAAGGTCTGGCACAAAAGCTAGAATGAGACGCCGACCAGGGAGTCCAAATAATCATTAATGCAAGTCTTTGAAAAACACGTATTTGTTTGCGTTTCGGGCAAAACTTGCCCCGGGCAAGGAGCTGTGGAAGTCTGCGATGCCTTGAGAAAAGAAATTTCAGAGCGCGGATTGAAAAAGCAAATACGGATAAATAAAGCCGGATGTTTCGATCAGTGCGGTCACGGTCCGCTCATCGTCGTTTATCCGGAATCAGTCTGGTATGCGCATGTGACAGCCGACGACGTTAAGGAAATAGTCGAATCGCACCTAATCGGTGGGCAGCCAGTGCAACGGCTGCTATACGACGGCTCCGGGCGTATAGTCTGAAACAGTTATTCAGCGACATATAAAAGAGCCGATGGGAGGCGCCCTCATGACAGATAGTCTAAACGAGGCTGCAAGCCACTCCCACCGACTACCAGAATAATACCCCGAGAAATGCGTTTCAAACTGTTATGGCGGCAAAAAATCCAAATTCGGCTTAACGTCCGTCAGTCCTACGTTTGCCCGGACAAAGAGCTTCTGAAATTGCGCACACGCCAATTTTATCGAGGGCACAAGCGACCTTTCCTGCAAGAACTTGATTCTCTTTTCGTCCAGGGCCTGCACCTGGCGAATTAATTCCGGCCGCCTTTTAACAATCGCCAGCAACATGTATAAGGCTTTCGAGCGGTCATCATGAGAAGGCCGATTGAGGTCGCGACTGTAAACCTCGACCATATCTTGAAAAGCAAAGTCGTCAGGCAAAAGAGAGAGGTTTTTGAAAAGATACCGCGTGACCAAGGTGCGAACGGTCACGTCTACATCATCAACTGCAGCCAGCAGCCGATAAGCCGTATCAGGAACCTCGCCCGACCAGCTCAAAAGCTCGACTGCCGTAGCGCGGCGCACCGCATTGGGATCATGATCGATAAGATATAAAAGCTCTTCACGCATCGGACCGCAATGGCGCATCAAATCGTTGACCATTTGATTGCAGGGCTCGTCGGAAAAATATTTGATGCCTGCGCGCCACTCTTCATTGGCAGGGCGTCCCTGCGCCTCCAACAATTCCAGCCGACCGTGCAATTTCTCGAGAATCTGCACCGGCTCTTCGCTGCGATATGCCACCTGATGAGGCTCTTTCAAGATGCGGCTGGGCATGTCGTCGTAGCCGCCCAGAACATCAACGGAAAGGTAAATATCCGTGCCGTCGCCCGTTACAGCCTGGATGTTTCCCTCCAAACGTCTGGCTTTCAGCTCGCGATGGAGACGCTCCATTGCTGATTTAATCGAGCGGTAGGAGGCACCATTGCGCAGGCCCAACAGTTTCTCCAATTCAGGTCGAGACATCTGAGACGAGCCATAGAATTCCAGGCCCTGATAAGAACCTTCGGTCGCTGCAAACGCAGTTGCATAAGGCATCGCCATAGCAGAAGATGCGGAAAGAATTAGCAGAATTATGCGTTGGCTGACCATCATCCGCCTCGAGTGCTCACCGCCTGTGGTGCTAGTTTTATCGTCTGGATTTTTTGAAAGAACGATCATCGTAGGGTCTCTTTTCTCGAATTGCTTTGATGCGCTCTTTCAAGTTTTTCGCTTCGACCTGACGCCGAGCGCGATTGAGCACGTCAGCATAAGCTTCCAATATCGGAATCAAAGCCTCGTCGCTTTTTCCGAATTCCTGTTCGGCAATATTCAAAGCTTTTCTCGCCGAGGCGATCGCCTCGTCGTTTCTTCCCGACATAGAATAGTTTTTCATCAAAGTCATCAAGTCGTCGAGCACATACTCATTGCCCGATGTACGCACGGAAACTTCCAGGTCGCCCGTTTCCAGCCGCCGTTTTTTGGTAATTACGCCCTCAGCCCCATAAAGAGCGTTGCGAAACAAGAGCGCAGCGGATATGACAACGGCTATGCAAATTCCCAGTAGAAGTGTCGTGTCCATGAAAAAACTTTATTCGCCGCGAAACCGCGCCACAGCCTCACCCGGCGCTGCCGGCGCCACCCACTACAATATACCCGGTTACACTTGAAGACGCTAAGCAGGCTGGCTCTCTATAATTGGACCTTTGTCGTCCTCCTAGAAAGAAGAATTATGCCTGACTACTTGCTGGAAATTGGAACCGAAGAACTGCCTGCCGGACAGATTAACGAGGCGCAGGCCAAGCTCGAAGAGTTGATGGGACAGGCGCTGAAGTCCAACAGCCTGTCTTTCGACAGCGTCAAGGCGATGTCCACACCGCGCCGTCTGGTGGTCATGGTCAAGAACGTGCAGGCAAAACAGGAAACGACGACCAATCGAGTCAAGGGGCCCAAAGTCGGGCAAGCATTTGGGGCAGACGGCAAACCGACGCCCCAGGCGACGGGCTTTGCCGGCAAATACAATTTGACCGTCGACCAGCTGGAAAAGGAAGAAGTGGGCGGTGTCGAGCACATTTTTGCCAATGTCACTGTGGTAGGAAAACCGGCCCAGGCGGTTTTACAGGAAATTGCGCCTACCCTGGTCGGGCAGTTGCCCTTCGAGAGACCCATGTGCTGGGGCTCCAAGACCATGAAGTTCTCAAGACCGATCAGATGGATTGTTTCTCTGCTCGATGAGCAAGTAGTCGAATTTCAGCTCGAGGGATTGAAAGCCGGCCGCATCACCCAGGGTCATCGCATTTTGAGCCCGGGCGAAATCAGTTTGAAAAACCCGGGCGAGTACGCGGAAAAACTCAAAAATGCCAAAGTGCTGGTCGATCCTGACGAGCGCCGCAAAGCAATCAGAGAAAGTGTGGAAAAACGCGCCCAGGAACTGGGCGGAGAGGCACGACAGCTGGGCGGTTCGCTGCTCGATGAAGTGGTCAATTTAAATGAGTGGCCGCATCCTGTGGTGGGCGAATTCGGCAAGGAATATTTGGAACTGCCGGACACTCTGATTGAAACGATCATGGTGCACCACCAGCGGTACTTTCCAATCGAGAAGAAAACAAAAAATGGTGACGACAACAATCTGCTGCCGTATTTCATAACCATTTCGAACAACGACAGACAGGAGGCCCAGGACTTCATCAAGCAGGGCAACGAGCGCGTGATCAGAGCAAGACTCGCGGACGGAAAGTTCTTTTATTTCGATGATCAGAAAACCCCGCTTTCCGATCGCAAAGAATCTCTAGACCAGCTGACTTTCCAGGAAGGATTGGGCAGCTACGGCGAAAAAGTGGAAAGGTTGGTAATGCTTGCCGGCTTGATAGTCGACACACTTTCTTTGGACAGCAATGTAGCCATGTGCCTGGAGCGCACTGCAAAACTGTGCAAGCTCGATCTGGTCAGCAATTTGGTTCGCGAATTGCCTGAACTGCAGGGTTATGTCGGTTCCTGGTACGCAAAA
>PNKB01000195.1 GCA_013997645.1 Cyanobacteria bacterium PR.3.49
TCTTCCGATCTCCGCCGGCTGGACGGTTGAGGACATTTATCAGGTTTCGAAAATAGACCGCTGGTTCCTCGATAATCTCGCCGCGATTTACGAGAGTGAAACGTCAGCCAAAGAGGCGCTGGCGGAAGTATTCTCAGCTTCCGGCCTGACCGGTCTTATGAGTGCCCTGGAAGGCGGATTACTGAAAGAGTTGAAGCGCGAATTTTTCAGCGACAGGCAAATTGCTTCTTTTGCCAATGCCGCTGCCGGCTGTGAGGCTGTTTCCGAAGATTCAGTCTATGCCATGCGCCAGAGACTGAATCTCCATCCCGTTTTCAAAGCCATCGACACTTGCGCGGGCGAGTTTCCCACAAAAACTAATTATCTTTACTCGACATTTTCTGAATCCAGAGCCGAGTACAAGCCGGAAGTCGGCAAGAAAGTCGTCATTCTCGGAAGCGGACCGAACCGCATCGGTCAAGCAATAGAGTTCGACTATTGCTGCGTTCAAGCCAGCCTGGCCATCAAAGAACAGGGCATGCGCTCGATTATCATCAATTGCAATCCGGAGACAGTGTCTACCGACTTTGATGTCTCAGACGTTCTTTATTTCGAACCGCTTACATTGGAATCGGTCAGCAACATTCTGTCGCTGGAAAAACCGGACGGAGTGATTGTCCAATTCGGCGGTCAGACTCCGCTCAACCTGTCCGAGAAGCTGGAGGCGCGCGGTTTTCGCATTTTGGGAACCTCGGTCGACGCGATTAAGCTGGCAGAAGATCGCTCCAGCTTCCGAACCGTTCTTTCGGAATTGGGCATCCGCCAGCCGGAAGGATCGATTGTTCACACGCGCGAGCAGGCTCTAAAAGCGGCTAGATTACTCGGTTTTCCAGTTTTGCTCAGACCAAGTTTCGTTTTAGGCGGAAAGGCAATGCACATCGCTCGCTCTTCCGAACATTTATTGGAATTGATTGATTCAATTTTTGCAGCTTCGCCCGATCAGCCTTTGCTTATCGATAGATTCCTGCAGCATGCACTGGAAATCGATGTGGATGCGCTTTCTGACGGCAATACTACAATTGTTGCCGGCATCATGGAACATGTTGAAGAAGCCGGAGTGCATTCCGGAGACAGCTCATGCGTTTTGCCGTCGGTGACCATTTCCGAAGAACTGAAATCACGAATCACGGCCGCCACCGAGGCGATTGCCGAAAAGCTGAATGTCCGAGGCTTGATGAACGTTCAGTATGCAATAAAAGACGGCGAACTTTATGTGCTGGAAGTAAATCCGCGTGCATCACGGACGGTGCCATTTGTCTCGAAAGCAACCGGAGTGCCATGGGCGAAGCTAGCCACAAGAGTAATAATGGGCCAGAAGCTGGAAGACTTAAAACCGCTTGTGAGACCCGTGCAAAGCGGCTATGCCGTGAAGTCTGTAGTGATTCCATTTGAACGATTTGTCGATGCGCAAGTTTGCCTGGGACCGGAAATGAGATCGACCGGCGAAGTTATGGGACAGGGGCAGTCATTCGAAGAGGCTTACGGCAGGGCTCAAATAGCATCGGGCCGAGCATTGCCGGTGGGAGGGACTGTTCTTATTTCTTCCGACCAATTGCTGGTGCCTGAGGCACTGAGAGTTATGGAAGCATTCCGCCGTCAGGGCACAGAAGTGGTTGTGGCCGCCGAAGTAGCCGAGTGCATCGATCCTGCCGATGCCGATGCCGAAATTGTGGAGTTGGCTAACTGGCGCACGGAAGACATCGCCGTCTGGATGAAGAAATCAGGCGTCAGCCGTGTGGTGAGCTTATCTTCCTTCGATATTCTCTGCCCCGTTCAGGCAAAGGTTCGCCGTGCTGCTGTCGGTCAAGGCATTCCGCTCAGCATGACGACCCGAGATGCAATTGCCGTCGGGCAAGCGCTCGCCACAAAGAGTCAAATGCAAATTCGCAGTATTCAGGAAAGAGTGGCTGGTGCGCCTCCTTCTACCAGTGTCGTTCAGCCTGCAGTCGCCCCGACTACGATTGGCGCTACTTAAACTTTGACTAATCTCTTTTGTGTTGCAGCGGCTTAGCATGCCGGATCCGGCGCGCCAGAGCATGTCTCAGGCTTGCCGCTCATGTGCCGAAATTAACCACCTTTCAACCTGATAATTCACTCAGTACGGGCGGCCGCGCTAGAGATTATCATTGTCGGCGCGGCTTTGTAGCCGTTTGGCTCATTTCTCGGGTGACAATCCGGTGTCCGGAAAAATTCGCATACTGGGCATTTCCGCCTATTATCACGACTCCGCTGCCTGCCTTGTGGAAGACGGAGTAATTGTTGCCGCCGCGCAAGAGGAGCGTTTTACCCGCATTAAGGGCGACTCGAGCTTCCCGCACAATGCTGTGGGATTTTGCCTGGAAGCGGGTGGAATCACGGAAGAAGATATCGACCACGTGGTTTTCTACGAAAATCCGTATGCGAAATTCGACCGCTTGCTCACTACCTATCACGCCACTGTTCCTGCCAGCCTGCCCTCGTACCTGCGCAGTCTGCCTGTCTGGTTGACACAAAAGCTGTGGATGCGCCGCCAGATTGCCGAAGAATTGGGCGTCAAAAAGCACGTTGTTTTCTGCGATCACCACCTTTCGCATGCCGCCAGTGCATTTTTTCCTTCGCCTTTTGAAGAAGCTGCCGTTCTTACCATCGATGGCGTGGGAGAGTGGTCGACGACGACCTACGGTGTCGGCCGCGGCAAGGATTTGAAACTGCTGAAGCACATTCGCTTTCCTAATTCGCTTGGTCTGCTCTATTCCGCTTTTACTTATTACACTGGCTTCAAAATCAACAGCGGTGAGTACAAGCTGATGGGTCTGGCGCCTTACGGTAAGCCGATTTATGCAGACCTGATCAAAGAAAAGTTGATCACCGTGGACAGCAACGGCGCCATTGCGCTCAATCAACACTATTTTGATTATGTCGGCGGTCTGACGATGACCAACGAACTCTTCAACGAGGTTATGGGCGGGCCGCCCCGCGAGCCGGAATCGCTGATTCGCCAGAAAGAAATGGACATCGCTGCCAGCATCCAGAAAGTTCTCAATGACGTGCTGATTGTAATGGCGCGGCGTGTGCAACAAGAGACGGGCATGAAGAATCTCGTCCTGGCCGGTGGTGTGGCACTGAATGTGGTGTCAACCGGTTTGCTATCCCGAGAGGGCATTTTCGACCAGATCTGGATCCAACCTGCAGCCGGTGATGCCGGCGGCGCGCTGGGCGCATGCATGTGGATGTGGCACCAGGTGCTTGGACAAAAACGCACGGTGCAAAAACCCGATTCCATGGCCGGAGCATTTTTGGGCCTGGAAATTCCTTCTTACTCGGATGAAGATGATGCGGTCTTGAACCGCATGGGCGCCGTTTGGCAAGAGATGGACGATTCCCGCCTTGAAGATGCCATTGCCGAGGCTATATCGAACGGCGAAATTGTGGCCGTGGCCAGAGGACGCGCCGAGTTCGGACCGCGTGCTTTGGGCAGCCGCTCAATTCTTGCCGATGCGCGCAGCCAGAGCATGCAGAGTCATCTCAATCTGCAAGTCAAATTCAGAGAGAGTTTCCGCCCGTTCGCGCCTATGGTGCTGGCTGAAGATGCCGAGACATATTTCGATATCTGCCAGGAAAGCCCGTACATGTTGCTCTGTTATCCGGTCAAAGAAAGCCAGCGGATTGCGGTAAAAGACGAAGGCTTGTTCGGCATTGATTTACTCAAACAGCCGCGCTCGAAAGTTCCAGCTATCACTCATGTGGACTATTCGGCACGCGTGCAAACCATCGACAGCACGAGAAATCCGTTTATTCATTCAGTAATCAGCCGGTTCAAAGAACGCTCCGGCTGCTCGGTCATCGTCAATACATCTTTCAATGTGCGCGGCGAGCCGATCGTCAACACAGCCGAAGATGCTTATCGCTGCTTTATGGCAACTGAAATGGATTGTCTGGTAATCGGCAACAGATTTTTCCGCAGAAAAGATCAATCGAAAAAGCCGCTCAGCGAAGCGGAAAGAGAAACCTGGCTAAGGAGATTCGACCTTGATTAGCGGTGCTGTGATCAGCAAGCAAAATATTGAGGGGCGCAGCGTCGATCGCTCAGCGCGCGGCTCGGCGCATGTCAACGGCTATATGAAGCGCCTGCAAATTAGAACAGAAAAAGCAGCGCTGAAAAACAATGTCATTTTCGGATTGACCTTTGGCTGGGTGCTCACACTCATGGGCGTCTTCAAAAGCTGGATTTTGCTGGAAGGAGCGGTTGCCAACGCTATTCTTGGAGCCGGACTGGTATTTCTTGCTACTACCCTGATCGCACCCGGGCTCATGGTCTACCCTCAGCGCGTCATGAAGGCAATTGCTACATTCGTCGGGACCAATTTATTCAAAGGCGTCCTTTGTGTAGTTTATTTCTTGACCATTCTGCCGGCCGGATTGATTTATCAAAAACAAAACAATCACGTGCCCTTCTACTCGTGGACAGGCGATAAAGCTCCAGTTATTGAAGGCTGGACTGTCAAAGAATCGTCCGACGAACATGGTAGTGCTGGACAGTACAAATTGCCCGGCTGGCTTCAGCCCTTGCAAGTAGTCGCTTATTTCGCTCGCCACAGCCAACTCTTGTTCCTGCCCTGCCTGATCGTTTTGCTCATGCTCGGTATGATCGGCATCTTCGTGCAGAGCAGTGCCCTGGCACCGTTTATCTATACTTTGTTCTAAATTTATTGAGGACTCTTAGTGCTGGAAGCTGCAGAAAAAGAAAAAACAACGCCAATCGCCTTCCGGCGGCTGCCACCGCAGACAGTGGCGCTCACCTCGCTTTCTTATTTTGCGGTATCTCTGGCTTTGATAGGCTTCTCTCTTTTCGCACTCGACCGTTGGGTTATTCCCGCGCTCGAAAATTCCGGTCAACTGGAATCTTTTCTCTGGACCGATGAGAACCACAGGCTCAATCACTTCACCTATCTCAAAAACGACGCGCGTCCAAACGACCCTGTGTGGCGCTCGAAGTATTTACCGGTAAACCCCGAGCATGCGGGGAAAAAACGCATACTGGTGCTTGGCGATTCATTTGTATGGGGCGACGGCTCTGAGAATGTCAATCAATTGTGGTGGCGTCAGCTCGAGCTCGAATTGGCTCGCCGTGGTTACAGACAAGTGGAAGTAATTGCAGCAGGCTTGAACGGAGCCAGCACACGCGATCAAAAAGACTGGCTGGCGGCGCTGCTTCCCAAGTACAAACCGGATCTCGTCGTTATGGGTTATGTGACCAACGATCCGGAAGAAAGACGCCAGGACGGCACTGCCTTTGTGCCTATGATGAGCAAAGAATTGCCGGATGATGATCCGTTGCTTGCCGGTTTGAGCAAAGTGCTGCCTAATTTGACCGGGCAGTTGAAACAGATGCGCAAGCTCTCTCGACAAGCCGCTCTCGCCAACACAACAGACAAGAAGGAATACGCAGATTGGGAACTGGCGATTTTAGAAGGCGACAATTTTGCCCAGTATAAAAAGACGGTGGCTTCACTTTCAGAGACTTTGAAAGCGGCTGATACACCGGCATTCCTGATTACTCTGCCGGCAGGGTTTCAAAACAAGACAAAGGAAAACGTATCTAATTCGAGCAATTTTTTCGAGCGCGTAAAGGATTACAATGCCGAGCGATACGCGAAAGTAAAGCCCGTCTTCCAGGATGCCGGCTTGCTTTTCGTCGATACTAACGATGCCTTTGCCACAGCCGCCTCCAGCGATCCGTTGCTGAAAGCAAACAGCTCAGCCTTGCGACTGGGCATCAATCCGGGCAACGGTCATCCCGGGACATTTTCAACTCACTTCTATGCTAGTTCTGCTGCCGATGTTATCGAGAAGAAATTTCCAGCCGTGCTCGGTGCCAAGTCGACAGAGGCTGGACCTGTTATCGAAATCAATGATTGCGTGCCACCCTACATGAATGTTCAAAAGGTGTCGCCGAATAGTTTCCAATTCACATATCCGCCTGACGCCACAGACCACACGCTTTTTCTGCCCTTAAGGCGCCGGCACGTTTTGCTTTCTCTTAGCTCTCCTTCAAAGGTCAAAAAAATTGAGTTGACCGGTCCGAACCTGGCGGCGGCGCAGGTTTATCTGAACAAGTTTGACGAGAAGCTCGGTTATGCTCCGTCTGCAATCGAAACGCTCGCGCTGAAAAAGGGCTCTCACCTGAGCTGGGAAATCCCTGCCGCCAGTCTCAGCTCAATTAAGCTTAGAGCCAGCTTTCAGGGCAATAATCAGCTTGTTAATTTGAAACTGTCGCAGTAACTTCAGTTTGCTACCAGCTGTTGAGCATTTAATGCCGGCAAAAGTTCTTCATTGGTCAGGCTAAGCAGCGTGGCGGCCAATTCTTTGGCTTGAGTGCGCAGTTCAGGAACAGCGATCGACTCGCCGCGCGCACCGATGGTCGGCGCACCGAGTGTATAGAGAACTTTGCTCGGTCTGTCATTGCTGTCCAGTACGTTTCCATCATTGAGTATGCTGAGACCGATTTTTGTCGGATGCGCTTTCACAAGCCCGCGTGCCAGAAGCGACTGAGCAAGCGCACTTTCTGTCTTTTCGAAGTTCAACTCGAAGCCGGTGCAATTGATAATACTCCCTACTTTCAGTTGTTTGGGCTGACCGCCGCCGCGAGGGACAATAGTTGCAACTAATGCTTCAGCGGTTTCCTGAACGCTGTAGAGCCGTCCGGCAACGGTTTGCAGTTGCCCGCTTGCCTGCAATGCAGCGATGCGCTTGCCGATTTCAGGAGCCATTCTATGGCGGTGAACATCCCAGTAGGCTTTAAGATGTCTGTAAAAGCGTGATTTTTGCGTATCACTCAATGCCGCCCATAAAGACTGCGAGTGCGGGCGCAGGGAATCAATAATTTGCCGCCAGTCGCTCACTTCCATGTTTATTGTCGAGGCATTGTCGAAAAGGTCTTTGTATGAACCGCTGCGGATGGCATTTTTCACCGATTTGAAAAGCAAATTCAAATCACTGTACAGCTCACAGCGCAACTCGGTTTGCGCAAAAGTCGGCAGCGACGTTTTAAGGTGCGAGGCGGGTAACAGCCCGTGTCGCGAGACCGCATGTATGTTTCCTTTGAAGCCGCAGGCTTCCAGGTCCATGATTTTGTCGACGGCGGTCAAGCCTGCTCCAATAATCATGATGTCACCGCCGGTAGTGGCGATACGATCGCAGTCCGCCGACCAGGCATCAGAGAAATAATGCTCAGAGCTGGCAATGGTTTGTGAAATTCCGGAAGGTCTTCCGGCTTTGAAATTCCCGGTCGCGAGCACGACTTTGTCGGCTACGACCACATTGCCGTCAGCAAGTTTGATTACAGCTTTGCTGTCGTCCTGGATGAGCTTGATCGAGATGGCTTCGCCATTCAGCGCTTCATAAGAAACGAAAGGCGGCAGGCTGTTTATGCCGGCTTCCAGCACGCCGTCCAGATATTCTCCATACAAATTACGCGGCACGAAAGATGATTCGCTGAGTTTGTTGTCGCGCGAGCGTGCCCACTTGAGAAAGTGCAGCGGGTCATCAGGAAAGGCGCTCATGCGACCGGCTGGAACGTTGAGCAAGTGATGCGGGCTTTGAGTTCGGAAAGCAACTCCGCAATTGCGTTTTTCGCTGCTTTCAATGTGCACAATCCTGAGCGAGCAATGCGCCTGGTACATCAGATTGACGGCAGTCAGCGTTCCGGCAAAGCCTCCACCAATAATTGCCACTGTACTCATATGATTGAACTCATAGAAACGACCCTTGCAGGCGTTGAACACTAACGGTGAAAGATCAGCGTGCCGATGCGGTGAGCGCGTCTTCTAAAGTCGAAATCTCTTCAGATTCTCTGATTTCCGGCCGGCGCGACTCGTCTTCAAAACCTTTACCGAGCCGTTCTCCAACAAGATATGTGGGGCGACCGCGCAATTCTTCAATTGCCGTAGACAGGTAAATGGCCACCAATCCGACTGCCAAGACTTGCACCCCGGAAAGAACACACATGGCTGCTGCGATCAACATGTATGGCTGAATGGCAGGAGCTACGGCTAAAGCAGCCAAAAGAAGCACAAGACCAATTGAGGCAATGACTCCACCGGCTACCGGTATCAAGAAAAGCGGTGCGACGCTGAAAGCGAGAATGCCGTCGAATGCCAGACTGAGTAATTTGCGAATTGTATAAGTGCTCTCGCCCACTTCGCGTGCACCGCGGTCGACGGGAATGCCCACTTGCTTGAAGCCGAGCCAGGGAACCAGTCCGCGCAAGAAGCGTTTTTTCTCCGGCAGGCGTCGCAAGGCATCGACGACTTTTCTGTCCATGAGACGGAAGTCGCCGGTGTCGCGCGGGATTTCAACGGCGGAAACAGCGCTAAGAATTCGGTAAAAGAGGAAGGCGAAAAGCCGCTTCGGTACACTGTCTTTGCGTGTCGAGCGGGTGGCGTAAATGACGTCGTAGCCGCGCCGCCACAATTCCATCATCTTAGGAATAAGCTCGGGCGGGTCTTGCAGGTCGGAGTCGATATTGACCACGGCGCGACCTTCGGAATGGTCCATACCGGCCGTAATCGCAGCCTGTTGTCCGAAGTTGCGCGAAAGATTGATTAGTTTTACATACGGAAATTCGGCAGCAATGTCGCGAAGCGCTCTTGATGTGCGTTCTTTGCTGCCGTCATTGACGAATACCACTTCATACTTGATAGAGACTGCAAGCAGTACTTCTTCCAGTGTTTGAAGCATGCGCACTAAATTACGCGGGTCTTCGTTATAGACGGCAATTACTACAGAAAGATCGGGACTTGCCACAGCTTGTTTCCTGATGAAGCGGTCGATTTCAAAATATCTGTGAAATATGTCTCTCAACAACCCGGAATTGTCTTACAAATTGGAGCTTGCGGTCAACTTGTCAGCTTCTAATGTCAAGCTTTTGCCGGCGTTGCAAAGGCTTACCCCGTGGCGATTCTAAGCGGGATTTAAGGATGTGATCCAGCTCCAGGTTTTGCGTAAACCCTCGCCCAGCTCGGTTTCAGCGGACCAATTCAGATGTTTTTTGGCGAGCTTAATGTCAAGAACATTGGCTGGAACGTCAATTGTGCGCCCAGGCTGGTGATTGACGATAACCGGGCGGTCTATGTTTTTCTTTATTTCATCCACAATTTCATTTACCGAATAGCCGCGACCGGCCCCGATATTGAAAATTCTCGGGTCGCTGGGACCGGCTTTATATTCCGCCGCGCGGATCAGTGCCTGGGCGGCGTCGGTGACATAAATGTAATCGCGCACGATTTCGCCGTCGCCGAAAATGTTGATTGGTTTGCCTTCTGCTGTATTGCCGAGGAAAACACCGATCACGCCTTGTTTGGCATGAGGGTTTTGCAGAACGCCATAGGGATTGGAAAACCGCAGTACGACATAGTCCAGACCCCATTGGGTGTAGAACAGATAGAGATATTTCTCGATGGCCAGCTTGGTGATGCCGTACGAGCAAATCGGGTCAGTGGTGTGGTTTTCCTCAATGGGAATCGTCTTGGGCACGCCGTAGACGGTGCCCCCGGACGAGATGAAAATCACTTTCTTTACTTTCGACTGGCGGCATTCCTGCAAGAGTTGAACCGAATCGCCGATGTTGGAGCGAATGTCATAGACGGGGTCATCATTCGATGTTTGCGGGCCGGTCGTATAGGCCAGGTGGAACACCCAGTCCATCTCTTTGACGGCATTGGCGACTTCACCGTGATTGCCAAGATCGCCTGTTACATATTCGACGTCAGGAAGCTGGTCCCTGAAACGGCTTGGATAGCGGTCCAACACTCTTACAGAGTGTCCCGCCTCGACGAGTTGATCGACCAGATGGCAGCCAATAAAGCCATTGCCGCCAATGACAAGAGTTTTCATGCGCCATATGGTAGCACGGACTATATAACTCTCTCCGCCGTAATGCTCTCAGCATCCCATTATTCGGTAAACAAATGTCTGAATTCTAATTCGACGCGTATATCTTTTCGATGTCGTCGACCATGTCGCCAACACTGCGCTCTTCTTTGATGGCGCCGCGAAATGTTCTGAGCAAATCCGGTTCATTGATAATGCGCAGGAGCTGTTCTTTGAGTGAATCCGCCGAGTTGAGTTTGAACAACAAACCGGTCTTGCCATGATCGATAATCTCTGCCATACCGCCCAGGTCAGTAGCTATGAGCGGTGTTTTTGTGGCAAGCGCCGATTGCATGACGAGCGGAGTGTTTTCATACCAGCGTGATGGGATGACCAGCACATCAAGGTTTGAGAGAATTTCTCCAAATTGAGCTTGTGGAAATGTGCCCTTGAAAGAAATTTTTTCTGCATTCTTCGAGCCGTCCGCAGCCATATCCAGCAGCTTTTTCCCATATTCGGGAAACTGATCGGTGGAGCCGTAAATTGAAAGGCTGCATTTTGCTTCTTGAGGCAGAGCCAAAAACGCTTTGATTAGCAGGTCTACGCCCTTATGCTCGAACAGCGTTCCAATAAATCCTATACGTGTCACATCGCAAGGTGTTTTCTGCGTGTATGGCGTAAGTGCCTCCAGGCGGATTCCGAAAGGCACATGATGGATCAGTTTTTCGTTGATTCCGTTTTCCACAAAAACATCTTGCATTAGCTTTGTCGGCACCATAATTGCTTGCATTTTGTTGGCGGCGTCGCGCAGCCGACCGGGACGGCGCAGCGTGGCTTGCACGGCATCCGGTG
>PNKB01000196.1 GCA_013997645.1 Cyanobacteria bacterium PR.3.49
GTGGTCCAGCGAAGTGAAAACACTATCGAAAGTGTTGAGCGGCGAAATTGTCGAGGGGCTTTCTGCCATACGCTGGGAGCAGTTCAAGGAGGACTATTTTGCTATGCGAAAAACATTGGTGTTAATGGCGGTTTTAACAATGCAGGCCGGGCCTGCACTGGCGTGCGATCATCCGACGTTCGAAGAAAATCATATTAAGCAGACGGCTCTCATTCCGCTTAAGGTTGTCTCTTTTGCCTCAGGGGTCGTGGTGGGAACGCCGATTGCAATTGCTCGCTGTGAGGCGCGCCGGATGGATACTTACACTGCCAGCTTTGCAAAAGAGTTTGAAAGAAACGACAAGTGGGTGACGCCGATGATGGTGGCATCGATTCCCGGGCAGACTATGCGTGTAGCCGGAACGGTCGCTGAAGGCGTCTTCAATGGCATAGGCAATGCCTTCTTGAGCAGCATTAAAGAGCCATTTTCAGAGCGAGTCTACAGTCTCAAACAACTGGAGAGTCTCGACTGACTTTCAATCAGAGTTGCAAAAGAGGCGATGCCAGGCGTCGCCTCTTTTCTAGATTTTGATGTAACGGCCTGAGGTCCACCAGGAGCCACCGGCCCCTACGAGAACGCCCAGTCCAATCACAATTGCGAACGTTTCCCAGAGTCCGTATTCCAAATTCTTGGCTAGGAAGGGAGCGATGCTGACCAGTTGATCGGTGACATATGGATCCAAGTACAAATGCACTCCGGTCAAAACCAGGATAGCTACGAGCGCGGAACCTGCTCCATACGTGGCTCCCTGCAAGATAAACGGCCCTTTTATGTAAAACGGGCTGACACCCATCAAACTCAGGATTTCGATTTCTCTTTGCCGTGATTCAATTAGCAAGTGAATTGTATTACCTATTACAGTCAGTGTGGCCGCTGATAAAGCCGCTGTTATTGCGAATCCGGCGAGTTCTATGAAATGGCGCAAGTCATTGATTTTACGAGCGACTTTCAATGGATAACGAATGTTTTCCACTGCTCCAAGCAATTTCACTTTGGCCGCAACGGCTTCTACTGCTTGAGGATTGCTGGCTCGAATGTGCAAAGTGTTGGGCAGCGGATTGGCTAAAGAAGCCACCTTAAACGTGGATTTCATTTCGTCCCAGGCGACATCTTTGGTGACGATCTCGACCAGCTGGACTTCAGGTATCTGGCTTATTTCTCGTGCCACTCGCTTGGGCTGGAAGCCGTCTTTCAGATAAGCCGATATTTCCAGTTGCGAACCGCAAGCCGTGACGACGTTTTTCATTGTCATCGTTAATTGCAGGATGCCACCGAATATGGTGAGAGCAATCGCCAGGATGCTGACGACCAACCAGTTGGACCAGCCCGATCTTTTGACACCGATGCCGGTTTCTATTATTACTCTGAAGAAAATTCGCAAATGTCTCATACGTTGAGATTTGGCTCCAGTTCGTAAACACCACTGTCTACATCCGACACTATTTCGCCGCCCTTAAGGTAAATAACGCGCCTGCGCAGAGCGTTGACGATCGTAGTATCGTGCGTCGAGATAAACACAGTTGTGCCGCGCTCGGCAATGCGCTCGAGCAGTTGCACGATTTCCAGTGAAGTAGCTGGGTCCAGGTTGCCGGTCGGTTCGTCGGCGAGCAGGACTGGCGGTCCATTGACGATGGCGCGGGCGATGCCGACGCGCTGTTGTTCTCCACCCGAGAGTTCATCCGGATAAGCATCGCCTTTGTGCTCGAGGCTTACCACCGAGAGGGCGCTTTGAACGCGCTTGGCGACTTCCTTTTCATCAACTCCGAGCGCTCTTAGAATGTAAGCGACATTGTTGAAGACAGTCTGGCGCGGCAAGAGTTTGTAATCTTGAAAAATCGTTCCCAAACGGCGGCGCAAGAGCGGCACCTGACGTCTGTGCAAGCGGTTGAGATTGACGCCGCCGACAAAAACGCTGCCCGACGTTGGCGTCTCTTCACGATATAAAAGACGCATGAGAGTGGATTTGCCGGCGCCGGACGGACCGACAAGGAAAGCGAATTCGCCCAGTGCAATGTGCAAATTCACATTAATCAGCGCCGGACTGCCGCCATAGTCTTTGGTGACGTTCTGTAGGCGAATCACTGTTTCAGGGTCTCTCTTTTAGAGCGCAATTAACGGCTCTATGCGTCGGATGGGCTGGTGTTCTTTTAGTGAACATCAATTGCATATTCGTTAGCTACTTCCGGCTGAAATCCCGGATTGAAGTGCCGGGCAATGATAACACAGTAGTCAGAAGGAAACTTTTGAAGACTCCAATCTTCGAGGTCTTAATGGTTAAGCGCATCTTCGCTTTGGGCAGGGCGGACCTGGGAGGCGAAGAAGCAGGTCGAGCACAGACCCTGAGAGCCATAGAGCATTGGGCTTGGCTGACTGCACAGTTGGCAGCGGGTCGTCACATTCGCTTCCATCCACTTGCGCGCCCTTAGTTCCTTTTCATATAAACCGACGATTCGGTCATGAATCTGTGAATGCTCGCCGTCTGCTGCCGTCAACCGCGTTTTGAGAGCTTGTATGTCGGCTAATTCTTCATCTGAAAGAGTTACGGATGCTAATTCATCGGCGCCCGGAGAGTTATCGTGGCGCATCTTTCTTATTGTTTCGACCGCGGCTTGATTAGTCTGAGCCTCTTCTTTTTTATGGAAATGTTTCAGATCGAAACGCAAACCGCGAATCTCAATACCCAGTCCATTTCCGGCAATGCGCATCCTCTTGGCTAGCTGGCTGCGCATTAAGCTCAACTCCTGCCCGACTGCCGCATCGCTGACCGAAATGACAATATTGCCCTCATGATCGATGAAAAGGGGTCTCGATTTAGAGGAAAACGGCTCACCCACTACTGTTGGCCAGAGCCCCATCAGGGTGTGCTCTTTCAGGCGTTTGTCCAGATTCAGCGATGAGACAAGAGAATTTAAGACCGTGTTGACGCTCGACAGAGAGCGTTTTTTGCCACCGTAATTGGAAATACCCATGCTTCAACATTCCTGAATAGGGTTCGCTGACAACACATAAGTATCGTCCAGGTCAGCACCTTCGTGCGTCATCTGGTCGATAAACAAAATCAAAGAAAGGCTAAGCCGAAGATATCAATTTGCCCGTGCGCTATAATCAGCCCGAACAGCGGTTTTCGCCGATTTTTGCTGGCCTATGGGCGGTACCAATGGACGGCAATAGTTTACCTGTTCGATTTAGTTTGTAAATTTACCTCGTCATAGGATTTTAGTCAGTGTCAGGCATTAACACCATCCAAGAGTTAAAGAGACGCTTCAAGCCAGAGGCTGCGCGCAACGTCACCGCTACTTATCTGTTTGCCATTCGCGGTCAGGACGGCTCGATGGTGCTGACCAAGATTAATGACGGAGCTGTCGAATTTGAAGATGTGAGCAACGACACCAATGCAAACGGCAAAGCTGATTGTGTTATCTCAGTTAACGCGGATGATTTGAAACAGATTTTAGAAGGCAATATGTCGGCGATGACCGCTGCATTGTCCGGAGTTCTGGCTATAGAAGGCGAACTGGGACTGGCCATGCAGCTTGTGCCAATTTTCTTCGATGGACAGTCATTGATGTAACAGGCTTTGCCTGACCGCATTCAGCATCACATCTGGTGGCACTGATTTTTCCGTCCAGAACTCGAAAGCGAGAGCGGCTTGATAAGCCAACATTTCCAGTCCGTCCACGGCGGCAACTCCATGTTTTTGCGCGGCCGCTATCATTGGAGTCGGTTTGTCATTTTTTGAATAGACCATATCAAAGAAAAAGGCTCTTTCGCCGGCACGTTTAAACATCGCGTCGACCCAGGCCGGAAGCTCGTTTGATGCTTGTCCAAGCGGAGTGCAGTTGACAATCAGTTGCGGCACATCATGTTCTTCTTTGATGAAATCCTCACTGCGAATCATACTGAAGGTTTCGCCCGCTATCAGTTTGTCGCCAACGAAAAAGTCAGACAGTGTGTGCTTTTCAGGATTGCGCACCAGAAGTTTCAAATCGCTGAATTCCAGATCGACAAGCGCCGCTATGGCTGCTCTGGAAGCCCCCCCGGCTCCTAGAACTAGCGCCCTCTGCCGATTTCGGTTGCCGAAGTTTTTCTCCAGTGATTGCTTGAAAGCAGGCAAGTCGGTATTGTGACCGATCATTTTGCCGTCCGGATGAATCTTCACCGCGTTGACTGCGCGTGTTCTGATCGCATCTTCACTTTTTCCCACGCATCGCGCATAGACCGACCCTTTGTGAGGAATGGTCACATTGAAGCCGGCATAGCCATCGCGATGCATGGAAACCAGCTTCTCATCAAGGTCGGTTTCGGATACGTCTATGAGGCGATAGTCGCCCTCTCTGCCGATATATTTCATGGCAGCAAGATGCATCGCCGGTGACAGCGAATGAGAGACAGGATGCCCTACCAATCCAAGCAAAAGAAATACTTGTCTTTCAGCCTGCGCGTTTTTGCCCATCTACTTATTCGTCAGTACGATCCGGCCTGCTGAGTGGCCACACGCATCCGCTTAATACCGGCTTCGGCTGCGGCTTGCATGATGGCGACAATATCCTTTTGCTTTGACTCTGCATCAGCATTGACCGTGCACGCGACATCTTTTTTGCCCAGCTTTTTAAGCTGTTCTTCAATCTTCTCCTTAATCGCTGCCGGGTCATTACTCGGCACGAAGCGACCATTGATGGCGATCTGACCTGTCTCGTCCACGTCAATAAATATGCCTTTGCTCTCGTCGTCTTTCTTGGCGTTTTGCGTTTCAGGCGGCTTGATTTTGAGCTCCGACTTGTCGATAAGTGGAGCAATCAAGATCATGATAACGAGCAACACAAGAAATACGTCAGTCAACGGTGTTACGTTGATCTCCTCGAAATTCGAGCCTGCTTCGCCCATCGACATAGCTACATCACCCCTTTAGAGTTGAAATTCCAAAAGGAGACTAGCGAGCTTGGGCTTGGTGGCCGGACTCTTCAGTTGCAACAAAGCTCAAGAAGAGGAGCTTCAGCAAAGAGAAGTCATCGTTGAATCTCTTAACGGTGTTTGTATATGTGTTGTTGAACACAACCGCGCCGATAGCAACAATCAGACCGTATCCGGTAGCGATAAGAGCTTTAGCTACGCCGACGACTACGACGGGAGTACCGCCGCCTGCAGCGCCCAATTGGTCAAGCGTGAAGATAACGCCGACCACGGTTCCGAACAGTCCAAGGAATGGACAAGTGGCGCCGATGGTGCCGAGGATTGCCAGGTGTTTTTCCAATTTGCGTGTGACAAGACTGACAGTGATATCAAAAGCCTTGGAGAAATCTTCCTTTTGCTCCGCCATGAGACGGACGCCTTCTTCGGCGACTTCGCCAACCACACCGCCCAGTCGGCTGCATGTCGCTTGTGCTTTCTGCAGTTGTCCACTTTCCAATTCACGTTGCAATTGGTGAATGAACGAGGTCACGTCGCGGCGATTCTTTTGGTAGTAAAGATATCGCTCGACGGTCACTGCAACTGTCAAGACCGAGCAAACCGTAATGGGAATGGATGCGAACCAGTCGTGGATCATGAAATCCAGGAAGTACGTAAAAAATTTGCTTTCCATTTCCTCTCCAATTAGATGCGATTGGCCATGATGAAGTCTATCAGAACTGGCGGAAGGTGCCACGTCCGCCGCCCGCAAATACGTTGTAGTCGAACGTAAATTGAATATCAACATCGTCCGGCGCACCCGCAGGCAGTGGTCTGAATGGTGCCGCGTTCTCAACGGCCTTGAGAGCCGCCTGGTCAGCGATTGCAACACCGGATGAGTGGTCCAATCTTAGGTGGGACAACTCTCCTCCCTTGTGTACCTTGAAAACAACTACTACGCGTTTTGATTCGTTACCTTTCGGTGGGAACCAGGCACGTTTGATACGTCTTTGGAGGTCAGCCATATATGGACCGAAGTCCACATCGGCTTGAGCTTTTACAGACGGTCTGCCGTTCGGATTGTCGTTGGCGTCAGGATTTCCGCGTTGGCCTTCGCCACCGCCGCCTCCGGCGGCTCTCGGCACAGAAGGTGCCACTGCAATCGCTGGTCCGCCGCCGCCACCGCCGCCGCCACCACCGGATCGGGCCCGGGTTGGAGCAGGCGCAGCCGAAGGTCCGGAGCCGCCACCGCGAGTAGGTGATCCGCCGCCGCCGGCAATCGGAACAGGAGTTGTCACGCCACTGCCACCACCGCTGCCCGATGCAGACACCGGTGCGATGCCGGGGCTGGGAGCTGAAGAAGAGCCAGAGCCGGAGCCGACTCTAGGTGAAGCGGAGAAGGTCGGCGAGCCGCTCTTGCCGAAGCTCATCGGCGCCGGCGACGGCGACGGGTTAGGCGACGGAGCTGCCGACGGATGTGCAAACGGATTGGGCAATGCCATCGGACGAGCCATTGGTGCTGGGCTCGGTGATGGTGACGGGCTAGGCGTCGGAGATGGACGCGGAGATGGAGAGGGTGACGGACTCGGTGAAGGCACCGGCCGTGGTGACGGGCTTGGTCTCGGACTCGGGCTGGGTGTCGGAGTTGGAGTCGGTCTGGGCGCCGGTGTGGGAGTTGGCGTCGGTCTGGGAGCCGGATGCGCTTGCGGCGTCGGGCGGGGTGCTGGAGACGGCTGGCTCGGCGCTTTTGGAGCAGGCGACGGAGCCGTCACTTCCTTTTTCGGATCGTGTCGTCCGGCCGCTTCCGATGCTTTATGCGCGCGTCTCTTTGCCACAATTTTCTTTTCTGTAGGCGGCTGGTTCTGTACAAATTCAATGTCCGTCACCTGCGTTCTGGGCGGTGGCGGAATCAAGAAGAAGAAAGCAAGAATGAAACAAGCGACGATGAAAGAGAAGTGGAATATATATGAACCACTTGTTGCTTCCGGCAGTTCGATTACATATTCCGGATATATCTGTTTGCGCTGAATGACTCGGGCTCGGTCATATGCGTCTCTTGCCGTATATGCAAAGTAGGCAAGAAACAGTCCCATGATCACCATGGATGCTGGAGAACCGAAATGCCCCTGCGAGAGCGATGCGACCAATTCTCTGTTGGGCTTCATATGAAAGGATTGGCCGAATGACACAAGACCCCTTAAGAACGGCTCCATGAACAACATCAGCAAAAGGCAGATGAAGTTGATGGCGCTGACGCCCAGGAATAACATTCCTTTGCGTGTCTCACCGTTGTAAAGTTGACCCAGTCCCGGGATAACCGAAAGGATGACCGCCATGTTGGGGTCACGCTGATTGTTCTGTCTTGCTGAGCTTGTCATTCCGATGCTTCGCCTGGTTGTTTTTGGGTTTTGGACCCATATGAATTCTAGTGATGCTTTTTGAGGGAAAAAGTTTCCTCAAATCTCCCGGCTTTCCAAGCTGTTTGGCTAACTAGTAAGGTTTTGGGTGGAGCGCAAATGCTTCTCTCAAAGCTTGGTTTGATTGGGCATTCGAGCTTTCTAACAGCTGGTTAAGTATAACACAGCGGCCCAGCCGGCCTTACTTTCGGCGGTCTTGGTTCGGTCGTGAGCAGTAGCTCTAATTTCTTTCCACGATCGCTTGGAGGAATAATCCCTCAACTTCAGTTTGCCAGAGTTAGGCTGGACTTGCTGACCCGTTTTTGCGGAATCGAACTGCGGACTTTTACTGAGCCAAGATCAGGGTAAACCCTGATCGCTATGACAAATCAAGGTTTCGCTATGTCGGCTGGCTAAATGATTTTGACTTATCGGAACTACATGGTCGGCATTTGCAATGCTTCGGCCAATTCGATTTTGAGTTCATCACCGGGTCGGACATCAACCCGCTTGCCTTTTTTGGAAAGCAAGACGGCAAGACCGATTGCGGCACCGACTCCGGCTCCGATCAGAGCGCCGCCACCGGCGCCGATCGAAGATGAGCTTGAGGCATTACCGGCTATAAGTCCGATGCCCAGACCGACACCAACCGGCAAGGTGACAGCGCCGACATCAATGGCGATGTCCTTGAGACCGCGCTTGGCGTGGACGACTCCGCCGCGTGCCACGAGATTGGCAACGATTGGAATTTGCTTATTATCAGGCGTTGTCACTGTGTCGAATTTGAGTGCGACGTGACCGGAGCGATTAAGGGCGCGGGGCAAGGTAATTCTGGCGATTCTACCTTTTATGATCGAACCGGCGGGCACAGTTATTTGACCGTCGATGTTCAGATCTTCCGCTGTTCTGGCAGCAAATTCGTCACCCTCCTGGCTGGTGTCCGAGTCGACAGCCGTGTCCATAATTATCGGAATTTTTGTGCCTTGAGGAACGACACGAACGAAGCCCTGCAAGAGCGGTTTTGAGGCGGTCTTTTTCGTGGTCGGATCAGTTGTAGTGGTTGCTGCCTGCTTCACTTCCGGATCGATAAGGCTATCGAACGGTTGGCTGGCGGAGCCGCCCGTCGAGGAAGTTTCGGCAGTCGTAGTGGCAGGCTCGGCAGCTGCAGCCGCCGGTTCGGCAGCAGTTTCAGCGCTGGCGGCAGGCTCCTGGGCCGGCTTGGGAGCTTCCTCGACAATTTTGTCTTCGGTTGGAGTTTCTTCCTTCAGGCTGCCGAAGGCGTTGACCGGCTCCGATTTTGTTTCCTTTGCCGTATCTTCAGCAGGAGCAGTCGATGTCTCCGGGCTGTAAATCTTGAAATTGAGTCCGTCGGCGGCAAGCGCAGCGGGATTTGCAGAAAAGACGAGTAGCGCGCTCATCAACACGGGCAGTGCGCGATTGACCTTAAGCAATTTCGTTCTCCTTGGATATCGAGACGACGCGTTTCGAGTCTCTTCTGGTTGCCTTTTATCCGTCTTGATGGGGGTCAAAGAGCATGTGCTCCTGAATTCCATTAGTCAAGCGGACCGGGTCGACAGTCTACCACGCCTTCAACCGGTTACAAATTAGTGGATTTTGATCCGGTTTCTAAAGGCTATTAACACTTATTTCTGGGTTCAATTAAACTAAGAGCAGACGTTCCCAAAATTATTGTTCTTTCAGAGGACGAATAAGTGATTGAATGCCCGATTTGCCATGTAATGAATGACGATGGCGCTCATTTTTGTGCTGAATGCGGGCAACGATTTTCACCGGCCGGTCCACCTCAGCCGCCGGCTTTGGGCAGCGTTCAACCAGGTTTCAGCCAGCCGCCCGGACCGCAGCAGTCGTACAACGAACAGCTCAGTCCGCCTGCGAATCCCGAGAATCAATGGAATCAAATGCCTAACTCTTACAATCCAGGTCCCGATCAACCGAAGCAACCTCAGAACAATCCGCCCGAACAGCCGAAAAAGCGCTTGCATTCACCGATTCTGGGTGGCGGCTATGAGGACGAGCCGGAGCCCGAGCCGGAGATGAGACGGCCAAGAGGCTCGGCTCGAGGGGGCGGACAGGGCATGGATGCGCCCGCCGGCAAGCCGAAACACCTGCGCTCGCCACTTCTGGGCGGAGACGATGGGGATGATGATTTTGATGACGAACCGCGCCGTCCATCCGCGCGTTCCCAGAGCAAGCCGACAAAAGGCGGTCTTAGATCTCCGCTTTTGGGTGGTGCCGATGACGACGATGCTTATGACGAACCTCAAGCACGTGGCGGTTTTCCACGGCGTTCACGCGAACCTCAGGATGACGATCATCAGGAGAGAGGAACAGGAAAAGGCTTGAGGTCACCGCTTTTAGGCGGCGGCAGTGAAGATGCCGACGATTCTGCATTCTCTTCTTTGCGGCGCACAAATAGACCGTCCGGAAGTTTCCCCAATGACAGGAGAGCCAAACCGGAAGTCTGGGACCCGGGCAGCGATCAGGCTGGCGGCAAACCACGCCGTTTGCGTTCGTCGTTATTGGGCGGTGGAGACTATGATGATTACGACGATTTCGATGATGAGGACGAAGAAATTGCCGATCCAAAGGCTTTGAGATCTCCCTTGTTGCGTGCTGTTACATCGCCTCACGATCAGCTTCCTGCCAGCAAACCGGCTGCTGCTCAGCCGCCTCAAAATCCCCCGCAACCTTATCAGCAGGCTCCTCAGCCTGACTATTCCAATCAGCAGGATGCGTCTTCGCCCTTATTCCGTCAACCTTTGACGCCGCCGCAGCCTCAGATGCAACAGCCGGCGCCGCAGTCTTATCCCGAACCGGCACCAGTACCGCTTGCGCCTCAACAGGCTGCTTCGCCCTTTGCGCGTAATGCCGAGCCTGACATGGTGGAAGCTGCGCCCTTGCGTCCGGGACTTTCAACGTCAAATTTGCCGACCACGGTAAAACCGTCCAAGCCTGCGCGTTTTCAGCCGCAGGACGAACCTGAGATAAATACGCGCCCATCATTCGATAAGTTCGCCTCGGATGCTCCCCCTCAAGGCGGCGGCGGTTCAGTTTCACCAGCTCTGGCCGGATTGGTTGTTCTCGCCATCATTCTTAAAGGTTGGAATTTCATCACATATCCTTCTATGTGGAATCAACCTGCGTACGTTGCCGATCAGTTCGGGCAGGTGCTTGTCATGGTGGCGCTGATTATGGTTGTCATGGGAGTTGCCAAGGGTCGGAATTGAAACCCTGCAAGCGAGCACCTGAGCGGTTCCCGGACTCTACACATTGACAAAAGGTAACTTTCAAAGGGGACCGGCCATGCTATATTGGCGACTGCATTGGACGGGGATTCTCGTCAGAGATTCGTGACTGGAACATGTT
>PNKB01000197.1 GCA_013997645.1 Cyanobacteria bacterium PR.3.49
CTTTTGGACAGCAGATCTTCCAAACTCTGGCCGTTAATAAAGTCGCAAATCAAATAGACCTGACCGTCGCCACCAAGATAGAAATCGTGAAAATTGGAAATATGTGGATGACGCAAATTGGCATTGGCTTTGGCCTTTTGCTCAAAACGTTTGACGTTGGGCAGCTTGGCCAGCAAGTGCGAATGCAGGCATTTGAGGACGACCACCTTGCCTGTCTCTACTTCAGAAGCTTTGTAGACCATACTCATACTGCCTTCACCAAGCAGTTCGAGAATCTCCCAGCGGTCGGCAATTCTCTTGCCCACCATAGGATCCACGTTGCCAAACAGGGATGTTTCATCCTTGCGGTCGTCTTTACCGCCGGGCGGAGTTGTCGAGCCCTGCTTGGACTCGGGGCGAGGGGGCGCCTCACGCGGCGGCTGAGATTGCAGGATATTCTTGGTGGTGCTTTCTTCCTTGAGGGCTATCTTTTCTTTAGGCTGCGCCATTTCTTTGGGCTGCGCAAAACGCTCGGTTGCGGCCTGCCCATTGTCCTTTTTGGCAGTCTCAGCCTGGCGCGCCTCTTCTTTACGGGCACGCTCGCTGGCAACCGCCGCTTCATCATGAAGCGTCAGTTCCTCATCTTCAAAGATCGGTTCTCGATCGTCGCTCACAATAAACGAATGGGAAAGGGGATCTCTACCGCCGCCAAAGCTCTCGGCCCGCCATTATCGGTCGCTACCGCCAGCTCGCGCTGCTATAGCTCTATTTATACATACTATGCCACCTGATCAGCTTATCAATCTTCTCCTAAAAGATTGAAACAACCGAAACGGTTAACTGCGCAAGCTCTGGCTCATAAACGCCGCCAGATCGGTCTTCCTGAGGAGCGCCAGATAATTTTTCCTGATGCGCTCGGTCAATTCGGGGTCTTTGCCCTTTTCTTTGAAGAATGCATAAGCGGCTTCCATATTCGCAGCTGCCGAAGCAAAATCCCGTGTTTCGGCTTGAGCCAGAGCCAAGCCGTAACGTGACCTGGCCAGATATTCTTCGATTTGATACTGATTTTCAGTGCGATTGGACTTGATAAAACTCTCCCAGCAGGCAACCACTGTCTTGAAAGCCGTAATTGCGTTGCGGCTATTGCTGATGCGCTCGATTTCCGCCTCTTCACTCAGGAGCGCCAACCAATCTCGCTTGGCTATGGGCTGAATATTTTGATACACTGCGGCGGCTTGATACATGCGCTTCAATTTCTCAGCCTGAGCCAGAGCAGCGATGTAGTTGCCTTCGTGAACATTGATTTCCATCATCACGTAAAGCAAGTCCATAAGCGGACCTTGCTTACCGTATGAGCTCATAGTGCGGCTGGCGATCTGGTACGCCTTTTCATAATACTTATAAGCAGCAGTGAAATCGTTGAGAGCCAGGTAATTCTCAGCCTGCATCTTAAACACATCCACGTATTCGGCCGAATCTGCCTGCGCCATTGTTTCGTAGATTTTCAAAACCCAATCCAGGGCTTTGACTGCAGCCACATAATTGCCTTCTTCTCGAAGCCGGCGCGCCACTTCAAGACGCCCCGGAATCAATTCATTGGTCACTTTGTCGAAGTCGCCTTCTCTCTTGTCGCCCTTCTTCCAGCGTCTTTCGATTTCCTGCCAGATAACATTGTCGCGTTGCACAATCACTGCCATGTGCTCGCTCAAGCGCGAATAAGCTCCAGACCGTTTCTGGGCACCGAATTGTTTGCCAAAAAGAGACTGCCTTTCTAAATTCATCGCCGCAAGCGGATCGTACATTGCTTCTCTTATGCCAAAGAATGAGACAAGCAGGAGAATAATTCCCAATCCGCCGGCAATCAAAGTCTTTTGCCGATTTTTGTCTTTTGGCGCCAGCGACTTGTACTGCTTCTTCAGGGCCTTCGAGCGCAGCTTCCATTCTTTTTCAGCGCTGATCAATGCATTATTCAAATCGATTTCCAGCTCTTGCATCGATTGATATCGCGCTGAAGGTTCTTTCTCGAGCGCCTTCATTACCACTGTATTCAGGCGTTTCATCAAGCTGTCCGGTGCCTTCATATCGACTAAAGGAGCCGCAGTTTCTGAAAGCTGCTTTTGCATGGTTTCGAAAACATTGGAGCCGCGAATTGGTGTAGTGCCAGTTAGTGCTTCATACATCAAAACCCCCATGGAGTAGATGTCTGAGCGCGTATCGAGCTTTTCACCACGACACTGCTCCGGGCTCATGTAAAGCGGACTTCCAAATACCTCACCGGTTTGCGTTAGATGCTGAACTTGATCATCGTCGTCCAAAACAAGTTTGGCGATGCCAAAATCGACGATCTTTACTGTCTCGCCTTGCTCACCGTTGTTGATGAGCATGATGTTGCTGGGCTTCAGATCCCTGTGAATTACATTGCGCTCGTGTGCGTGTTGAAGGGCGTTTGCAGCTTGCACGAAAATAAAGACAGCTCGCACCGGGTCGATTTTTCCCTCGCGCGCAATTACATCGCCAAGGCTTTCCCCCTCGACAAAGTCCATGATGATAAAAGTGCGGCCTTCAGGGGTGACACCGAAATTCTCCACTCGTATCACATTGGGATGGCTGAGTGCACTTGCCGTCACAGCCTCTTGTTTGAAACGCTGCAGGTTTTTCATGTTGGTGGTCAGATGTGGCAGCAAAACTTTGATGGCCACCTGACGATTCAGATCCACATGCCGCGCTTTGTAGACGACACTCATTCCACCTTCGCCGATACGTTCGGTTATCAGCCAGCAATTATCAAAAACGAGCGGGCGGCTGCTCAACTCGTCCTCTCCGGAAAGACTCATCTTGCGCCGCTCAACAGCGGATATCTCCTCAAAGCTGGCGTGCGAAAGATCCATCTTGGTCTTCTCGACGGATGCGTCCATCATGGTTGCTTTTAAAAGCTGGTCGTCCTTGTCTTCCGACATAACCTCAACGGCTAGCCCCGCTCCCTGCCCCTACAAAAACATATGTACCCCTTAATACGCTTCTCTAGAGCTAATTAGGTGGTGAATACTTTTTGGGTGAATTTGAGGGTATGAAATAACCGTGGGAAAGTCAGAAAATGAAAAACATTATCGGCATTTTCGAGTCGCCTCGCTTTTGGCGACAACCTTCTTGCTTGCTTCTTTGCCGTCTTTTGCCAAAAATCCGGGCTGGATTCTCAGGCAGAACAGTCAGACCTACGGCATTGTCAAAACCATCGTGTCGCCTGACGGTATAAGGTTGGAATTGGGCGACATGCGCATCGGGATCATGGGCCCGAAATGGCGAATAACCTTCTGGAATTTGCGCACGAAATTTACCTTCGACGAATCACTGGAAGAGTTTAAAAAGCGCATACCAGTGAAAGCAAAAGCAATTGGATGGACGCGAGTTATGGAGCAGGGCAAGCCCGCCACGCAAACATTCTGCGGCGTCAAAGCGAAAAATTGGCATTACTATGCGTACAATCCAAAAGATCCCAAACAAAAGGTCTTGCTCTACGACTTCATGACCGCGGACGGACTGGGGCTGCCGCAAAAGGTGATGGATGTTGCTGCTATCTGCTGCTATGTGCCGACCGGAAAGGGGCTGCCTTTGAAAGTTGTCGGTGAAACACAGGGAAGTTTGCGAGTGTTTTTGAATACGACGTTTATCGCCAAGACACAGGTAGACCCAGAGATGTTCAAGCTGCCCAAAGGCTACACCCGAGTCAAAAGCGAAATGGAAGTTTTGTTGAAAGAGGCCGGAACCGTCCGTGATGAAGACGTTTCCGACCTCTACAGGCCGTTCGGCAAATGATCAATTGATCAATTGTGCCACCGCGCCTGCGGTTAATAGAGGCTAGGCGTTTTACTGCCTGTCTTCGTCTCTTTCATCCGGCTTTTCGGACTGGCCGTCTTCTTCATCCTCTTTCTTGGAAATTTTTTCCGATGCATCTTTGTGCACATTGGGCAGATGACTGTCAGATTTCCCTTCATTGCCCGTCTGATTCGAGGATTGTGCCGGATCAGCATCGGGCGGATTGGTGCCGGTCGATTCCAGCAATTCAGAGTCGTCCTGTTGCGTATAGACAGGATTTTCTTTGTTTTTGGCACCCTTTTTGCTCTTCATAACTTCTCCTCGTTAATAGCAGGCGTTTTCGCATCCGTCGGTTTCGACGGAAGTTCGACGCCACAGTTCCCGAGGAAAAGTTAAGCAACTAGGTCTTACGTGCCCGAGAGCGACTGGCCCATGGTTTTGACGATTTTTTGCAATTCGAGAAGACATGTATAAGTCGGCAAAACCCACAAAGTCTCATCAGCTTCTGTGTCGTGAAGTGCCTGACGCAATGCTTTTTCCAACTTCGGCACGACAATAATTCGCTCCGCCTCGATACCGGCATATTTCATCCGTACTGCCATATCTTCGGCGCGCTGACCGCTTACAATTACTTGCCCGCCTAAAGATTTGAGCGGCTCGAACTCGGCATCCCAGAGCCAGGATATGTCTCGCCCATCGGCCAGATTATCATTGATGGCAATCAATACTCTTGCTGTTTTGTCTTCGACCACCGCTTTAACTGTCTGACTGGCTCCGGCCGGATTTTTGATCAACTGGATGAGAACAGACTTTCCGAGCAGCGAAATTTTTTCCGAACGTCCGAAAAGAGTACTGTAATTTTGCAAGCCTTGCTTGATTGACTCTAAAGTTACACCTAATTTGGCTGCGCATGCGGCGGCCGCCAACGCGTTATACACATTGAAAAGTCCAGGAATAGGAAGTTTTACTTCCACGGAAAGATTTTGACTTTTGTCGGTCAGCCTGAAGCGCGAGCCGGTCGCTTGCAATTGCACATGAGTGCCGACGATTGTCGGCTCCGGTCGTTTGTAAGAGCATTTCGAACAGCGCCAATGACCAAGTTGACCATAGAAATAGCAGTCGTAAGCAATTTCTGACTCGCATTTAGAACAGTAAGAAAGCTCGAATGCCTGGGTTTGCCCGCAATCTTCCGCGCCTGTGCTGTGGCTCTCGATATCGCACTGAGCAGCGTCCAAGCCAAAGAAAAGGGGGTTGGTGCCGGGAGCCAGTTGGCAAACATTGGGATCGTCTGCATTCAAAATGGCCGGCGAATTGCCAATGCTTATGCCTTTTGCTATCAACTTGGCAGTGGTATCCAGCTCGCCGAATCTGTCCAGTTGATCGCGAAATAAATTGGTCACCACCACCACCGACAGCGGTGTTTCCTTCGCCACCAGGGGCAGTGCTGCTTCATCGATTTCGAAAAGGCAATAATCTGTGTTGATACATCCGTCCCAGGAGGCGGCATCAACTAAAGTAGCGGTGATGCCTGTTACCAGATTGGCACCCTGTCGATTATGTATGAGGGTAAATCCGGCAGTCTTCAGTACTGAGGAAAGCAAACCTGATGTGGTGCTTTTACCGTTGGTGCCGCTGACTGCGATAACGCCTTTTTTTGCCTGTCCGGCCAGATTGGAAAGCACCGCCGGCGCGATTTTGCGAGCCACGCGACCGGGCAAATTAGAGCCCAGTCCGGCACCCAGAATTCTTATCGTTCGCGCCGCCACCTTGCCCAGTGCGACGGCCACTCTGTCATTGCTAGTCATTGATTCCAGTTAAAAGAGGTCATACGAATATATCGTTAACATCGGCACTTGCATATGCGTTGAGATCATGTTCGCTGACCCGAATGATCAACTCGTCTCCCAACCCGAAATGATGCTCGATGTGCTGTCCGTCAACAAATAAAGTGCCGGTGCGTGTTTGCGACACAAAACGCATTTCTTCATGGCGATCGAGAATTCCTCGAACCAGTTGCCACTTTTCGTTTGGTCGCATGCATGCCTCTCGCACGATGTACTGATATCGCTGGTCGTTTATAGGCAATACAGTACCACCGGCAGAGCGCAACGAGCCAGTAGATCCCGAAGGAGTACTGACCCATATACCGGAGGATTTCTGCTCTTCTGTTATGCCGCGCAAATGCACTATAAATCTGCTTGTAGCGGCAGGATTGGAATGAGCGATCAACACCTCGTTGAGAACAAGGTCAGGTAAAACTTTTCCATTGAGCAGCAATTCCAGTCTCAGCAGCTTAATTGTCTTAATTCTGTCACCTTCAATGTCGTCGAGAACTTGCTCGACATTTTTTAGATTGCCCAGGCAAAAATGCCCGAAACTGGAAGATCTGGACGAATTGATACCAAGCAAGGGCAGTGTATCAATGTGATGCGAGGCATCGAGGAAAGTGCCGTCGCCGCCGACGGAAATAACCATGTCGACGCCTTTGATCCGTCCTTCGAGATCGGCGCGCACAACTTCGCGATGCTCCACTCCACGCCTGTCCAAAGCATTGAGCAGCTGCTCGAGCGTTTCCATGTGCTCATCATGAGCCACTTTTACTTTAGTGACGCTGGAGTGTCCCTCTTCCAGAAGCTTGAGGAAGTTGGCTTCCTTATGCTCGATTGCCTGAATTTGGTAGGTCGACTTCTTGGGAACGATCAGAACTTTGCGGAGTTTCACGGCAGATCCAGAACTGGTGGTTTGGCTTGGGACACAAATCGATGGGCGTCCCTGAATACGGTGATCAGGGATCAATTTGCGGCACCGGGATCTGAAGAATCTAGCAGATTCCACTGTCTAATACCAGGCTAGCCGCCCCTCAGCCAGCCTTTCAAAGCTCCGTCGGAGCCGTGTTTTTGCTACATAGAACAAACTTTCGCCAATCGGACACGTGAAGCTATGTTTAGTTGTCGAGAAGTAAATATCCGAACTCATTCTAAAATTAGAATGCCGCTGGGCGTGCCGAAAATGGTGCGATCGTCAGCCTGACCTCGCGTGTCCGTGCGCGTTTATCAAGAACGCTGTCGCTTCATTACCTTGATATACTTGATGATCCTGAATAGGGCTAAGACTGGTGCTGGGAGGCATTCATGACATTTTCTGGCGCAGAGATAAGAGACAAATTCATCTCCTACTTTCGTGACAAGCGGGGACACCTGCATTTGCCGTCTTCCAGCTTGATACCGGACAATCCTACTTTGCTTCTCACTTCCGCAGGCATGGTGCAATTCGTGCCCATTTTCCTGGGTCAAAGCCCGGCTCCGTCGCCGCCGCGCGCTGTCACCGTGCAAAAGTGCGCACGGGCCGGAGGGAAAGATTCAGACATAGAAAACGTCGGCCGCACTGCGCGCCACCATACATTTTTCGAGATGCTGGGTAATTTCAGCTTCGGCGATTACTTCAAGAAAGAAATTATTCCGTGGAGTTTTGAGCTCGTCACCAAGGAGCTGGGACTCGAACCGGAGAAAATTTCAGTCACCGTTTTCAAAGGCGACGAGCAAAATCCTGCCGATGAAGAAGCTTATGCTATCTGGAATAAAGACGTCGGCATACCGAAAGAGCGTATCTTCAGAATGTCTCGCAAAGACAATTTTTGGGGACCGCCCGGTCCGACAGGCCCATGTGGTCCATGCTCCGAACTCTTTTACGACAGGGGTCCCGACTACGGCTGCAGCGACGATCCGGCAAAATGCGGCATCGGCATTTGCGAATGCGACCGCTATCTGGAAATCTGGAATCTCGTTTTCATGGAGCTTTTCAAAGACGAGAATGGCAATTTCTCGCCTCTGGCAGCAAAGAATGTCGATACAGGATCAGGATTGGAGCGAGTTGCACTGGTTCTGCAGAAGAAAAACAACAATTTCGAGACCGATCTTTTCAGACCCATTCTCGATGAAGTTTGCAAAGTCGCCAATGTCAAATATACCGGTGGCACACCAAAAGAAGAAAAGCCGGGTTCGCCCGAATTCAAAACCGACAGCTATATCAAAATCATCTGCGACCACGTGCGTTGTGTGACTTTCCTGGTCGCTGACGGGGTCAGAACCAGCAACGTCGGTCGCGGTTATGTTTTGCGATTTATCACCAGGCGTGCGGCCCGATTTGGCCGACTGCTCGGCATTAAAGAGCCGTTTATCTACAAATTGGTTCCGAAAGTCGTTGAAACCTACGGCGGTCACTTCACCGAATTGAAGGACAACGAGCAGGCGATCATCAAACACCTCAAAGCGGAAGAAGAAAATTTCCTCAAAAGCATCGAGCGGGGCACTGCCCTTCTGGATGAATTGCTGCAGGGCAAAGAAACAGTTTTGCCGGGCAAAGAAGTTTTCGATCTCTATGCTACTTATGGATTCCCGGTCGAATTGACCACTGAGATTGCCGCAGAACACGGCAAAACAGTCGATCTTGAAGGTTTTCAAACCGCCAAGAAAGAACACCGTGCGGTCTCATCTGTCGGTAATTTCAACATCAATATCGCCGGCGACGAGGCATTGAGTGAAGTAGTTAAAAAACACGGCACCACCGCATTCAGTGGCTACACAGGCATGGCTGAAGAAGCGAAAGTGGTGGCGCTTATTAAGGACGGGCGCTTCGTCGATCACGTTGAAGAAGGCGAAGAAGTCGACGTCATCCTCGACCACACGCCCTTCTACGCAGAATCTGGCGGTCAAGTCGGCGATACCGGATATTTGGAGACAGACGGCGCAAAACTGGAAGTCCTCGATACGAAAAAGCACGAAGGTTTGCATCTTCATAAAGTGAAAGCACTCTCCGGAGTTCTTGAATCCGGTCAAGCCCTGCATGCTAAAGTCGACCCGGAAAAACGCGGACAAACCGTCATCCATCACAGCACGGCACACTTGTTTCACGCTGCAGTTCGCGACTTATTCGGAAAACATGTAACACAAGCCGGTTCGCAAGTCGGTCCGCAATATATGCGCTTCGATTTCACCCTGGAAAAGCAGCCTAAAGCCGAAGAGTTGCGGCAGATCGAAAAGCAAATGAATGATTGGGTGAAGGAAAATGCTTCGGTCATCACTCAGGAAATGTCCATTGATGAGGCCAAACGAACAGGCGCAATTGCCATGTTCGGAGAAAAATACGGCGACCGCGTTCGGGTCTTGAGCATGGGTGATTTCTCTCTGGAATTTTGCGGAGGCACGCACGTTTCTCAAACAGGAGAAATCGGACCGGTCAAAATTATTTCCGAAGAAAGCGTTTCGCAAGGCACGCGCCGTGTTACGGCCTACTCGGGACCGAAAGCATGGACATATCTCAACGACCAATTGACTTACCTGTCCGATGCCACCAAACTTCTCAAAGTTCGTCCCAACGAATTGGCTGCTCAGATTGAAAAGCTGCAGGAGACCATTAAGGAGCGAGAGAAACAATTGCAAGGATTGGAGTCAAAACTGGCTCTGTCACGAGTGGATGAATTGAAGCAAAAAGTTCAACAAGTAGGCTCGGTAAGAGTAGTCGCCGAAAAAATCGACAATATGAATGTCGATGGTTTGAAGTCGATTGCCGAAGCCTTGAAAAACGGCAATAACTCGCTGCTTGTTGCTCTGGCTTCTTCCAGCGGACCGGAGCAAGTTTCACTCGTAGTCGGCGTGCCGGACGAACTGGTCAAAAGGGGACTTAATGCCGGCGAGCTCGTCAAAGCGGCTGCACAAATCTGTGGTGGCAGCGGCGGTGGCAGGCCGCAACTGGCTCAGGCCGGTGGCAAAAATCCGCAAAACATAGGCGAAGCGCTGAATAAAGTGCGCCAGCTGGTACAAGAAAAACTTCCCTAAATCGCCACTATTGCAAATCTAACGCACCGAAGCGAGTTGTTTTGTAGGAGGTTTGAATCCTTCATACATATAATCCCAATTCGGTGTTTCTTTGATAAAGTCGGCAGTTTTTGCGATTAACTCTGCATTTTGACCATCGTCCACTCGCAAGAACAATTGTTCGAACTTTCTTCCGAAGAGTTGGCGCACCAATTTGGCTTGTATTGGATTCCAGTGTTTGACGCAATCGATAGAAATCCTCGTTTTGCCCTTGCGAAGGCTATCCAGACGAATGACAATCGTTCGATCCGGAACAGACTTAACGCGAACGCAAATTCTCTGACACTCTTGCGATTGAACAATCAAAGCCGACCTGATTTGCATGGCAGCAGCAAGACAGAGTTCAAAAGCATGAGAAGCAGGCAGATTCACATCTTCATAAGTGAGAAAAGCGGCCACACCACCACGAGATAGTTGATCCAGAAAACCCGAACGAAAGCTGCTGGCTACCGCGACAAAAATTACTCCCAGCAAGCAAGAAATTCCGGCTATGCAAGGAAACATGCCGATTAACAGCGACGGTGAAACGATGCCCAGCAAAATCACCGGCGCGTTCAAAATGAGACCGCAACTGACACCACGCAAGAAGCAGCCGAAGTAATCACGCAACGTATAAAAGGAAGGGTCGAGATACTGGAATGGAGAGAAGTTAGCCAACTCAGCACTATTCACTCTTGTGGCTAACTGCAAATTGCTGTTCACTCTAAAATCTCCATGCTCAAACCGCATTCGGTTATCAAGAAGCAAGTGTGTAAATTGTCCCGCCTGAGCCGATCATCACATGATGGTGTGACAATGCCGTGACCGACACTTCGAACATCGTCCCATTCATTTGTGGCAATCATATGGCGAAGTGAGGTTGTTATGATAGAAATCGCGAGGTGAAATCTACGTGATTATTGACAACCAAGATGAAGCGATCAGA
>PNKB01000198.1 GCA_013997645.1 Cyanobacteria bacterium PR.3.49
CCTGAGAAAAAATACACGGGTAGCCTGACTGACTCCAATTGCCGTCTTCCGCGCTGGTCGCAACGGTGCATCCGGAGACGGTTACGCCGGGCGGGAAGTAAAGTTCGTTATTGAACAAATTGTCTTCGTTGGATACGCATCGCCAACTCGATGGCAACTCGCTGCCAGGAAGATTGACAATTTCTATGTAGCCGGCGGGAATGGAAACAGGAAAGTCGGAAGAACTGTCGACGCAGCCGACTATTGCCGCCGCGAGCGAACCGCCTTTCATGCCGGTATCCGCAACACCTGCCGCCGCACGCACCCGAAATGCATTTGAAGGCACGCCTTTCAATTCCAGTTCTTTCTCACGCGGATCGACAAGGTGCGGTCTCATCGAGGGAAAAACGGGCACTGCCACCAGTCCGAATTTCAAAGCTTCATAGCCGGCCAGGTATTTTTTATTGCCCTTCTGAACAAAGGGAAGCTCTTGCGCCTCCTCCGGCAAATTGTCTTGCAGCGTGATATTGGTCGAGCCGCCTTTTCTTAAGGCTAATGCCGTTATATCTTGTGGATTTACCTTGTTGCCGTTCCACAATTTCGTGTTGTTGCGATATGTCAGGTCGGTAAACCAGTCCGCTAATATGCCTTCGTCACCCAGCCTTTTATCGAGTTCTTTGCCGATCTTGATCACCTGCTCGGCAAGAATTTTTGCATTCGCTTGTGCCGAAGGTCCCAAGGTTTCTGCATTCAAGCCGACCAGAATTGCATGCGCCACGAGGCGATTGTAATTGAGCAAATTGACGTTTTTGGCGGGCGCTATCGTGTACTTCAAGTCACCGTCTACGTCGACCGTAATTTTAGTGAGGGAGTTTTTTGCGACGTTGAGAATACCGGCTTCAGTCGTGTTGTTGACTTCGGCACTACCACCGAGAATCTTGATGATGACAAAGAAGGCAATGCCGATGATGGCAATCAGAAAAACACAAGCAACGACAAGGGTCAGCGTTGCACCCCGCCTGTCTGTTTTTCTAAATCTCGATTTCGACATATTGTCCTCGCGCCGCAAATTTTGCTGAGTCAAACCGTCTCTTACTTCCTGAATTTAGGATTGAACTTGAAGTATGAAATTTCGAACGAGCTGCGATATTCCTTCTCTTGAGAAGGAAGCGATTTTTGCGAGCTTACCGAGCAATAGCTGCCGTCATCCTTGCGGGCGCTGAGATAACCGGCGCTCTTTCTGACAATTTTCCAGTTGTTTGATGTGAGTACGGATTCATACCAGGGCATCACGTATTCTTTCGGCTCCGGCGTCGAAAATGCCTGGATGTAAGCAGTGCCTTCTTCCGTTTCTTTCGCCGCTCCTGACTCCATCTTTACTTTTCCTGTAAACATAGGCACATCGGGGATTTCCACCGGTGTGGTGTAACGTGAGAATTTTGCCCCATCGCTGTCAGTGTATGGTTGATTCGGATTACGATGCTTCTGCTGTGCAACCGCAGGCAAAAGTCCCGCGAGGCTTAGCACGCAAAGTAGAAGGAGGCCTGTGATAAGAATTCGGAGCCGCATGTAAAAACCCGAGGAGTGTAAAAAATGTACCCTGAACGAGGTATCTTTAATCAGTATATGAAATGTAAGACTAGAGGAAGCCTAAAGGAAACTACGTGAGAATTAGTCGAAAGATTGGCCTGATTGTTCTCTTTCCGCTTACCTTTCAGTTGGTTTGGCTGAGCACTGTTTTGATGGTCGTGGAAGGCTCGGGGCGCGAGAATATCGCTGAATCGCAGGCGGACAGAAAAATTGGCTCGCTGATTACAAATCTGGCCGGAGTTGCCGATCATGGTCTGGCAGACTTCAATTCAATTCTTATTGGTGATGCGCGCGGCAAAGGTGGCAGTACACCCGATTTTTCAAACGCCGCAGCGAAGACGCGGCAAGCTGCTCAAAACGCCGAAATCGAATTGAGCGAAGAGGTGAAGAAAGCCTCGTTAAGATCATCCAACTACAATGAGATGCGCCGTTTCCTTGACCTTTCTCTCAAAATTGGCATCACAGCAAACATCTTGCTTACGATAGCTATGGTTGTCTATTTCAACAGGTCGCTTCGCAGAAGACTCAGTTTGCTTGCCGATAATTCCCTTCTCTATGCGGCTAATCAACCGCTGCTGCCTGCACTTAAAGGCGATGATGAGATTGCCGCTTTAGACAAGATTTTTCGCAAAGCGGCTCAGGCATTGGATGAAACCGGCCGCAGACAGAGCATAATTGCGGACAACACTGCCAACGTGATATTTGCACTCGACGGCAATGGTCGTGTTCTTTCGATGAATAGGACCGTGCAGCGCTTGTGGGGTTTTCCGCCAGAAGATTTTCTGGGCGCAAGGCTGAATAATTTTGTTATTGCTGGAAAGAATTTCGACCTCGGCAAGAAACTGGCGAATGTGGTCGAGTCAGGCGAAGGCAATTTCGAGACACGTCTGAGAAAGGCGGACGGAGAGTTAATTGATGTACTCTGGGTTTTGCGATGGATGGAGAAGGATGGGACATTTGCTGGTGTCGCCCACGATATCAGTGAGAGAAAACACGCCGAGAGAATTACATTGGAATTTTCCACTTTGATGCGAAGGGGGCTGCAAGGACCGCTCGATTTCATTCAGGGATTATTTCAGGATATCGGCAAATCAAGCGACTTTTCTGAAAAGGCAAAGGTCAAGGCCGCCAGTGCGGAAAGCGAAATTTCGCGTTTGATAAAACTGCTGGACGACTTTCTGAAAATCGACAAACTCGCAGACACGAAAGCCAAGCCTGTTGTTCAGATGAACTCAGCGAAAAGCTTGATGGAAACTGCTGTTCTGTCAATCAGAGATTGGGCGGCGCGAAAGAAGGTAAATGCAAAAGTAATCGATTCGCAAACTATGGTTTTTGCTGAGGGCGATCAGATTGTTAGAGTTTTGATCAACCTGATTTCCAATGCTATCAAATTTTCACCGCCGCAATCGGAAGTGTTGATATCGACCAATGAAACTGATGATTACGTCGAATTCGTCGTCAGCGACAAAGGCCCTGGAATTGCTCCTCACGACCAGGCGAAGGTGTTCGAGAAATTCAAGCAACTGGAGCAGTCCCACGAAACTAAAACTAAGGGAACAGGATTGGGCTTGGCGATATGCGAGTCGATTGTTTCCCGTCATGGAGGTTCTATAGGCGTTACCAGCGACGGTTCAACAGGCAGTCAATTCTGGTTTCGCTTGCCCAAGCCGAAAAACAAAAACAGCGAACTCTTTGGAGAGCTGTTCGGCGACAGTGACGGAGACTGACTATGCAGCTCGAAACTTCCCTTAAGAATTCAAGCTGGCGGCAGGTGAAGTGGTCGCACGCTCTCTTCTTGTTTGCCGTGTTTCCCCTCCTTGTCGAATTGATACTGATGGGCGTGATGTTCGAAGTGTTGGGAAGGCTCGATTATGCAAAGCGGGCGCGAATGAATTCGATAGACTCCTCATCGCAGGTTTGCCGATTTCTTGTCGGTCTGGTCAATGATGGAACAATTGTGGCAGCAAAAGAACTTGCAGATGCCAATCGTATAGCCGGTAAATCCAGCGATATCTCTTCAACGAAGTATGCCGAATCGTTTAAGGCTATTGATAAATCGTTTCGAGAATTGATCAAGTATTTGTCTTCAGATCCTCGGTGTTGGGATTTTGCTGAGAGCCTGCAAGTGAAGTATGTTCAAGTCGAGTACCACTTCAGAAACGCACACAATTGTCAAAAGTCTGGCGATACTGCCGGCGAGATTGACGAGCGTCTTCAAGGTACACGATTAGTGCAAGAACTGGTATCGATGTCCAGGCAATTTGTCGAACAACACTCCAAGATTGCTGCGAATCTAGAACAGGAAGAAGACAGGTTGAAGTATTCTGTTTATCTTGTTCTTACGGCAACCTTTGCCATGAGTCTGTTGTGTGCAGGCTCACTGGCGTATTTGTTGAACCGCACGATTGCGGCGAATTTACGAACTCTGACAAGCAATGTGCAAAGCCTAGCCGAGCAGAAAGAGGATATTGAGCCGTTAAAAGGAAATGATGAGTTCGCCACAGTCGATGCTGCTTTTCGCAGAATGTTCAACTCCGTTACTGAAGTTCAGCACACAGAAAAAATGATGGTTGAAAGTGCGGCTGATTTGATTTGCTCGATGGATCGATCTGCAACTGTGTTGCGGGTAAATTCCGCCAGCAAAAGCATTTTAGATTATGAACCGGAGCAATTGATTGGAGTTTCGATCTTCGATATCATTGCTGAGGAAGAAAAGGAACGCGCAACTGCGCTGTTTGCAGAAGCTGTTGCAAGCAAAGCTACGACAAATTTTGAATTGAGATTGCTCAGAAGCAGCGGGCACACTGTCGATACGGCATGGTCGGTAGTTTGGTCCCAGTCGGAGGAAACGCTCTTTTGCGTCGCGCACGACTTATCTCAAAGAAAACAGGCCGAGCGGGTCAAACAAGAGATCACTGCGATGATCAGTCATGATCTGCGCACTCCAATCAACTCCTTGCAAGTTGCCGTCGAGTTGTTCGCGCGCGGCACTTATGGAGAGTTTCCTGACGGACTCCAGCATAAGCTTGCAGCATCAACCGCCAAAGCCATTGAGGCAATGGATCTAATAAACGATTTGCTCGATATCGAAAAATTGGAACAATCGACAATTGATTTGTCTTTTGAAACATGGTCGGTGCGGGAGCTGATTGAATCGGCCTGGCGAGATATCGAAGCGCTCGCAAATGAGCGCAATATCAGCCTTTCCATAGAAGGCTCAAGTATCGATATACTTGTCGACCGCGAACAATTTGTAAGAGTGCTGCGCAATTTGTTGCGCAATTCGGCAACCTGCGCCAGTGTGGAGAGCACTGTCGTGATCCGCACTCAGATAGAAGATGATACAACGAAGATCAGAATTGAAGACAGCGGTCCTCTTGTGTCTGCGGACGAGAGAGAATATATTTTCGATCGATTTCAAAGCACGGAAAGAGTGAGCTCGAAAAGAGTCGAAGGAATGGGGCTTTCGCTGGCCGTTTGCAAAGCGCTGGTGACGGCACAGGGTGGTGAGCTCTCCACCGGTGAAACACCAGACGGCAAATTTTTCTTTCTTGTGTCACTGCCGAACTAACGAATTGACGAGAACCATCGCCGGTGGATCAAAGCTCTGTTTGCAAATCAATGGGGATGGTAAACCAGAAGGTGCTTCCTTTTCCCGGCTCGCTGACCACACCGATTTTTCCGTTGTGGGCAGAGACGATTTCCTTGCAAATCGCCAGACCCAAACCGGATCCTTTTGGAGCGTTCGGTCCTTTGACGAATTGTTTGAAGCGTGAAAAGAGCATTTTTTCCGCGCCTTCAGGCAAACCAGTGCCCTGGTCTACGACGCTCAGCTTCAGGCTGTCCTGACTCATTTCGGAGACGACGCTTACGGTCGAGCCTTCCGGAGAGAATTTGACTGCATTGGAGAGTAAATTGACGAGCACTTGTATGATCCGCTCTCCATCCATGTTTACTTCTCTTTCTTCTTTCGGCAGCTCGATTTCGATATTCTTTTTTTCGGCCACGCCGCGGACGGCTTCGTGTGCGAGTGTAACGAGACTGCTGATGCGAACCGGCTTCAATTCCAACTCCATCTTTCCGGCTTCCAGTTTTTCCAGATCGAGAAGATCGTCTATCAATCTGTTCAATCTATCGATTTCCAGTTCTACCGCTTGTTTGCGCACTCCACCTTTCTCGCTCAGGGACCCGTAAATCGGAGTGTTCAGCATACCCAGGAAGTTTTTCACTGAATTGAGTGGTGTGCGCAAATCGTGGCTGACCATGGCCATGAATTGTTGTTTCAACTGTTCCAATTCTTTGCGTTCGCTGATGTCGTGGACGACGCAGAAAAGCACTTTATCCAGCGCAGACCAGCGCACGGACCAGATCATATAAACGTCGTGTCCCTTCTTGTGCGAGATTCGGCATTCGAGCGAATCAGCATCTTTTTCGGCACGGATTTTTTCCAGAAATTGTGTCGCTTTGCTCAGGTCTTCTGTGACGATCAGTTCGCTGTAGCGCATACCGATTACTTCATCAGGAGTATAGCCCCAATGCTCTTCCACAGCCGGGTTTGCCGTGACGAATTTGCCGTCCGCATCAATCGAGCAGATAACGTCAGGGGCTGATTCTATGATTGCTTTTTCTTTGCGTTGTGCTTCCGCCAGGGCTCGTGCCATCTGGTGAAAGCCACTGTCGAGTTGTGCTATTTCGTCGCTGCCCTGCAATACTGGATTGAGTTTTTTTCCGGCCGCCAGTCTTACAGTATTGTCTTTTACGGTGTTGATCCGCTTCAAAATTCGGTTGCCGAAGAACAGTGCTCCGCCCGCCGCAATCACAATGTTCGTCATAAAGAAAAGCACCAGCATGAATTCGTAGAATCGCTGAAATCCTAGCTTTGTCCCTGTCAGATCTTGTGTTTCTCGATCGAGCTTATTGGAGAAATCCGCTACTTGTCTTGATGTGACCATTAAAGCGCGCATAATGCGAGAGCGTTCTTCACCCAATTCGATCAAATAGACCGGGTCCATAATTGAGTTGTCGGGCAGGTTGTTGAGCTTGTCGAAAGTGCGGTCCAGCGCCTTCGAGAGAAACGCACCATTGCGCTCCGTGATGCGCACAATATCTTCTTGTGCTTTGTCGCCCACGACCAATCTGCGCAGTCTGGCCAGGTTCATTGTTGAATGATTGCGATAGTGCAAAAATTCCATGCGCGAGTTTTGATCGCGGCGAAAGCTGAATTCCAGAAGGGACATCGAGGCAGCGCCGTAGCCATTCAAGACGCGGTCTGCGACTGCTCTGACGTCGCGCGTATGTTCTACTTTGGCGGTCTCTTCTTCGGCCTTTTTGTACAAGCCGAATAAAACGGCAATGATGAGCGTTTCAATCAGCAAAGGAACTCCGACCAGCACGAGTCCCATTTGAAATACGTTGAGGTCGAATTTTACTCGTTTGCGCTCTGATGCCATCTTGGAATAATCCGGGAGCCGATTGCCGGCTTGCGCCGTTTATACCAGACCGTGCCGGAGTGCCTTTACTGCTGCTTGGGTTCGGTCCGATACTGCAAGCTTATCCATAATATGCTTAATATGAGTTTTTACAGTGTCTTTTTTAATTGAAAGCCGGTCTCCAATCTCTTGATTGGATAAACCCTCAACAATCAATTGCAAAACCTGCAGTTCGCGGTCGGACAACTGCTCGTATATTACCTCAGTGGGCGTCGTTGCTCCGCCCGATTTCGGCAGAGCTCTCAGCACTTTGTGCGCTATCGAAGAATCTATCCACAGGTCTCCGCGCACGACCGCATTGACAGCCGCCTCCAGGCGCCCGAAATCGGCGTCCTTCAGACAATAGCCATTGGCTCCGGCAGCCAGTGCCGCGAATATATCGCGCTCGTCGTCGTGGGACGTCAGCATGATTACCTTCATGTCGGGCCACTTCTGCTTCATTTGCTGGCAGGCTTCAATGCCGTCCATTATCGGCATGCCTACGTCCAGAAGAACTACGGCCGGGGCGACTCGCGAGGCGACATTGAGGGCCTCTCTGCCGTTGGACGCCTGGTGGATTTCCGAGACCAATTCGCATTGCTCGAAGAGTACCTTCAGACCGGCTCTAAGATTGGTGTTGTCATCAACGATGAGTATCGAATGTTTGGTCATGCTGAAAGCTCCACGTAAGTCATCTTGCGATTGTTGAAACCATCCCGTGTCCTATCATGAGGATTGCGATTCTGCCCTGGCCTTGTTCGGTATGACCACTGTGAATGTCGTTCCTGATTTTTCCTCGCTGGTAAAACTGATGTTACCACCCAGAGCCTGTGCGATTTGCTGGCACAGATAAAGCCCAATGCCTGTTCCGCCCGCTGATTGTTGACCTATTTCGCCCTGCCAGAAAGGCGTGAAGAGTTTTTCTTTATCATTCTCGTGAATACCAGGCCCTGTATTGTTGACGTCGATCGCCACTTCGTTTTCCCTGCCCTTCAACGTTATGGTAACCGTGCTTTGCGCCGGTGAGAACTTAATGGCGTTTTCCAGCAAATTGCCGATCAGGTGCTTGAGAGCTTTATTGTCTGATTCCAGAAAGAGTGATTCCTCAGGCTGAACGACTGCAATAGAAACTTCAGAGAGACGACAGCGCGCATCGAAATTTTTGACAATTCCGCAAACCAGCTCTTTAATGTCGATGTTGGTTGCCGAAAGTAAGTGGCCGGATTGTTTGTACTTTGATATCTCCAGCATGTTTTTGACCATATTGAGCGCATCTTCGTTGCTGTCTTGCAAGCGCAAAAGGAGTTCCTGGTCGCCGTTTTTGGCCTGAGTATGTTTTTTCAACATTGCCTGAATGAGATAATTCGACGCTATAAGCGGGCTTTTCAGATCGTGTGCAATTGTTTGCTGCAAAACTTCCTTCTGCCGCGCCAGCAAAGTTTTATCGGAAATATCCTCAATCAAAACAATCAGGCTGCGCGCCTTGCCTCCTTCGAGCATCGGCCAGGCGGCAATATCCCAGTAGATCTCGAGTCCTGTTTTATCAGCTATCTGGGTTATTGGAACGCCATGCAAGATCGCCGGTTTGCCTGATGCCAGTGTGTCAGCCAGAGCGTCTTTGGGCAGCTCGGGCAAAAGCTTCCAAATCGACGTGCCTTCATCCACTGATGCGCCGGACAGAAAGCCTTCGACAATCGGATTTGCATCCTTGATTATGAAATCGGCCGTCAACTGCAAAATTCCGATCGGCGCGTGTTGAACAATTTGGCGCGAGACGTACTGCTCGGCAAGCAGTGCCTTTTTGGTGGCGCCCATGTAGCGATGAACAATCAGGGCCAGCGGAACGACGAAGAGCAGGATGAATCCACCCAGACTTAAGAACATTATGGAAGTCTGCTGGGCGTGGTGTTTGTAGTCAGACAGGCGCTCTCTCAGCAAAGCTCTCTCATCCACGTCGCTCATTATCAGCCGTCCGCGAATCATCTCCATCAGCTGGCCCGCGCGAGCCAGCTCGGGTTCCGCGTTTTTGATATCGCCACGCTCTTTATAGCTAATCGAATTGTCCAGCGTGTTGACGAATTTCTCGCTGAGCTGCTCCAGATAGGCGAAATGCCAGCGTCGCCAACCTTCTTCGTCCCCTTTGTGCTTGACGAATTTTATGTATTTGCCCAAGCTGGTTTTATCGTTTCCATAGCGGTTTTTTGCGCTTTTATCGCCTGATTTGATAAATGTTTCAGTCTGAAACTTCATGTCGGCCATAATCGAGAGAACAGATTCGAGCCCGCCCAGCAATTCCTGCGATTTCTCAATGCTCTCGCCCGTCTGGATGGCTCTTGATGAATGCATATAAGCCGAGATGGCGGCGCCGGCGATCAGCACAAAGGCTATGATGACGATAATGCTCAGTGTCGATTCAGGCGAGCGAAACAGCCGAAGCAAGCCCTGCTTCGCTGGTTTTTCACTGTTTTTCTGATCGAAGTCGAGCACCGATTTCGCTCCCGTCACGATATATCTTATGCCGCGCAGGGAAGGCTTTTTCGCGCCTATCTCAAAACCAAAGGCTCCTCTTTGTGAGAGGAGCGTCGGGTTGCGCGTTCTACGCATTGTCGCCAAACTTTGGTTTGCCTGAGCAACTGAAGCAATTCTGCAAGCGGGGGCTTGCTATTTGATTCGTGGGGGTGGGTTAATTTCGATGTTAGTTGCTGTTGCCAGTCCGGACATCACCCGGGCAGGCTACCGGCAAGCTTAAATCTAAAATCCGGACAATTTCACTTTCTTGGCTTCGAATGCGGCTCTGATTCGCTTTCTTTCGTCTTCACTTACTTTGACGACGCCAAGCTCCAGTGCATTTAATTCCTTGAGCTGTGTGAGTTTCATGATGCCGTTGGGAGTAATTGATGTCCCCGGAAGCTGCAACGATCTCATTTTCGGGCAGTTTTTCACGATATAGTCGATGCCCGCATCTGTAATTTTCGGATCGCCGGCTGCTCCGAAATAAACGCATTTTATGCCTAGCTGCTTCACACCTGCGTCCGTTACTGACGTGTAGCTGACATCCAACCCGTATTCTTTTTTGTGTTTTGCGATTAGCCTGACGGCATTGTCGTTGATTGGCGTGTTCAGACTGAGGTTGATGTCAAAGAATTCGTGGTTATTGGCCATCAATTCTTCCAAAACCTTGTCTGTGACAGGCACACTCTGCATGTTCAATGAGACCAAATGTTTCATGCGGGCAACTTTGATTAGTCCTTCTTCGGTAACTTTTTTGCATTTGCTCACGTCCAGGGAGCGCAAGGTTTTTGACCGGGCGATTGCCGCAAAAACTTCTTCGCTGACTTCAGATTGGTGCAGGCTCAATTTTTCAATTGGATTAGCAAGAATTGTGTCGAGACCATATGCCGTCAGTCCCTGGCAATCAACCAGGTTAAGCTCGCGTATCCACTTCTCTTTGGCTATAAGCTCGAATTGACTTTGAGAGAATTCGACCGTATCC
>PNKB01000199.1 GCA_013997645.1 Cyanobacteria bacterium PR.3.49
ACGATTTTTCCCAGCTCGCGCACATATGCCTCGCGATGATACTGGGACCAGAAAAGAATTTTGCGCTGTGGAGAATCTTGCCAGATTTTCTGGGCCGCCTTAATGCCACTAATTTCCGGCATCGATACATCCATGATGATGAAATCGGGCGCGACGGTTTGAGCGAGTTCCAGTCCCTCTGCGCCATTCGTCGCCTCGGCAATCTCCGCTTTTGGAAACAGCCGTTTCACAACCTCGCTTGCATGCGCACGCAAAGCCGGAACATCCTCAACCACCAGAATTTTCAACTGCCGTTCTCCCTGCCAGGTCAACGCGTATCTCGACAATGGTTCCCGGTCCGCCCTTGTTCTCTTTGCTGGTCTCGCCAGTGCGAAAAGAGACGGTCGCCCCAATCAGATCTGCCCTCTGACGCATATAGCGTAAACCTCTCGAATCTTCACTCAATTTGCCGTCCGGTATGCCCTTACCGTCGTCGGCAATGGTAACTACGAGATTGTCCCCGTCCACTTCGGAATTGATGCGAACAGTCTTCGCTTCAGCGTGCTTGATCACGTTTGTGAGGGCTTCCTGCACGAGCCGGTACAGCAAGGATTGCTCGACCATCGAAAGTTTTTCCGCATCCGCTTCCTCGATTTTGCTTTTGCACCGCGCTTTAAATCCGCCTTTTTCGCCTGCTTTTCGCGCACAATCTTCCAAAGCAGCGCTCAGCCCCAGGTGCTCCAAAGCCGATGGACAGAGACTGTCCATTACTTCGCGGATTTCAATCATAGTGTCGCAGAGAATTTTGTCGATCTCTTCTTTTTGCTCCGCCGCATCACCGCTCGCTCTCTCTTTGACATAAGCTTCGAATTTCTTGCGCAAGCGTTTCATGTCGTTGAGTACTTGATCGTGCAGATCGGCAGCCAGCATGCGGCGCTCGACTTCATCCTGGCGGACCATTTGCAAACGCACATCGCGCAGTTCGTTGTTGCGTAATTTGAGCAAATAAAATTGCGACTGCATGCGCGTGTCGCCTGCATCCAAGCAGCGCAACGCGTATCCTGCTGCAACGCCGAGCGCGAGGGCAGCGATAAAAGTGACTGGAGGGAGGGCAATGGAAAGATATTTCCAGCACGCCCATGTCAAAACTATTGAGAGCACGAAAAGTTGGATCGAAACAACTATACGCGGGACAGGCAGGAGCCTTCGACCGCAGAACAATCCACCGCAGGCAAGAAGGATAGAAAAAATCCAAACCAAGAGCGTCCCGACATTAGCTCGCAATGCCGATACTCCTCCACTTTCGTATAAGGCAGACTCAGCTTTCAGCATCTCTTCAGTCTCACCAAAGGCGAGCATCATCCTTTCAAAAACTTCTTTCTCAAAGGCCGGGAAATTGTTCATGCCCAAGACCGCAATCACGGCTGCTGCTGCGACTAACAAAGCGGTTATGAAGACCGGTTTGCCATTTTTCATGCTTAATCAAAAACACAAAAGAGCGGGCAATCGTCGGGCTTTTGCTTATCCGTATCCCACACTTGCGTCGAGTCCATTGTCGCCGGAGTATCGATGACGCCGGACATGCCCGACATCGTCCAACCCTGCTCGTGAAAGTCTTGCAGATCTTCCTTTAGACCGCGAATGGCCGCCTGATATCCGTACTCTTCATTGTCGACTTCAAAGCCGACAAAAGCATGGAAAAGCCGCAAGAATGCGGCGATAATCTCGTCGATTTCGGAAGGCTCGAGATCAAGCTCCGGCGCAAACTCTTCCAACTCCTGAACCATCTCGTCGGTAAAAGGCAGCTCGACGCGATAACAACCCTCTTCGCCATCCGCCTCGTACTTCTGCTGTTTGAGCGGATTGTCAGCAAGAAAATCGCAAACCTGCTTAAACGGCTTCGTTGTCGTGTCCAGCGCTACAAGCGAGAGTCCTGCTTGTTTGAGCGATATCAAAAGGCGCCCCTGCAAAATCGAGCGCTCCACAAGTCCCATGAGCTCCTCGAAGAAGATTTCCGGATCCATCTCCGTGGAATCGCCGACCAACTCCATGACGACGTTGTCCGGCATCGCGACATCCCTGCCCATGTTTCCTGCTATCCCTCCTCGCGATTCTTGTTTGAAAAAACTGACATCATGACCTGTACGGCGCAAGTATGGCCGTTTCGCCAATCTTTTGCATGAGCGTTAAATTTACTTTGTTTTTGACAGCGCCTTGCGCCTGTTAGAATCTGCCCGTGCCTAAAGTTCAAGTCCTACCTGACTACATAGCCAGCCAGATCGCCGCCGGAGAAGTGGTGGAGCGCCCGTCTTCGGTCGTTAAGGAGCTGGTTGAGAACGCCATTGACGCAGGCGCCACAAGTATATCGATCAGCGTAGCGGAAGGCTGCCGAACAATTTCCGTCGCCGACAACGGGCACGGAATGCAGCCTGAGGACGCTATCTTGGCGTTTCAAAGGCACGCGACTTCCAAACTTTCTTCAGCCGACGATCTCTGGCGTTTGACGTCGCTCGGCTTTCGCGGTGAAGCGCTGCCCTCCATCGCCTCCGTTTCGAGAGTTACTTGCTACACGCGCCTGAAAGACGCAGCCAGCGGCTTCCGCATCGACGCATACGAAGGCAAGATCACCAGCACCGAGACCGGCTGTTCGCCAGGCACGACAATGGAAGTCGTGGATTTGTTCTACAACGTTCCGGCGCGACTGAAGTTTCTCAAAAAAGCATCAACCGAATTCGCGCACATTCAGGAAATCGTGCAGAGTTTGGCTATCGCATATCCGCATGTGGCCATCACTGTTGAGCACGAAGGCACAGTCCATATGCGCACCAGCGGCTCGGGCGATCTGGCGCTGGTCGCCAAAGAAGCCAAGCTTTTCACCGGCAATGAATCTCTCATAGAGGTGAATAATCACGACGTCACGCACGGTGTAAAAGTGAAAGGGCTGGTGGCGAAGCCGGTACATTTCAGAGGCGATCGCAAGGCAATTTTGACAATGGTCAACAACCGCCCGGTGCGCTGCCCGCTCACTTATAAGGCCCTCGAATACGCCTACAGCGACCTCATCCCACGCGGCCGGCATCCTTTTGCGGTGATTTCGATTGAGCTGGAGCCGCAACATGTCGACGTCAACATCCACCCGACCAAAAAAGAGATCAAATACAGTCAGGGCAATGAAGTTTATCTGACCGTCCAGCGCGCTATCGTCACGGCTTTGCGTACCTTGCCGCGCCCGACTTTTGCAGAGCAACAAACTCAACATACACAACAACAGGTTCGCGAATCGCATTTTGCGCCGGCTCAAGCATTCCATGGAGCTCAAACATCCGAAGGTCATCAACCCTCAGTGGCAGTCAGTTTGATTGTCGAGTCGCGCTCGGCGGAAGCTGATGTCTATACTTCTCCGGATGCAGGAATTGCATATGCTCGCTTCGAGCAAGCCGGACATGAAGAGTCTGTCGAAGCGCGTTCTGCTCTTGCAGAGCCCCCAAGCCGCCCACGTCAACTGGGCTTCAAGGATCGCCTGGCCTATACGCTGCCCAGTGCGACTGTTTCAAACAGCTCGGATTCAATTACTGATTTCTCCTCGCGAGAAACACGCGAGGCCCCTGCAACTCGCGAATTACCTGATGGTTGGCGCCTTTTGGCTTATTTGAAGAACACCTATTTCCTGATCGAATCAGAGCAAGGACTGGAAATTGTCGAACAGCATATCGCCCACGAACGCACAATTTACGAACGTTTGTTGGCTGTTCAGTCGGAACCCGGACGTTTGACCGAACACACACAACACCTGCTAATCTCGGCGCCCCTGCGCCTCAGCGCAGAGCAATCCGCTTGCCTCAAAGAAAATCAGGAAGCTCTGGCAAAATTGGGTTTTGATTTTGAGCACACCGAAGATGGTGGCAGCCTCTGCACACAAGTGCCGCTCGAACTTGCTCACAAGAACTATGAAGCTGCCATTCAAGAACTGCTGGATCAGCTCATCACCTGCGATCACGCCAATATCATTTTGGAAGCGACTAAATCGGTCGCCTGTCAATCAGCAGTGAAAAACGGAATGCCTCTTTCGGAAGAATCTATAATTTCACTGCTCTGCGATTGGCTCGCCACTCCGCGCAATGACACATGTCCCCACGGAAGGCCAGTGCGCATGAGCTTTTCGATGGACAAACTTTTCCAGATGTTCCACCCGGCGTAGAAGTTTTGTACGTGCACCGAAATTTGACTTAGTGCTTCGTATTTTGCATGCTCATGCGCTGCTTTACTTCGCCCCACGAAAGTGATCTTCCGTCACGCTGCAGCTGATGCGCGTAAGCTTGAATCATGTTCGGGCTGTAGTGCTGCAGCGCACCAAGAGCTTCATTCGCCCATTTTGGCTGACCGGAGCCTACCACTTCCAGAAGAACCGGAATAGCGCGATTGTCGTTTGCCCAGGCCAGATCTTGAATTGCTCTGTACTTGAGACTTTCGTCAGAACCTGCAGTCCAGTTCTTCAATTGGTTGAGCGTGCGTGCCATCTTCATCTCTGCCGATGCTTGTTTGGCGCGCTCGGCTATTTCCGTATCAGCCGCTCTCTGCAACCGCATTACCTCCAGTTCCAAATTCATGGACGGATACTGCACTGCTTCGTTTAGCGCCTGCAGACGCAAGTCCGGATGATGGCGCAGGGCTCTCAGCAAGAACTTCTCCATGAACTCATTCGCGTATGGACCGGTTTTTGCCAATTTGACGATATTGTCAAAAGCCATTCTCTTGGCGCCTGTCACCGCTGTTTTTTCCATGAAAGTCATGAGCTGCGGAATGTTTCTTTCACTGGCTGAAAGCCTCAGCACTTCGTGATATGAGAAGGCCTCAGGGTGCTTGTAATGGGCCAGTGCGGCCATCGCCTCTTCTCTCAACGGCTGCTCCACCCTGGCATGCTCGACCAGGAAATTGAGCCGCGCATCAGGGGTGAGAGACGAGATATTCACCATGCTCTGGAAGAGATTTTTTCTCAGGCGCATGTCGGTCGTGTTATTGAATACTTCGGTCATCACCGTAATGTCAGCCGGATCTCCGACCCGTCCAAGGATCATGGCGGCACGCTGCTGATCTAAAGGTGAGCCGTGTTGCAAATGCTCCAGCAAATGCTGTCTGGCAACCGGCACCACTTCCTCGGCAATATACTTCAGACGCGCGGCATGTATATCGCTTTTAACAACGCGTTGCGGAATCTCTTTAATGCGTGAAACAAAATCACCAGGGTGTGTCATCACTTCACGATTTCCCGGAACCAGCGATTCGAGCCAGGCTTTAGCCATGAGCGTAGTGCGGATCGGAGCCGCATTGGCTGTGATGAAGAAGCCGTCTGCGTCAGGCATCAAGAGTTCTTCACCAAGATGCACAGCCCAATTTTCATGATGCTTCAAATTGGGATGGTCGGGATATTGGCGTTTGGCATATTCGCGCGAGTAATATCCGGTTTCCAGCTCGGCAGCTTCATTGAAAAGCGCACTGTGCTCTTTCATTTTGAACTTGAGCAAGTGCGCCCATTCATGCGCGAAAAACTTGTGCAAGCTGCTCAATGAAGTCGTTCCCTTCGGTTGCCCGTTGTAGGCTTCGAAGAACATGATCGTGCCTCTTTCACTGGCATTTGCAGCAGTCGGCATGCCGGCTTCCTCGCCGGTTCGCACGTAGCGATCGCTGTAGTCGGGCTCGTCCATGATGATCAGCTCTTTGACCAGGCGCGGATCAGGCAATGATTTGATCGCTTGAATGAAGTCTTCCGGCAGTGCGCGGCTGTTTTCGCCGGTGGTGACTTCAAGACGCGCCTTGATTATGCGAGCGATATTGTCGGCTTTCTCGCCGAAAACAGCTTGCATCAGGTCCATCTTCCCTTCCATGGCATGCTTCTGCAAGACTCGGCGCTGGGTAGATTCAAGATTGTCGAACGAGGGCGCATCGGTCTCTGCCCAAACACGCAACTCGCGGATGGCATCTAGCTTCTTCGCATAAGCTTCCGGAATAATGACTTTGGTAGGTGTGCCTTGAATGTGATAGACACGCGCCGGCTCATTGTGCACTTCCGTCCACTTCAAGAACTCAGCTTCGTTGGCAAACGTCTCCGGCATATTCGGATCGTTCTTCACGCGCCGCACCGGCAATTCCATGTTGGGCTGCTGAATCAGCAATTTGTTCAGCTCTTTGACGCCAAGCTTTATCGACGGGTTGTAGGCGATCTTGTCATAAACTTCAAAAGCGCGGTTGAGCTGCTCGGGAGTGAGCGCCTCCTCGAGCATGTGGGTGATTTTCTCGCGGCTCGGTTGCGAGATAACGCCGAGCTTCTTATCTCCTGCAGCAAGTACTGCTTCTTGGACTTGCGCCGCCGTTGATTCTTGAACCTTCGCAGCGGTTGGTTCTTGAACGCGCTCTTTCGGCAGAGTTTCGGCCGGATCGCCGGTAACCGGAGCTTGCTTGCCGGGGCGGAAAGCGTGCCAGCCGGTCATCACCCCGCCTGTGGCTCCCCCGATCAGCATGCCGTCGAAAGTGCTCTGACCGATTTCGGACAGACTCTTTCCCTGAATTACTCCGTCCAGTCCGCCAAAGACGCCGCCGGAGCCGGCCCCGGAGATAACGCCGCCGGTAACGCGACCGAAAGTTTCAGAACCTGTACGGTTGGCGACAGACAGAGTGGAAGATTTGGCGAGACGCATGCCGATCATGCCAGCCGGCACATTGATTACGGCGCCAGAGATAGTAGCCGTACCCATCTTTTTCCAATCGGTCAGGTTGTTCAAGCCGCTCTGAAACGAGAAATGTCCGTTCTGGTCGCGCCAGGCATGCGGGTCGGAGCCCGCCTTGAGCGCGCCGAAAAGTGCACCGGTGCCTGCATGCAGGGCTATTTCCTGTTTTATACCGAAGCCGCCGAATTTGCTGCCGACAAAGTTGTATGCCTTCGATCCGGGCTGCGCAATTTTGCCAATGTAGTTGAGCCCGACACCTTCCAGACCGTCTTTAGCAAAGCCCAGTGCGAAGTCTCGAGCGTCGCCTTTCGTGTCCGCCATCATCGAGGCGCGAGCCAAACCGCCAAGCACTGGGCGTCTCGCCATCATAGCTACAGTATCGGCGGCGATCGTGCCGACAAAATCGTTACCCTCGGCACGTTTGACCTTCTCTTCCTCGGTCAAATCGCCGGAAAAGGCGTCTCTGACGCGCCCAACGACGGCACCTGCCAACGTGCGCTCTTTTCGGTCGCCCACCAAACCACTCAAAAAGCCGCTCGACTTCGGCGGCTCGCTTTGCTGCTGCTGACTCAAGACCTCTTGCGAAGCGGCGGAATCATCCGTCACCTGCGTCGCCTGAGCGTACATGCGGTCGATAGGGTTGGGTGTAGTTTGAGAATCGAAGGTCAAAGGTTTCTTCTTAAAAGCTGGTTCGGTATCCCCACCAGCACCCGCCGGCCCGAAGACGGCTGTTTCTGGAATTTAGTGAACTCAGGAAGGTTCTTAAGAACCGCTGATGTTCAAGGTGGCTGGGGAGCCAAATCAAATTGTCGCAAGGTACGCTTGACAATTTACCAAAAGCTAAGCCCCTTGGGGAGATGGGGTTTCGTGAAACTACGTAGAGCCAAGCCGAGAATTAATCTGGGATAGAGTGGAAAAAGTGGCATAACATTGGCCTGGCTTGGCAAAGAAAATAAGCGCGGCAATGCCGAGCCCGCCGGTGCGCCACCACCTTTGGTGACAAACACGGACAAGCAACTATCAGTACAGTTGCGAATCGTCGCTTTCAATAAAGGAGTTTTGCATGAAACGCTGGGCAGTGCATGTTATGACGGTCGCATTTTCTCTTCAGGTGGGAACGCTCGCATGCCAGGCAGAAACTGCCGCAGACAAATTAGACACTTTTCGCATGTCGATGTTTCACGAGCCCTATCCGACTCGCCTGGATTTGCAAGCATTGGATTTGCTCAAAAAACATGAAAAACACATGGAAGAATCGAATGCTCCCGAAAGTGAATTGCTGCCCGTGATGAGCGCTCTGGCTCTGCTTTTGCGCACCTCCGACCGTGAAACTGCTGTTCCGCTCTTTAAAAAATGCCTCGCTATACGGGAAAAACTTGGCGACAAATCCAGCGATGACTACAAAAACGAACTGCAGGGTTATGCGGAAGCAGCATACTGTGCAGGCGATCTGCAAACCGCAGAGGAGATGCTGGAAAAACTAATTCCGCTCGCCACCGAATATGATGTCAAACACAAACTCAAATTCGATCTGGTCGAATGCTATACAAGACACGACAACATCTCACGAGCTGAGCATTTGATGTTGGCGACGCTCAAGCAAAACGATTCAGTCGGACAATGTTTTTCCAGTGAGATGCTCGGAGCGGCCGATTGGTACGCAAACCAACAGCGTTTCGACGAAGCGAAGTCCTGGTATCTCAAGGCCATTGCCAAAGCAAAGACGGAAAACGACTCTGCAGCTTTGCGAAAGGCTGAAAGCTCAATGAAAAGATATTTCGTCAAAGAGACAAAACCTGCCGACGTGATGGCATTGCTCAAACAAACCTCGCCGAAAATACGATTGAACGAAAACAACTACCAACTCGATCTCGGCGATGACAACGGCGTTCACTACGGCATGAATTTCGCGACCGATACGAAGGACGGAAAGCCCAACGAAGAAGACTGGTTGAAACAATACAAGATGGCCGTGCAAAAACTGAATCAGCGAAACTATGCGCATGCAGAGACTTTATTTAGAGACGGCAGCAACAAGTACCGCGGGACCGCAGAGGCAGTCGCATTCGACGTTGGGTTGGCAAAACTCTATCAGGAAATGAATAATCAGCCGAAGCTGCGCGAAACGCTGGCAATGCTCGTGAAAAATGGAGGCAACGGCAACGGTCCGCCCGTTTTCAAAACAGTCAAAAGCACTCTTCAAGCCAGTGGCAATGACGCAAAAGCAAAGGCCAAACCGGCCAAAGAATCAAAACGCATCTGACGGTACAGTCGCCCATCAAAACTTGGAGGGGCGGCACTAGTGCCACCCCTCCAAGTTTTCCCCTGACTCTACGCTTGCAGCCTAGCGATAGCTGCCGGTGCCGGCGACGCTCTGAGTGAGCGACATCGGCTGATCGAGAGCGAACTGAATTCTTGTGCCGCTGGGAATTTTTACATCCTTGCCTTTGCGCCACAAGTTGCTGCCCAAACCGACTGCGCCACCAGTGGCAACACCAGCGATAGCACCGGCTCCAACTGCGCCACCAACGATGGGAGCAAAGCAAATGCCCAACAAGGTACCGCCTGCAGTCCACAATCCGGTCCGGACAATACCGCTCTTAACGGTACTGGATGTGGTCCGGCCTTTCAGACTTTGTCCGTCTTTGGTCTCGTGTACGACAGATGCGGTTTGATTGGCTGTGATGACTGCGGACAACGGGTATCTGACTCCATCCGGGGTAACGGCGCCGGTCAATCTGAGAGTCATTTTGCCGTTGCTTCCGGCAAGACCGCTCTTATCTACGGAAACCATTTGTCCTTCGAGAGCCGTGTTGCCCGGAAGCACCAGGTCGCTGCCGAGATACATCGGGGTGTACAACTTAGCGCTGAATAGATCGCCTGCTTTGGCGACTCCACTGTCGATTGGACTTGTAAGAACTGCATCTACAGATGTACCGGCAGGAACATATGTTACGCGTCCTTGTAATTGCTGACCGTTATAGCTTTGTGCTACCGCGGGTAGAACCAGTCCAATGGACAGAATACCCGCGACGATTGCGTTAAGACCTGTCCTCTTCATCGATCGCTCCTTCTAGTGGCGCTGATAATAAGCTTAGAAATATTCTAGAACAATATCATAGTGGCGGCTAATAAAAAATCAACCGTCTATCCATTATATTTTGCGATGGCACCGGCGGTACCACTTCGAATATAGGCA
>PNKB01000200.1 GCA_013997645.1 Cyanobacteria bacterium PR.3.49
AACGCACCGATATTATCAAGCCCGAGAAATCCGCCCGAAAATAAATTGTTTCCTTCGGTGTCTTTTCTGTTTACCCACCAGGTGAAATTCAATGTCAGTTTTTGAAACACACTTTCGAGAAACGCGCGGTCAGGCTCTCCCGTATATCTTTCCGACTTGTAGATATTCCACGCCGCCCAGGCATGCACAGGCGGATTGACGTCGCCGAAGTTGAATTCGTACGCCGGAATCTGTCCATTGGGGTGCATGTACCATTCGCGCAGCATGAGGATCATCTGATCCTTTGCGAAATAGGCGTCCATATCGGAAAATGGGATCATATGAAAAGCCAGGTCCCAGGCGGCAAACCAGGGATATTCCCATTTATCCGGCATGGAAATTATGTCGCGATTATAGACATGTTTCCAATCTTTGTTGCGTCCATGCTTGCGAGCCTCCGGTGGTGCCGGCTGATTCTTATCACCGTCCAGCCAATCCGGTATCACATAGTGATAAAACTGTTTCGTCCAGAGCAGCCCAGCGTATGCCTGTCTTGCCACCAATTTCTCTTCGGTCGTCAATGTCGGATGTATGACGCCGTCTTTGTAGTAAAGATCATCGGCTTCGGCAATGCGCACGACGAACAGTTTGTCGAAGTCTTTGCCGAACGCAGTTTCAGGACGTTCCTTCTCAGACGACAAGCGCATTCTTATGACCGCTGACCCTTGCGCTTCAATCTCGTGGATGTAGTGAGCGGCAAATTTAGTGCCGGTTCGATCCGGATTGACAGTTTCTTTTTTGCCGTTAACCACATACTCGTGAAAAGCATCTTTCACATATGGTGATGCGTTCGGCTGTTTGAAAAGTCGCACATGATTGGTTTCATTTTCAGTAAAGAGCGGCTCCGGCTGTCCTCCTTCCGGCAGTTCATAAGCAAAGAAAAACTTGCCCAGCTTTTCGTGCCAGCATGACACCAGACCGTCGTTCTCGAATTTCAAATTCGGCTTTTCGGAAACTCGGTCGTATACCGAGCCAAAACTCCAGGTATTGCGAAACCACAAGGTCGGCAAAAAATGCAGGCTTCGCTTTTCATTGCTGCGATTTTCAATCGTCACCTTAATCAGAATGTCGTCGGGCGTATTCTTGGCATACTCGACGAACACATCAAAATATTGGTTGTCGGCAAAAGCACCGGTGTCATAGAGTTCGAACTCAGGTAGCGATTTACTGCGCTTGCGATTTTCAGAAACCAAAAGGTCGTAAGGAAACTCGTTCTGCGGGTACTTGTACAGCGCCTTCATGTACGAGTGAGTAATCGTCGAGTCGATGTAATAGTAATTTTCCTTGACGTCTTCTCCATGATTGCCCTCCGGCCCGGTCAAGCCGAAAAGCCTTTCCTTCAAAATTGGATCTTTGCCGTTCCACAAGCAGAGCGAAAAACAGAGGCGGCATTCACGATCGGTAATGCCCAACAAACCATCTTCACCCCAGCGATAAGCGCGGCTGCGCGACTGGTCGTGACTGAAATAATCCCAGCAGCTGCCTCCCGCCGAGTAATCTTCGCGCACCGTTCCCCACTGCCGATTAGACAGATAAGGACCCCAGCGTTTCCAGTTGCGCTGTCTGAGCCGATCTTCTTCCAGGCGGCGTGTTTCCTGGCTGTCGTATACCTGTAGCATGCTGGCGAGTTTCCTTTGTCAATCGCACATCGCTCTGACGATGTATTTCAAAAAGTGTATACAGAGATGCTCGCTGTTTGTCAGAAAGCGCCCCACACTAGGTTCGCCGCCGAGCAATCCGAGCTGTACGGAATTGGTTAGCACATCGTCTTCATCACCCACTTCAGCATTGAATTGGATGAGTTCTTCGGCCCACTTCTTATCAACACCGGGCGCAAAATACTGTTCCGAAAATCCTTTGGCACGGTTCGGTCCGTCCGGCATCCAGAAATCCACGGAAAGATTCGGAAAACCCGGATTTATATTAATTGTGAGATTCGGATAGAGCAGGAAATACTGCGCCTGCTTCACCGCTCCTTTGGCATCGTAAATCTTGACTTTAGTGTCGCCTTCCAACGCCGATTGGCGCACATAGCCTATCTGTGTGGAAAACCACTGGTGCTCTTCCAATTTGTAGCTGTCCTGATCGACATCAATAGCGGCTGAAAAGCCAGGGTGCGCGACCGGACAGTGGTAGCACTCGAGATAATTCTCGAGCATTGTCTTCCAATTGGCTCGTGCTTCCCACTCATCGCGGCTCCACAGCTCGAGCTTGTCCAGCTCGATTCCGCTCCCGGCAATGATTTCCAGCACCGGCCCGAAATAAGTCGCAAGCGGCTTGCATTCGGCGTCTGCGTTTGCAAATACCCACGGCCCCAGTGTTTCAACTTTGATAGGCAGCAACGGATAGTCTGCCGTCGAAAAATTCTCCTCACGGTCAGAGCGCGGCGCCGCCTTCAATTCGCCGCACAAATCATAAGTCCAGGCGTGATAGCGACACTGCAGTATCTTGGAGTTTCCGCAACCTTTCATGACTTCATGACGGCGATGGCGGCAAACATTGATGAAACCTTCCAGACCTTTCTCATTGCGCACGATGACGACCGGAATTTCGCCCACATAACCGGTGATGTAATCCCCGACGTTCTTGAGCTTCTGGGTGGGCCCGACATATTGCCAAGTCTTGCGGAAGAGCTTGTGAATTTCCGCTTCCGTCATTTGCGGATCGGTATACCAGCTCGACGGCAGCGACTCCCCTCGATCCAGTGCAGCCAGCAATTCATCTGCTTTATTGACGACCTGTTGCATTAAACACTCCTGACTGTGCGGAGGCCTCAATAAAGGAGAGCCGCCGGAAATGGGGCAATGATAACAAAAACCGGCATGGTTTTGGGTTAAAACGGTTGCCCTGTTTGATTTGGCGGCACCCGCCCGTCGATACAAGAAACCGCAGGATGCTTGCCCCTGTTTCTAATTAAACACGCGATTAACTTGACCAAAAAACTGGAAAGTATTGTGCAGGCGCCTAGATCAGCAATGCTGCATGATAAGATCTGCCCACCTAAACGGCGTCCCGTCTGAACTGTTGAAAACTTCAGAGGTTATTTTGATGCACTACCGCTTAAACCGCCTTTTCCATCCTGATTCCAAGCGAACGATGATTGTCGCTATCGACCATGCCCTGTTCAACAACGCCGCATTTTTGGACGGCATCGAAAATATGGACAAGGTTGTGAAAACATTGGCCGAAGCAAATCCGGATGCGATGCTTCTGTCACCAGGTGAAGCACCACACCTGCAGAAGCTGCCGGGACGCACCAAGCCGGCATTGATGCTGCGCGCCGACACGGCAAATTTCTACAATGACGTTTTGCCGTCCTCGCGCCTCTTCTGCGAGGCTTATGAAGATGCGGTCGAACTGGCAGTGCGCCTCGACGCCGCTTGCATCCTTCTCAACTTGCTGCAAGTGGATGAGTTTCCCGAGATGCTGGAGCAGTGCGTGCGCAATATTTTGCGTTTGAAAAACATCTGCGATCGCTACGGTATGCCGATGGGAATCGAGCCGCTTTCATTCCGCCGCAACAACAAAGGCGATATGGAAGGCGACCTCACACCGGCACGCGTGGTAACGCTTGCGCGTATGGCGGCCGAATTAGGCGCCGATTTGATCAAAACAGATCCGACCGATCCGGAGGAAGTCTTCGACAAAGTTATTGAAGCCGCCTCCGGTGTTCCCGTCTGCGTGCGCGGCGGTGGGCGAGCTTCCAACCAGGCAATTCTGGAGCATACTGAAAAACTCGTCGCCGAAGGTGTGGCCGGTTTGATTTACGGACGCAATATCATTCAGCACGAAGATCCGATTGGCATGACCAAGGCTCTGCAAGCGGTTCTTCACCACGGCGAAAGTGCCAAGAGCGCAGTCAAACATATTCGCGAAGGCGTCGCAGCCAAACACTGAGGAGGCAAGAATGAAGCAAAGCGAAATCAATCTGCTCCTTAATGAAGCAGCGGAGTGCTTGAAAAAGCACAATTGGAAACTTCCTCCCGAGCCGGAATGGTGCGCAACCGACTTCGGACTGGGTGATTACGAGAAAGCCGGACTGGTCGAAGTGCTCCTGTGCAACGAGCCCGAGTACTGCGAAAAAATCATGTATGCGCGCGAAAACATGGTGACGCCCTGCCACACGCACTACGAAAAGAAAGAGGACATCATCGTCCGCCATGGCAGAGTGAAATTCACTCTCTGGAATAAAAATCCGGAAGAAAACAAAGCGGAAGGAACGGTTGAGATCAAAATCAACCGCAAGATGGAAACAAAAAAATCAGGCGAACCGTTCGAATTGAAAGAAGGCGAGCGAGTCACCCTGACTGCAGGCGTCTGGCACGAATTCGCTCCGGTCGGCGGTCCCGCTTTGATTGGAGAAGTGAGCACTTATTGCAATGAAGAGATCGACAATGTTTTTGCAGACAAAAAAGTCGACATCTTCCAGGCTCCTGAAGCGGACGAGAAGGTAGCGACACCCTGCTGCTAGGCTCAATGGGCGGCCCAAGGCGCCGCCCTCTTTTTCATTTTTTCCAAAAGGACGAAACATGCGCACTCCTCATGCATTGATTTTCGATATGGACGGTTTGCTGCTCGACACCGAGATGCATTACAAACGCTCATGGACAGAAACCGCCCGAGAAATGGGTTTCGACCTCACTGACGTTCTGTATCTCAAACTAATTGGAATCACGGTTGCCGATGCGGAAGATGTCCTGGCAAAAGAATTCGGTTCAGGATTTGCCAAAGACAAATTTCACACACGTGCCGCGTTTCTCTATGAAGAATTGCACAAAAAAGAAGGCATTCCGATGAAACCAGGAGTGCGCGAATTGCTGCAATGGGCGAAGGACAACAATATTCCCTGCGCGGTAGGAACATCCACTGTAACGGCAGAAGCGATCGAGCGTTTGAAACATCACCAGCTTTTCGATTTCTTCAAGGTTGTTATCGGCGGCGACATGGTCGAGCGCGGAAAACCGAACCCGGATATTTTTCTCAAAGCACAAGGTGAATTAAATCTCTCCGCCGACAATTGTTTGATACTCGAAGATGCCCACAGCGGGCTCGTCGCTGCCAAGGCAGGCGGAATGCGTTCTTGCCTGGTTCCGGATCTCCTTCCGGCATCGGATGAATCGCGCAGCATTGCCGAAGGTGTTTTCAATTCTCTGCACGAAGTCAGAGAATGGCTGGCAAAAGGATGTCCCGTCGCCGAAAAGGCTTGTTCGTGATATCGATTATTTGCCATTTCAGAACGCAGGATCACACACCATGATCCGCGCGAAGCTGCTTACTTATCTGTGCTACGGCGCCATGATGAGTCTGGCTATCGGCATCAATTTGCTGCCGATATTTCTCGTTTCGATTCAGCACTCATTTCCTGGTGCCAGCGGCACCGGATTGACCCAGGAAGAACTGGGCCGCATCGGATCAGTTGCATTCGTCGGATTGGTTTTCGCCATCCTTGCCACCGGTCCACTGGCCGATCGCATGGGCGCAAAAGCTTTTGCACTGGCGGGAAACATTTTGCTTGCAATTGGATTGGCGATCACATCCTGGTCGCCCAACTACGCAGTCTTGCTGGTGGCAAACTTTATTCTCGGCTTTGGCGCCGGCGTGCTGGACATGGTCTTGAGCCCTGTTGTTTCGGCAATCAATCCGGAAAATCGTTCGTCATCTATGAATTGGCTGCATTCATTTTATTGTGTCGGCGCTACTATCACGGTTCTGGCAGGAACAGCCGCATTACAGTGTGGCATCTCCTGGCGCGCTGCCTGTTTGATTCTAATCCCGCTTCCGATTGCTCTAATTTTCGCACTGGGCGCGCAAAAATTCCCTGCCTTGACGGAAGAAGGAGAAGAGCGAACGCCGTTTCAAAAGCTCATCACGGACCCATGGTTTTTCGGAGCACTGGTGGCGATCTTCCTGGGCGGCGCCACGGAATTAGGCATGGCGCAGTGGCTCCCTGCTTATGCCGAACTTGGTCTCAAATACCCGCAATGGGTGGGCGGAACTGCACTGTTTCTCTTTTCGATTTGCATGGCGATTGGTCGAATGGGCATTGGCGCTCTCAGTGAAAAAATAAATCCGGTAACGATCATGGCATGGGGCTGCGGACTTTCTGTCGTACTATTCTTGCTGGGCTCGTTTTTCCCGATCAAACTAGTTGCGCTCGGCGCCTGCGTTTTAGCTGGACTGACAGGCAGCTGTTTGTGGCCAACAATGCTCGCCATAACCGCCGATAAATATCCAAATGGTGGCGCCACCATGTTTGGTGCATTGGCGGCCTTTGGAAACGCGGGTGGAATTTTCATGCCCTGGGCAGTTGGTGTAATCGCCGACCATTCATCACTGGCTTACGGACTGGCTGTCAGTGCCCTGGCACCATTCTTCATGTTGCCTATAGTTCTCATTCTCGGAAGAAAAACGGCTTGCGCAAAGTGAGCGATTTTTGGACTACTTCAATTTGCTCCACAAAAAAGTATAGGCGAGAGCTTGCATGAAAGCGACTTGCTCATTGTTGGACGCAGCACCGTGTCCGCCTTCGATATTCTCGTAATACAAAACGTCATGCCCTTGCTCTTTGAGTAAAGCGGCAAACTTGCGTGCATGCCCGGGGTGCACACGGTCATCACGTGTTGAAGTCGTAATCAAAATGGGCGGATACTTCTTGTCCTTGCGCAGGTTTTGATACGGAGAATACTTAGATATGTAAGCCCATTGCTCAGGCTTATCAGGATCACCGTATTCATCCATCCAACTGGCACCGGCAAGCAAGTGATTGAACCTGCGCATATCTAAAAGCGGCGAACCGCAATGCACTGCGCCAAATAAATCCGGGCGCTGAGTAAGCATTACACCCATTAGCAGCCCGCCGTTCGAGCGACCATCAATGCCGAGATGCTCCGGAGATGTCACCTTTCTGGCAGCAACATCTTCCGCGACAGAGATGAAATCATCGTAGGCGCGCTGGCGATTTTCCTTTCGCGCTGCATTGTGCCAGCTTGGTCCAAATTCTCCGCCTCCGCGGATATTAGCCAACACATAAACACCGCCCCGCTCCAACCAGGCAGAGCCGACAACAGCGCTATACGCAGGCAGTAGTGAATGTTCAAAACCACCATAGCTGTAAAGCAAAGTGGGATTGTTTCCGTCCAGCTTCAAACCTTTGCGCGAAACCATAAAGTATGGAACGCGAGTTCCGTCTTTCGATTTTGCATCGAATTGCTGAATCTCCAGATTGTCCGTTTTGAAAAACTCCGGTAAGTGCTTCAAAAGCTCCAATCCAGGCTTTCCTGCGGTTCCTAAATACAAACTGGAAGGCGTCAGAAAGTTGGTGATTGTGATGAAATAATCGTCGGACTCATCGGAGTCTATTCCTTCGACACTTACGCTCCCAATCGCAGGAGCATCCAACTTCGATCGCTCCCACTTTCCATTTACCTTTGAAAGCAAGTAAGCACGGCTATTAACATTGTCCAGTTCAGTCAAAATCAAATAATTTTTTGTGTCCGACAACGAATCCAGCGATTTTCTTTCTGATGGCTCAAATAGAACATCAAATGCTCTTCCACCTTCGAGAAACGCTTCCAGGTCCTCCGCCAAGAGAGTACCTGATTTGTAGGTTTTGCCATTAACTGTCCAGTCTGAGCGAAGACGCAGCAGCAAATGCTTATCGTATGTATGGACAACAGCATCCGCTGGCTTTTCAATCCGGACAAACTTTTCGCCACGTCGAATGAATACGTCTTCCGAAAAGAATGTTGGATGGTTTGATATGAATTCGTATGTCTGTCCGTGGTCATGAGCAACATATCCGTTGGCACCGACGTCCGTCTTCTTGCCTTCGAAAACAATCTTCGCCTCCGACAAAGGCGTTCCTCGCTTCCATTCTTTAACGATGCGCGGATAACCGGAGTCCGTCATGGAGCCTGCACCAAAGTCAGTACCGACGAAAACCGAGTCTCGATCACGCCACGTCATTTCCGACTTTGCTTCCGGTAAACTGAAGCCGTCTTTGACAAATTCTTTCTTCGTCAAATCGAACTCTCGCACTACAACTGCGTCTGCACCGCCACGAGAAAGCTCGACAAGCGCTCTATCGTAGTCCTTGTAGAGCACTTGCGCTCCATGCCAGACCCAATTTTCCTTCTCAGCTGCAGCTAAGATATCGAGGTCGATAACGGTTTGCCAATTCGGTTTCTCTTTCTTATATTCGTCCATCGTAGTGCGGCGCCAGAGCCCACGCACGTTCTTATCATCACGCCAAAAGTTGTAGTAATACTGACCTCGTTTTACAACTCTGGGAATACGCTCTTTAGAATCCAATATAGAGCGCAGCCCATTCTTAATCGGCGTGAAATCTTTCGATGCTTCCAGCTCTTTGGTGGAAATTGCATTCTGCGCGCGGACCCAATCTAAAGCCTTCTTCCCTTCAACATCTTCCAGCCATAAATAAGCGTCTTCGGTTACAGTTGCTTTGTCCGCCTCTTTCACATTGATTCCTTCGGCAAATGTTGCGGTGTTTCCCAATAAGAGAATTGCCAACGCAAGCATTGAGGTCTTTACACTAAGTCTGTTGAAAAAACGATCGAACATCTTCACTTCTCTTTGTTAACCGCTCACCACTTTGTCGCGCAGCGCGATGCGCTTGGCGAGTGACGCTCCGGAGTGTAATCCGCCTTCCATGTATCCTTGAAATGCAAAACTAGTGTGCTCGCCGCAGAAATGCAGTCGACCTAATCCGCCGTACAAAATCGGTCCCAGCGTAATGATCTGACCGGGTGCTGGTGCCGAATAACCCGCTTGCGACCAGGGATCGGACGGCCAATCTGCAAAATATCCTTTGACAAAATTCTGAGCAAAACGCGGATAAATGCGTTCCAACTCGAGGGCATAATGCGCCATTCTTTGATCGTGCGTCCAAGCTCTGCCGATGTCGGCAGCGTTCCCACCGGCGAAAACAGTCAAACATGCGTGTCCTTCGCCGGATTGCTTGTCCGTGGCATCCCATGTTTCCGCTACCGGTCCATCACTCAAAGAATTGGGCGCAAGCTTATCTTCTTCCCAAAAACGGCTGCGAACTTCAGAGAGAAATTTCACCTGGTTGGACATTTGAGGTGAGAGTTGTGGTGGAAATGGTGGAGTGAACGTTATGCGCTTCCAGGTTCCCGGCGGCACGCTCACAACGACATCCTCTGCTTCGAGAATTTCTCCACCTGCGAGCGTAACTGCAACTTTCTTGTCGAACACATCCACAGCGACAACAGGCGTTTCCAAACGAACACGCGGTCTTCCAATTGCATCAGCAAGTCTCTCGGCCAATTGCTGATTGCCACCCTTGCAGCGATAAACTTCCGTTTCCGTCCAGTACTTTTCGAGCCCGCCGCCTTTAATTATCGAAAGTCTGCCGAGCAAACTTTCCCAGCCCGGATCGTTGGCATCTGAAGATTCGGAAAGGCGAATCGCGCGCTTGCAAGTTTCAGAACATTTCAAATCATCGATCCAGCTGTCTACGGTTTTCGAATCAAGCGCCAATGCGTTCGGGCTCTTCCACGGCTGAATCGGATCAACCTTTTCTGCCAGAGCGTTGTAAAGATTGAGTTGCTCTGCCACTTCTTTCCAAAGCCTTTCGGCTTCTTTCGGACTGAGCAACTTGCCGTTTAGAAAACACGGAATTTCGCTATCGGGGTAATCCGTGCGCTCCAGCATTTCGAGCTTGAATCGTTTTGCATAAGCCTGCCAGGTTGGGTGATTGGCGCCGATCAACTCAGCTCCGGCCTCGACATG
>PNKB01000201.1 GCA_013997645.1 Cyanobacteria bacterium PR.3.49
AAGATTGAATCAGCATTTTCTTCTACCTTTCCTTGTGATGCCGTCTCGTACTCGCGCAACGCCAGGTCATATTTCTTTAGACGAATAAAAACTCCACCCTGCGCATAATGCACTTTGACGTGGTCGTAGTTTAAATCCAATGCTTTCTTATAGTCGCTGAGTGCGTGCTTCGAGTCTTGGAGCCAATCATAGGCAACACCGCGATTGTAGTAATAGCGTCCCTCGTTCGGTCGCATCTCAATTGCTTTGTCGAGATCTTCGATTGCTAATTTGTATTCCTTGAGGTGAGAACGCAGCTGTCCTCTGTATCCGTAGCTGTGATAATCGCTGGGATCTAATTCAATCGCCTTGCTGAAGTCTGCCAAAGCCTCCTTGTGTTTTTCCAACCACCAGCGAGCGTAGCCTCTCTCCTTGTACCAAAACGCCGCTTTCGGATTCTGTTCAATCTGAAGAGAAGAAAATTCTTCCGTCTTTTTGTATGTCTCTTCTGAATGAAGTGACGGCAAATTGGCCCATTGCGGAACGAGCTTATCCATGTCCTTGGGAGGATTTTTGGACAATTGAAAATAGATAGCCGTGAACGCGCCTACCATCAACAAAAGCGCCATGCCAAGCCAAGCAGCCAGCTTTTGTCCAAAGGTCAATTTTGAGAACATCTAGAATTTGAATCTAGTCAATTAGAATTCGGCGACGAGTCCGAAACAAGCGATCATAATGATGAAGAAGAAGTAGAGGAGAAGAAACCACATCCAGCGAATGTTCAGCTCGATGTCGGACATTTTCTCTTTCTTTTCGACTGCCATAACTTCAATCCTTTTTGAATCTAATTGCGCTCGCGACGAAATTATTTGGCTTCCGGCGCTGCGAGACTACCTAGTGTTGCGATGAATTCTTTCGACTCGGAGATGAAGCGGTCCTTCTGGGGTCTGGCGAGCCAGAGAGCCAGAATGCGTCTTCTGTCCGTTCCTTTTTTCATTGTCGGAGGACGATCGCCCAGGAGCCGCTCACGAATCATGCGATTGCCTTCGCGATAGTAGCAGTCGCCAATCTGGCATCCACACACGACAACACCTTCGGCGCCACCTTTCAATGCGGCTTCGATCATGAGCGGCTGGATCATTCCCGAGCACGGAAATTTGATCACCTTCATGCCGGGCACATCAGGGCATGCGCCTCCTCCATCGACATTTACTTCGACGGCGCGTTCGCAGATAAGTGTGATTACTGTCTTTTGAGCATCAGACATTAGAGTTACCCTTTCGCCTCCAGAAGAGCTTTGATTTTCGCGTTAACTTCCGCATCCGGAAGGTCCGGCAGGTCGATGGCGTCAAATGCGCAAGCACCGACGCATACTCCGCAGCCTGAGCAGCGGAAATCCTTAACCGTTGCCAAAAGCTTAAATCGAGAGCCGGCTGGAGCTGGCACCATTTCGATAGCTTGGTATGGACAGTCTTTGTAGCAAAGAGAGCAGCCGGTGCATTTGTTGAGCACCACTTCCGCGGTCTCGATTTCCGGTTGTTTCGGAATCATGATCCACGGCAAGGCGGTGATAGCGACAGTGCCGAGCACCATGACAGCCCAGTATGCTCCGACCGGCATCTGGCTGAGCAGTGCATACGGGAAAAGGAAGAACCAGTCGATTTCGAAAGAACTCGGCTGCGTGTTCAAGTCAGCCATCTGTCCGCTGTTGATAGGGAACAGGAAAACGCAAATGAGCACGAAAGCCGTGAGAATGTAGTTCACCGCGGGCGGTGGCGTCATAACCGGGCGCGTCATGCGCAGATAGTGAACCCAGAGACCAAACAGAAGGAAGAATGAAAGACCAATGTGGATAAAGAGGAAGTTGGACAGCGTCAAGTTTGTAATTTGATCGCCGTTCAAGAACCATGTTTTCAGTCCAGGTCCAATGGCGGGAATAGCTTCGAAAGCACCGGCGGTCATTCTGGTGAGCAAGAGAGAGCGCTCATCCCAGACCAGGTAATAACCGGTTTGACCAATGAAAAGTACGAAAAGGGCAAGAACAATACCTGATACCCATTGGAGCCAGCGGTATTGGCGGTAGCGGTCTGTAAACCAAACTCTGATTGCGTGCAAGAAGATTGTGATCACCATCGCATCGCCGGCGTAACGGTGGATACCGCGGATGACACCACCGAAAGGAAGCGACTTGGTGATGTAGTCGACTGAAGTCCAGGCGTTTACTAGATTTTTAGAGAAGTACGCATTGTCGATAGTGGGGATGTAATAGGCGAAAAGCAAAAGCCCCGACAGGTAGAGCACCCACAAATAATATTGAGGAAGCGCACCGTGGTAGTAAAACGGGTTGTACTTACTCGTCATTACCTTGTTGGTAATGTTCTCCAACGTAAGCGTCAATGAATTGAACGCTTTTAGCGGGTGATTATCAACAATCTTTTGCACTGGGGTCGTCCTCTTTCGCTTCTTGCGTTTCTCTGGTCGCTAAAACTTGTTACTTCTTCACCGGGATTACAGTTTTTTCTTCGGCATCTTCCTTACCGATAATCATGATGGCGATTCCGGCAATGACGAGGGCGATTCCCATAAAGAGGATGTAGCCGTAATCTCCAAGCGATGCTGTTGATTTCGGATTGACCGACACGCCCTTGCTTTCGAGGAATTTGGTCAGGTCGGCTCCCATTCCTGGCTTGAGATTGTTGAACGATTCAGAAATCAGTCCATGCAAACCGATTCTCGATGTGAGGTCGCTGAGCCAATCAGGCAAGGTGCCGCTGAATCCCAATTCGGACCACGCCATGAGGACGCTCACCGCGACGACTGCGCCTGCAAACGCCAGGAGTATGATGCCTTTTGGTGAAAGTATGTACTTGATCACAATGACTCCTATCCTCTATCCCTGGTCTCTGTCTTTTGTATTTTGATTTCTGGCTGCTAGTTTTGCTTCGATTGCATCGAATAATTTGACCTTGCGCACCAGCTTCCCTGTCGATTTTTCTTCGATATAGATCCAAAATCCCTGCACTGCCAGAAGCAATAGTGTGAAGGTAGTTCCGAAGAAAAGATACGAAAAGGAAACCAGACCCGGCTCTCTTTGAATTTCGCGCCATCCTTCGAAGAACCAGGACAGCGTGATCACAGTCAAGACAAACGCAGCCAGCCGAATCGGCAGTTTCACTTTGTTAGGCTTGACCAGAGCTGCGGATTCCACGGCAACGCTGACATCACCGGTGGTGACATCATTTTTCATTGCGCGTAGGTCCTTCTTAGCGGTCAATTTACTCCCTCTGCATTATGTCGCTGCTGAAGCTGGTTGCGCCGGTGCCGGTTTTGGTGCTGGCGGCTGAGCTCCAGATTTGAAGTGCCATGTCATCCAGAAACCGACAAACATGAAGACAAATCCGGCAATCATCCAGGTCAAATCCCATTCAGGAATCGGCAACGGATAGAAAACACCTTTGGTGGTGGTTTCTATTTTGCTTGCAGGATTCATCCGGTCGACGAATACTACATAGTCATAAGCCCAGCGATTGGTGACCAGATAATCGACCATGCCCAGGTATTTGGGATGCTGTGGTGTAAAGGTCGGGATTGCAGTGACCATCCAGTCGACAGGAGAGGTCAACTTGCAGTGCTCCAATACGGTATTCAAGGCTGCTTGCGCTTCCGGTCCGCCTTTCACTACATAATTGTCGCGAACCCAATCTTGCCAGTCGGATTTATATGTCGACGCAAAGTAAGTGGATGTGGGCTGGCATGCACGCATAGCGGCTTCCAGTTTTTCCGGATTAGGCAAGAACGGACGCACCACGCCGTAAAACCATTGCTGGAACATGGGTCCGCGGAACATCTCTACTTTCGCCATGTAGTAATAAGCGAAAGCCCAGAATGCTTGAGAGGCGCCGATGATTGCAATTGTCAGTGCACCTTTCCATTGCTTGGCGCGCTGCACGGCATCTTTGTTCTGCCACATAAGCCAGAGTTGCAGTCCCATTCCGACGTTGACCGTCAGATAGGTGAATGCTCTCCAGTAGGGCGGATCGGTGTGAATATTGGCGATGTTGGCAATAATCAGCAGCGAGAATACGACCCAACTGATAACAGCCATCAACACCACCCATAAGATGAATGGTCTCTTGCTGATGTCTTTCTCCGCGCCGGTCATCCAGACGTCCATGAATGGCAATCCGACAACAATGAGCGGAAGTACGATTGTGATTTCCGTAGCTACGACAGGTTCAAGGTATTTGTACATCTGATACAAACCGAGGAAGTACCAGTCGGACAAAATCGGCAGCGGCGTGACGTCCGGATCGGAGCGTTTGCCCTGCGCGGCGGGCAAGATAATCGCCACCACGACCAGCATCAAGGTGATGATGGTACGTTTTGCCCAGCTAAGCGGAACACGCTTGTATGCGTTTTTGTAGAAATAGATTTCTACGAAAATCAAAGGTATGAGAGAGAAAGCAAGGTGAATGGAGAAGAATCGCGTGATTGTCTCCTGAGTAATGGCGGCCCCGCCGCCCAGAAGAACTTCTGCCGTGTTCCATCCCATGTGAATCGACTTAACAAGGGGCTGGTAGAAGTCGCCCATGACCGGGAACTGGTCCATGTAAGTCGGGAATGTCGCGAATACCTTGGTCGCCCAAAATGCGCGCTGGTTCCAGATGAGCAGATAACCTGTCAGTCCTGAATACATGGAAAGAAGCAGTGCAACCAGGGCAATAGCGATGTTGAACTCTTTTCCCGGTTTGTAATCGGCGCAAATGAACATGCGGTACATGCGCATCGTCGCCGCGATAATCATCGCGTCGGCGCCGTATTTATGCACCCCGCGCATCAGACCGCCGAAAGGAATTTTGGTTTGGATGGCGAGAATTGAATCGAATGCCTGCGATTTTGTCGGCACGTACCACATGATGAGCACGCAACCGGTAAACATGACGATGAACCAGACAAGATAGAAGATCGGTCCGAGGGAGTACCACGGATTGGTCTTCGCTTCTTCGCGGTGGTGCTCATCGAAAATATCGATGTTGTTGATCCGCGTTTTTACCCAGTCTACTGCTGCATTTACCGCTGACATACTATCGCTGACTCCTCAGGCAATGGATCCGGCTTCTAAACCAATAATCTTGTACTCGTCACCCTCTTTCTTGAGATCGAACTTACGCGGCGGGCGCGGCGCCGGCCCCGATACGACTTTGCCGTTTTGAGCAATGTCGTACACACTCAAGTGGCAAGGGCAGGCGAAAACCGGGCCTTGCGGCTTGAAGTTGTAGCCTTTGGCGCATTCGTTGGGATCTGGAACCCAGTTGAAGACGCAACCCAGGTGCGGGCAGATGCGGCTGTAGGCAACCACGTCGCCGGACGGCAGTTTGACGATAAATCCGGGGATTTCACGGACTTCTTTGCCTTCAGGGTTGTACTCGACATATTTTTGTTTGAACATGAAGGGCAAGCATGTCCAGGCGGACGGGAAATCAGAATCTTTGTATGAAACGTCTTCTTCCGGACCAGGTTGGTCTGATGGACCGAAAACGTCCAATGGTTTTAGGGTCGGGCGCATGTAGCGCAAGAGCGGCGATATAACAAGCCCGAAAGTAGCCGCCAGCGGAATCGCTGCCAGCGTCTTCAATATCAGTCTTCTGTTTGTGCCTTCCATAATTCGAACTCCGTTACTTTGTCTCGCCTGCGGGCTTGGCTTCGTCCTTTTTTGCTTCATCAGGCTTGGCTGAGTCGGCTTGAGCGTCTTTTGCTGCACCCGAGGCTGCAAGTAGTGACTTGTTGGTTGAGTGGAACGCCCGTACGTAGGCTACAAGCTTCCAGATGTATGCCTCGTCGAACTTCACCTTCTTGGCCTTGTCCTCTTTGCCGAGGAAGCCGGGCATACCTTCCCACTTTATGCCATTTGCGATGTGATCGTATAAGACATCGTCGGTGCGGTCGTAAAAACGCCTGTAGTTTTGAAAGTTAGCCGGGTTGGGCTCGAGCACGTTGTACTTGTTGAGCGGGCCGTCTCCGTAACCTTTAGGACCGTGACAGACGGCACAGTTGCCGCCAAATACTGCCACTACTTGTTCATAATCCTTTGTTCCCATTGGCAGCAAAGGTGTTGCCAGAGAGCGAACGTAATAGACCAGATTCCAGGTTTGCTGACTGGAGGCTTTCTCCAGAGTCAGAGGGTGGGTCAAACCGTCTTTTCCGAACGCCAGGAACATATATTGATCGATCGGTTTTTGCTTGCGCATGTACTCTTTCGACGTCAGATCAAGAGTGCTCTTGCCCGAAACGCCTTTGCCGTCTGCGCCATGGCACTCGGCGCATGACAGTTTTTCATAAACAACTTTGCCGTCCGGCTCTGAAGGACGGTCGTCAGGATAAATCGCTTCGCGCCCGCCTTTGGTCACGTTTTTGGAAACCAGCTGGGTATCATCGCCGCTCACTTTGACCTGTTCGGCGCAGCCCGTCACTAGTGTCACCGCGGGTAACACCACAAGCAAAAGCACCAGAAGAGATGTTGCGACTCCTGCAAAACCCGAATAGGGGTTGAATTTAAAAACCGGTTTATTGAAACGTGTCATATCTCACTCAGTAACCGAAGAAAGGAATCCAGGAAAACATTGCCCAGAGGACAATGAAGAAGAAGCAGACTACTAGAAACAGAGGCGGCGGACCTTCGCCGATTCTGTACTCGGAGACTACTTCGTAATGATCTTCAGCGGCGGCGGCAACTGCAGCGGCTTTTGCAGGAGCAGCCTTAGCAGGAGGGGCGGCCGGCTTTTCAGCAGGTTTTTCGGCAGCTTTTTCCGCTGCAGGTTTTTCTGCAGGGGTGGCTTCCGCCTTCACCTCATCTCCATTTTTTTTCTCTTCGTCAGCCATGACCTACCTCTTAAGGAGCAATCGCAAATTTGTGTCTATCTATTCATTAGCGGCAAGCCGGTTGCGCTCCATCGCCTGGCGCGCCCGGTTGGCGAGCAGGTTGGATTCATCATCATCGAGCATGTCGAATTTGACTGATTCCATATCTTCGAACTCGCCGTTTCTGAACGCCCAGATGATGCCTGCAATCGCCATCACAAAGAATAGACCGCAGATAAAGAAGGCTACATAGAGCCCGGAGCTCAGACCTTGCTGGTTGAGGATGCAGTTAGGACACATGTTTAGTGACCTCCTTCTTTGTGCTCGGCACCGGATTCGGTGCTAGAGCCGGTGGTTGTGGAAGGAGTGGTGGTGGGAGCCGGAGTCGGTGTGGTCGAACCATGAGATCCGTGTTCGGACGGGCTCATGTTGTCTCCCACTGATTCCTCGCCGTGTCCACCATGTCCGCCGTGGTGAGGTTCGTACTGTTGGTTGGACAGTTTGGGCAGACGGATGTCTTCGATCTTGTCGATCTGCTCGAGGCTGTTGATCGTTACTTCTTTGTCTTGCGGCAAAGTCTTCAAGTAAGCAACCAGATACCAGCGCTGCTCTTCAGTGAGCACTTCAATCCAGCGCGGCATGCGTGTGCCGGGGACGCCTTCTGAGGTTCTGTAGAACCAGAACTCATCCGAATATTGTTTGTAATACGGACGGCTGAAATTTGGTGGTTTTTTCTCGAGCGCAGTAGCGTTCGGTCCATTGCCGTAGCCTTCCAGACCGTGACAGACAGCGCAGTTTTGCGTGTAGATGCCGCGTCCGGCGTTGGCGCTGGCACTGGCATTGGTGTCGACAGTCTTGCGGTTGTGCAAGGCCATACCGGCAGGGGTGGTCTTCAGATACTCGTCAGGAGCTTCAACGAATGAATGAACTTCGCGGCGGTTGCCCAAGCACTGAAGATAGGCGACCAGGTCGTTCATATCGCGTTCGCTGAGATAGCTGAACGACGGCATGATCGAGCCGGGTTTGACGGCACGCGGGTTGATCAGGTGAGCTTTCTGCCATTCGGAAGCCATACGGCCGCCTTCATTGGTCAGGTCAGGACCGGTACGCGCAGTACCCAATTGGTGCGGCGTTTCCCAGACATAGTCGCCGGCTTTGACGAGCGGACCGTAGCCGCGGTCTTGCAAGCGAGTGAACTGAGTGTGGCAGTAGAAGCAGCCTTCTCTTACATATATTTTTCTGCCGCGCTCGGCGTCGGCAACATTTTTCGGAATACGCGAGTATTCGTTGCTGCGGTCGTTCGGCTTTGGATTGAACAGGACCATCGGCATGAGCACTGTCGAGAAGATGATCACGAAGAAGGTGACGACAATGCCGATAGCACCTAGACGATAACTATGCATTACGCTTTCACCTCCGCTGCCTTAGCTGCCGGAGCAACGGTTGCAGCAGGCTTCGTGTACAGCGTCTTCCAGACGTTGTAAGCGAAGAGGAATTGGCCAAGAACGATCATGATGCCGCTAATACCCCTGAGGAACCAATATGGTCTGATTTGCAGCGACCACTGATCGACTGGAATATTGAATGCCCAGCCGGCGGATTGAACCAATCCGGCGGTGGTGAGCGATGTCATCATCAGCAAGAAGCCGAGGAATTTCAGCCAGTAGTGAGCGCGGATCAAACCCTGACTGTAGAACTCACGACCAGTGATTCTGGGCAGCGAGTAATAAACAGCCGAAGAAAGAATGAACGAGAAGGTGCCGAGCAGCGCCAGGTGAGCGTGTCCGACGACCCATTGGGTGAAGTGCAAGTACCAGTTGACCCAGCGAGTAGCTTGGAATGGACCTTGCACGCAAGTAACCAGGTAGAACATGCAGGAGGTCACGGCGAAACGCAACGGCAGATCGGTGACCGCCATGCCCCAGCGACCTTTCATCGTCATGAAGAAGTTGGTCAAAACCGTGAGCACGGGAACAAGCAAGAAGATTGACGAGATAACTGCGATCGCCTTCAACCATTCCGGTACGGGCGATTGCAGAATGTGGTGGGTGCCGGTCGGCGCATAGAAAAGAGCGATGCCCCAAAAACCGAGCATGGAAAGACCGTGGCTGTAGAGAGGAGCCTGGGTGAGACGCGGCAAGAGGTAATACATCATGCCTACGCCGATGGTGGTGAACCACATGCCCAGGATGTTGTGTCCGTAGAACCAGCCGATGATCGCGTCATTCAAACCGGGAAGAGCTACGAAGGTGCGCTGACCGATGATATATACGAGAGGGAACCAGAAGAGCGAGCCCAGGAAGTACCAGAGCGAGACATACAATTTCTTCACGCGCCGGTTAAGAATGGTCATATATATATTCAGGGCGACCAGCACCAGCGCCGCTGCCACCATCACGTCAAGAACCGCGCCCAACTCGGCGTATTCGCGCCCTTCGGTATTACCGTTCAGGAGCGTACAAAAGGCGCCGACCATAACCAGGTTCCACGCCCACATAGTCATGTTGCCGAGGCGTTCGTTCCACAGCTTTGTCTTACAAAGAGTCGGCACCATGTGAAACACGGAACCGACATATCCCATAGAGAGCCATCCGATCGTGACCGCGTTCACGTGGAACATTCGCAAGTGCGGAAATGCCAGCTGCGGCACGTTCCTGACCAGGTCAGGCATGGAAAACTCTAGGCCGCCCATCATTCCTGCACCCATGCCCCACAGTGACCACCACAGTGCGGAGAGGAAGAAATTACGACTGGCGCTGCCCTCTTTATTGCTGAAAAGCTTGTCTGCAACAGAACTCAACTTGGACACCCCATATAGGCGCTAGGCCGATAGCGAAAATCCCATCAGAGCGCCCCAAGGGCTGCCGATTTGGCAAAAGCAGGTTTTTGGGAAACCACTCTTAAAAGAGATCTTCATGACGCATCGCAAATTTTAGATTAATG
>PNKB01000202.1 GCA_013997645.1 Cyanobacteria bacterium PR.3.49
CTGAAATTATGCCCTCGTCGGTAAGGAGCAGAACGCCCGTGACGATGCGCGGAGCGAGCGGTGTAGCTTGATAGAAAAGTAAGTCTAGTGCAAAAGCATTCTCGAGAATAATCGGTCGCTCCAGGTCATCTATATTTGCGGCTTTTTCTCTCAGCGATTGAGCCAGACCTTCTGCAATTGCCTTTCCTGTAGTGTCTTTTGAATGCAACACACGAGGGCTGGAATGACCACCTTCCAAATGCAAGGAATGGCTGCCTGTGTCTGTTTTATCGAATTGAACGCCCAGCGTGCCGAGTTTTTGAACTAACTCGGCGCCGCCTTTGATAATTTCCTCGGCAATTGCTTGGTCTACAATTCCGGCGCCGGATTTCAATGTGTCCTGCAAATGCGCCTGTCGTGAATCAGTGACGCTGTCCTTGAGCACCGCAGCCAGACCGCCCTGCGCGTATCTGGTGTTGGAGTCCAGCAGTTCGCCTTTTGTGGCGATGAGAACGCGCCTTCCTGCGGCAACCAGTTCGTGGGCAAGAAGAAGTCCGGCCAATCCGGAGCCTATAATTACTGCGTCAACTTTTTTCGTAGTGTGAAGTTCAGGCATGGTCGTACTCCTTGTACTTGCCTGTTTGTTAATACCGTGGCGCGCGGGAATTTTTTTACCCGATTGCGACCATTCTTTCGATGGATAGGCGAGCTTTTGCTGCTGTTTCCTCCGCTACGGTCACCTGGAATTGATCGTTGAGCAGGGCTGCGTGCAATTTTTCCAGCGTGATCATTTTCATGAATTGGCAGCTCATCTCATCAGTAATCGGGATGAACTCTTTGTCCGGATTTTCCTTTTTCAGTCTGTGCAAAATGCCTTCTTCCGTAGCCACGACGAATTGTTTAGCAGAAGATTGGCAGGCCCTGGTGATCATGCCCTCTGTCGATGCGACCTTGAGCTGATCGCCTTTGTCCTGCCGTGCCACTCTGTCGAGATATGGAGTCAAGCAGCCGCATTCGGGATGAACCAAAAGCTCGGCTTCGGGATGCTCTTTCAACTTCTCGTCGATGGCGCGCGGATGGATAGCAGCATGCACGTGGCATTCACCCATCCAGATATGCATATTTTCTCTTCCGGTCATGCGCTTGACCCAGGAGCCCAGGAAGACATCTGGAAGGAAAAGAATTTCTTTGTCCGGGTCAATGGATTTCACAACCTGGAGCGCATTGCCGGAGGTGCAGCAGTAGTCCGATTCTGCTTTGATAGCGGCAGTGGTGTTAACGTACGACACAACAACCGCACCGGGATGCTCGGCTTTCCATTTCAGCAAGCCGTCGAGTGTTACGGATGCTGCCAGAGAGCAGCCCGCTTCTAAGTCCGGAATCAAGACACGTTTGTCCGGGCAAAGTATGGCAGCTGTTTCGGCCATAAAGTGAACGCCGCAAAAAACAATGACATCACTTTTGGTGGCAGCGGCTTGCCGTGACAATCCCAGGGAATCGCCGACGAAATCGGCAATGTCTTGAATGATCGGAATCTGATAGTTGTGAGCCAGGATAACCGCATTGCGTTTTTCTTTCAGCTCATTGATTTCGCGAACCAGCCTTTGCGTGTATTCGGAATTGGTCAGTTGTACATTATTCATTGTCGTTGTCATATGCCTATCTCAACCTCGAGGCTGATATCGATTGATTTGACCGAGTGGGTCAAGCTGCCTACTGAAATGAAGTCGACTCCCGCAATCAGGTAGCTGTCCAGTGTTTCTAGAGTGATACCGCCGGAGACTTCGATTTGTGCTCGCTTTTGAATCAGCTGGACGCAGCTGGCAATTTGAGCCGGGGACATGTTGTCCAGCATGATGATGTCGCTGGAGCTGGCGAGAGCTTCTTCGACTTCCTCAATGGTGGTGGTTTCTACTTCGATTCGTTTGTCTTTGTATAGCGAGCGTGCGGCGGCCACCGCTTGGGTAATGCCGCCGGCGCAAGCAATATGGTTGTCTTTGATCAAGATTTGGTCGAAGAGACCTATTCTGTGATTTGTGCCGCCACCCAGCTTGACTGCCAGTTTGTCAAAAACCCTCAGTCCGGGTGCGGTTTTTCTCGTGTCCAGAATTTGAATTCCGAAAGGCTTTGCTTTGTCTGCATACTGCCGTGTGCTGGTAGCAATGCCGGACATTCGCTGCATGAGATTGAGGGCGGTGCGCTCGGCGGTCAGGATCGAGCGAGCATTGCCGCTGATTGTGCCTATCGTCACCGGTGCTGATTCTATATACACGCCTTCGGCGACAAGCGGTTTGAAAACCAGGCTCGGATCGACTGTCTTGAACACCAGTTCTGCCACGGACAATCCGCAGATGACGGAATTGTTTTCTTTGGCTATTAGCGTGGCGGTTGCCTGTTTGGAGGCAGGAATCGTGGAATTGGAGGTGACGTCACCTTCCTGGCTCAAATCCTCGAGCAGTGCAAATTCGATGGCTCTTTGAGCCAGATCGTTTTGTTCGACCTTAATTTCGGCTCGGTTGTCGGCAGTGGCGGAAAGGCTCATGGTGCGGCTCTCGGGGTTTTGGGTGGCTCGATTACGATTTCTTAATCAGTAGAGTAATTGTTAATTCTACGTTATACCATCAAACACTTGATTTGTCTATATATTCTTTATGTCTTCAAGATATTGTGCAATAATTCCCAAATTTCCAGCATTTTTGGTTCTTGTTGTTTTGGACGCTGGCTGAAATCAATTGTTCCGTGAACAAGAGGTTGGCGTAAGAGTAAGCGTTGAAATGACGATTGTTATTGATTGCGCATTGGAAATGGCGCTCTCAAACGCACAAAGGCGCCGTTTCGGGTGATCTATTAGTAATATTCGGAGTAATATATGGATTGGCTGCCAACAATGGCTGAATGCCTTTGGCGTTTCTAAGTTCATTCGGCGTAACTCTGTTGAGGACGTTTCGTGAGTAAGGCGCTTAATTTGCTTAAGTTGTGTTTTTGCGCTTCACTGATAGCAGCGCCTATTGTGCTGTTTTTAGGTGGTTTGGCCCTGGCTGAATCTGACGTGTATTTCAATCTGAAACGCACCAGGGAGGCTCTTCTTGCGCAAAGGCAAGAATTGCTTAACGCGCAACACGCTGTTCAAGCCCAACTGAACGAGTTGCAGCGACGCAATGATCGTATCGATGCTTATCTGAAAGACAATGACAATTCCCTCCGTGACGTGGAAGGGGCCCTTCGTGCAAGTAAGTAGGTGAGCGCTATGCGCAAATATAATTCCGGACTTCTTTCTATATTCTGCGCCGTTCTGGCGCTCGTGAGCATGCTTATGCCGTTTCAATCGGCAGGTGCCGGCGAAGAGGAGAAGTGCAAAATCAGTTGCGTTGAGCCGCACAGTGGTTGTTCCGAATCAGCCAAAATAATCGAAGACTTGAAGGAAATAGTGCACGCTCTCAATACTGGCAACATCGACAAAGCCGCCGAACATTATGACGAGCAGGTCACCAGCATCGACAAAAAGACCAAGAAGCTCATTACAGGCAAGAAAGCGGTCATTGACGATCTCAAGAAACGCATGGAAGCTCACAATTCCAATTCTCAAGAGCCGCTCAAATCGATAACAATCGACCACCCCATGGCATTTGTGCACGGAGACACGGCAACGGTCACGTTTGTGGCATACAAAGAGTATGGTGGAGAGCATCCGTATAAAATGGAGTCGCATTGTACTGATATATTTGTGAAGCGCGGCGACATGTGGAAAAAGTTGCACTACGTGAGCAACTGGAAACGGGTAAAGTAAAAGGCTATGGATTTCAGCTTCTAAAAGTTTGGGCTTTGCAGTCAGATGATGGTTACTGAGTGGGAAAAATATAAGGACTCTGCAGAGCAACTTGTGCAGATGGGCCGCTATTCGGAAGCGGAAAATTTCTGGATGCTGGCTGTAAAGGCTGCAGACGATTTTCAGGCTAACGATCCACGCACCACATATACTCTCGACAGGCTAGGTGATTGCTTCATCAAGCAACAGCGTTTTGCAGAAGCAGAGCAGGTCTTCGGAATGGCTCTGGAAATCAGAAAGCAAGTTCTTGGCCATACACATTTAGACGTCGGCAAAAGCTTGAGCCAGATTGTTGATTTGATGCAAATTGAAGGCAAATACAATGAAGCAGAGCCGCTGCAGCTTGAAATTCTCTCCATTTACGAAGTCAATTTCGGAGCCGAACACCCCGGAGTTGCCACTATCGTTCTCAATCTGGCGCAGTTTTATCACGGTCTCAAGCGCTACAACGAAGCCGAGCTTTTCTACAAACGCGCACTGGCAATTAAGCAAAAGCTTTATGGATACCGCAGTCCGGAAGTGAAAGGGCTGACCGAGAAGTATGCTGCCATGCTGCAAGAGTGCGATCGCGCGCAAGAGGCCGAATCGCTTGTCGAAGAGGTGCAAGGCACCGCTTCTGGTGTCTGGCGCGCGATTAACGCCAAGCGCGAAGAAGAGGTTAAGAGCAAAGGCGACAAGATGAAACGCAGCGGCTTTTTCGACCGTTTCAAGAAAGACCGATAAGCTCAGCCGGTAAAGTCGCAAGAATGGTCAAAAATTGCCATTTTTAGCAGATTTTGGGCATAAAAGAATTGGCCGGCGCACGGTTTGAGGCAGGTGTTCGAGCCGGCTGAGCAGAAGAGCAATGGCAGAAACAGAAGTAATCCACAAGGCGTACGATAAGGTCCTGGAGCGCACAGGCCGCCTTTTCGATCAGCAACGCAAGAAGAATTTCGTCATGCAAGACCGCTGGTTTGCCGGGCTGCTTCTTTGCGAATGGTTTGCCGGCATGCTCCTTTCTTTGACAGTGTCCAGCCAACTCTGGGCGGAAGTGGACAAGACCGTCGTATCGCAGTTTCCTGTTGCCGCTCTGCTCGGCTCTTCCATTATTGTTTTTCCGATATTTATGGCTGTGAAGTTTCCCGGTCATTCATTTACTAGACACTCAATCGCGATAGCGCAAATGCTCATGTCCGGGCTGCTCATTCAGCTGACTGCCGGGCGCATGGAAACCCACTTTCACATCTTCGGCTCTCTGGCTATCCTCGCCTTTTATCGTGACTGGCGTGTGCTTCTTACCGCATCGGTGGTCACACTTCTCGATCAGCAGGTGCGCGCAATGTACTGGCCGCACTCAGTTTATGGCAGTGAATATGCCAATCCATGGAGAGTGCTCGAGCATGGCGGCTGGATTACGTTCGAAGACTTGTTCTTGATCCGCTCCATACTCACCAGCACCAAAGAATTATGGGATAACTGCCAGCGTCAGGCCGAATTGGAAGCAACAAATGTAATCGTTGAGGCTAAAGTCGAAGAGCGCACTCGCGAGTTGCGTGTTACCGAAGAGCGTTTTCGCCTGCTCAGCTCGGCCTCCCCGATTGGCATTGTGCTTACCGATGCTTCCGGCGACTGTTTGTACGTCAACAGACGTTGGGAAGATTTATCGGGCTTACTTCACGACACTTGTCTGGAAAAAGGCTGGCTTGAATGTATTCACAGCTCGGATCGTGAAAATGTAATCTCCAAATGGAAAGAGTCGATCGAGCACTCCAACGAACACGTGACTGAATTTCGTGTGGAAAGAGAGGGAGAGCCGCTCTCATGGTTGCACTCAAGAGTAACCTCAATTGGTGATTCGGATGGAGTTTCCAGAGGTTATATATGGACATTCGAAGATATAACCGAAAGAAAGAATGCTGAAGCCAGTCTGCTCATGCAGTATGCAATTACCGATGCGCTGGCTGAATCCACCGATTTGCCTGAAGCGTCTCCGCGATTGCTGAAAGCAATATGCACAAATCGCAATTGGCATTTGGGAATTCTCTGGATGTTGGATCCGCAAGATGACGTGCTTCGCTATGAAGGCAGTTGGTGTGCAGATGATGCTGATTTGAAATCAATCGTGGAAAATTCCCGGCGCATGACTTTCGGACGAGGCGACGGGGCACTTGGTATTCCGCTTGTGAGCGGGCAACCTTATATCGCCCAAACACTTGCCGAATCAGGCTTACAATCCAGAACAAAAACTTTGCCGGATCGATTTGGGTACATGTCTTTTCCAGTCACAGAAGACGATCAAGTTTTCGGCGTTTTCGAATTCATGAGTGAAGAACCGATCAAGGCAGACGGTGAATTTTTCTTGATGCTTAATTCGGTGGCCACTCAGGTCAGTCAGTTTGCCGAACAAATGTCTGCCGAGATGCGACTGAAAGACAGCGACGCTCGCATTCGCGCCATGCTGGAGAGCGCCATCGACGGTATCATCACCTTTGATCTGGGAGGCATCATCGAGCTTTGCAACCCTGCTTTCGAGCGTATTCTCGGCTTCGATGCCGATGATGTGCTGGGCCGAAAAGTTTCGGAGATTATCCCTGGCGAAACAATGGTTGATCGCATCGGCGACAGAAAAATCAGCACCATCCGCGATGTGCTTGATGATTTGAAGGCGAAAAACTACAGCGATCGCGAATTGATTGTAAGACGAGCGGACGGTAATCTGATTCCGGTTGAACTGAGAGTGAGCGAAGTGGTGCTGGGAACGAGAAATTTCTACTCAGGCATCATCCGCGATATCACAGAAAGAAAGGAAGTCGAACTCAGGGTGAGCGAATTCTATTCTACGGTTTCTCATGAATTGCGCACCCCGCTCACTTCAATCCGTGGTGCGCTGGGACTGATGGAAGGTGGTGTGGTCGGCGAAATTCCCGATGAAGCGCTGGAGCTTGTTACTATTGCCAGGGTCAGCTGCGATCGACTGATTCGGTTGATCAATGACATTCTCGATTTGCGCAAAATCGAAGCCGGCAAATTAGAGTTGAAGCTGGAGTCGCTCGACTCTGAGTCAATGGTCAAAGCAACTGCCGACTCGCTGCGCACAATGTGCGAAGAGTATGGCGTCTCGATCGCCGTGCATGTCAGCGATAAGCGCCCGGTGAAAGGCGATCACGACAGAGTGGTTCAGATTCTTACCAACCTTGTTTCGAATGCTGTGAAATTCTCAGGTCCTGAAGGAAAATTGGATGTAAGAGTGGTTGGTGGCGCCAATGGTGCCGTGCGCTTCGAAGTTGAAGATAATGGACCTGGTATTCCAGAAAGTCAAATGCATAGATTATTCGGTAAGTTTCAGCAACTTGATTCTTCCGATACTCGCGCACAAGGCGGAACCGGGCTTGGGCTGGCGATTTCAAAAGCACTTGTGGAAAAACATAACGGAAGAATCGGCGTGCAAAGCATCGAGAAAAAAGGCTCGACTTTCTGGTTCGAAATTCCAGCAGACGGGATTGTTTCTGCTAATTAGAAGCCGGCATCTCCTTTGCTCGGCGGGCGATTTTTCGCATCATCCGGCAAAGTAAACTGTTCGTCTTTTTGCTCTGCTGCTGCTTGACCAGGCTGTGCATCCGCATTTTTGATCATGGCAAACAGTGGTGCCAGCTGTCTTCCGGGGCAAGCTCGCTCGAAGCCTTCCAATGCAGTTTTTGCATCTGTCACTTTCCCTTCGCGAAAGCGGCTAAGGGCAAGATAGAGTTTTGCCAGATGCCAATCCGGCGCTCTGCCGATTACTTTTGCAAAGTCCTGGGAGGCTGACGGGAAATCGCCGGCGGCAAGGCGTATGGCACCACTTTGAAAATTTAAGTATGGATCATTGGGCGCCGTTGCAAGAGCGGTCCGCACATCGGACAAGGCACTATCAGACTTGCCTTTTTTGGCTAATTGCGCTCGTCTTGAATCCCGCTTCGGCAGGTCGACGAAGCGGGCTTCGATCAAACTCTCATTGTCGTAATAGTCCGCTGAAAATGGATCAAAATGAAAATCGTGTTGCGGCAGATATCCGAGTGAAACCATGTCAAAACTTGGTCGAGCCTTTTTCGTGGGCTTTGGCAGACTTGCTAATTGTTTGGCCGCTAGTTTGGCGTTACCTTCTAAAAAATCTATTTCGGCAAGCACCAGATGAGCTTGTTTGCCACCAGCAGGTCCGGCTTGTTGTGCGGCTGAGCGAGCAATGGGGAAATTGCCGTTGAGATAATGTAGGAGCATCAGCCCACGGTAGGATGCTCCGGAGTATGTAGAACGTTTTGCACATTCGCGCAAACTGTTTTCCGCTTCTTCCGTTTTTCCGTCACGCAGGAGACCAAAGCCTATGTTTGTATAAATTGGCACGACATCCGGATTGGCCTGTAAAACTTTTTGCCAGACAGCGACAGCCTGTTCGTATCGGTGAGACAGGTAATGGCTGAAGCCGACCGTCAAATATGTTTCTCTTGCTTTGCTGTCTAAAGCATAGGACTGTTTCAGTGCATCAAGCGCTTCCTGATACCGCCCTTTCATATTCAGCGCCATGCCCAAAAGAAGGAAAGGCAATGGGTCGGTTGGGTCGGCACGCGTGCCTTCTTGCAAGAGCGGTATCGCTGCATCCGCGTTGCTCAGCACCAGCTGATTTTGCGCAGATGAAGCCAATCTTTGCGATTTTTCCCGGGCCGCTGTTCGCCAGTGCTGAGTTTGAGCAGCAGCAAATTGCATTGAAGAAATCGCGATTAACACCGCAGCAAGAATGCATTTTTTTGTTTGCTTCGATTTTAGAATCATATGCCTCGATCAGAACATGAACACAGGGCGGTCAGGCAGTTTTTCAAACTCTTCAAGAGAGAAGGTATACAGTCTTGCCGGGCGGAACGAGCCTTCCTGCGAAGTTTCACTCAGTTCTTGCAACACGCCTGTATTGAGAAATTTCTTTCTAAAGTTGCGGTTGTCTACTGCCTTGCCGAGAACCGCTTCATACACCGATTGTAGATCGCGCAGAGTAAATTTTTCGGGCAATAACATGAATGCCGCGGGTGAGTATTCGAGTTTATACTTAACTCGCTGACGAGCATAGCTAATGATATCGGCATGGTCGAAAGCCAATTCAGGCAGCTCATTCACCTTCCACCAGGCAACTCCGCGCGCTTTCGATCCGGCTTTCAACTCTAGACCTTCTTGCCTGAGCAAAGCTAGATAGGCCGCAGTGACTGTGCGTCCGCGCGGGTCGCGGCCTTTATCGCCAAAAGTATAGAGCTGTTCTAGATAAACATCGCCGACATTGGTTTCTTCAAGGAGTTCGCGAGCAGCCGCTTGATCGAGAGTTTGATCTATTTCATCCAGCGAACCGCCGGGCAATGCCCAGAGAGATTTAAACGGTTCGTACTTCCTCTTGACGAGAAGCACTTCCAGCGCGCCCTGCTCTATTGCAAGCGCTACCGTATCGACCGTCACCTTGATTGTTTCGCTAGCCATCCGGCTCTCTTACGCTTTTGAACTCTGAAAACCAATCCAATCATACTTGGTTTAAGCTCACCTTTTATGTTTGTTCAGTACGAAATCCAAACCTTCCAAATAGTAATTGGCTGGTGGAACACCGTGTCCGCCGTTGAATTCGAAAAGGCGAGTGGCATTTTTTCGTTTTTCCAGAATGTCCACTAATTCCTTTTGGAAAGCTGGAGGAACGATGGTGTCACGTGTGGCAGAGATAATGGCAAAGCGCATGTTACCTTTCAGTCCGCCAATGTTGGAAAGAAAACTCTGTTTTGCGTAGCGATCAGGAACGGCTTCCGGCCTGCCGCCGAAAGCATTGATCAGAGCATTGGGAATGGATGCATTTTTGGTTTCTTTGAAGAGGCGTGCCAGATCGCCGGCACCTTCAGAGCTTACAGCTCCAATGATTTTTGCTTTCACGTCCTCGG
>PNKB01000203.1 GCA_013997645.1 Cyanobacteria bacterium PR.3.49
GCTCTTCCGATCTCTTGCGAGTATTTTCACATACCAATTCAAGCCGGCAACGATCGCACCTTGAGACGCATGGCGCGAGGCTATCAAGTCGACTTCTACAAACGGCTCATTGAAAAAATTCGCACCAAGATGCCGGAAGCGTCGATCACAAGTGACCTGATTGTGGGCTTTCCCGGAGAAACCGAACAGGAATTTATGGATACGGTCAATCTGGTTGAAGAGATTCAATTCGATTCTTGCAATACTGCCGCTTATTCGCCCAGACCGCATACACACTCGGCTTCATGGGGCGATCAATTGCCCGAGCATGAAAAATTTGAACGGCTGCGTTTTCTCAATACAGTCGTTGGTGATGTTTCCCACAAGATCAACAAACGTTATGTGGGCCGCCGGCAAGAAGTACTCGTAGAAGGCGAAAGCCAGAGAGACGCAACTCGCCTGACCGGAAGAACTCGCACCAATAAAATCGTCAATTTCGAAGGCGACAAGTCACTCAAAGGAAAGCTTGTCGATGTCGAAATTCAGTCTGCAAATCCATGGGCTTTGCGAGGCACATTATGCCGTTCGGCAGTGCCTCTACACTCATGATTTGTGCCTCATCAGTCCACCAAAGAAGGGAGAATATCTTCAAGAGCCATGTCTAAATCATCGACAGTTTCATACAAAATTCGCGAATTTGTTGCCGAAGATCTGGCGGCCCTGAAAAGTTGTTTTGTCGAATTGCAAGAGTTTGAAAGAGAATTGGTCAGTCACAGACTGCCTGGCGAAGAGATTGCCGATCGCTATATTCAAGCATTGCTGCAGCGCAAAAAGGAAAATTCCGCTGAGATTTTTGTCGCCGAAGTGGAAGGAAAAGCAGTAGGATTTTTGAGCGTTCTTTTGAGCGAACAACTTGATGCTGATTTGAATGAGCCAATTGAACTGGCTTACCTGTCTGACATCGTCATTCGCAAGGAATTCCGCAAATTAGGAATTGGCGAGGCCCTGGTCTCGAGCGCAGAAAAATATGCAGTTTCACGAAACGCCATGTATTTGTCCGCCAATGTTCTGGCCAATAACATGGGCGGCCGCGCGCTCTATTCGAAAGCCGGCTTCAATGAGTACGAACTCTTGATGCTGAAGAAATTGCCGACTGCCTAACGCTGGTTATGCAACGATTAGATGCGCAGATTGCGGAAGTATTCTTGTAAATCCATTCTGGAGATGCCCGCATTTTCCGGTGCCCATTGTTCGTCGAAAGCCTTCGAAATGGCTTCTATGTTGCGCATCATGAAAATGAGAAAGGACTTTTCTCTCCAACCTGTAAGATCGTTTGAAATTGCATATTGCAATTCGGCCTGACTTAAGAATTCGTCGCCATCTTGATCGAGAGAATCAAATGTTTTCATCGCAAAATCATGAATGTCTTGAAATGTCTGGTTGAGATTGATCCCCCCGGATGGCACCGGCACTTTTTGCCAGGCTTTTGGATGTGGATTGGCTTCACATGTGCCATCGTCATTGACTTGAATCTGGTCGAAATATTCTTGCAGGTCAACTCTGGAAATACCTTTTTTTTCACCCGCCCATTCTTCTTCGTAGGCGGCAGCGATGTCTTCCAGTCGGCGCATCAAAAAGAGCAGGAAAGACTTTTCGCGCCATCCCAATTGCGGGTCGGTGAACGCGTTGGTCAGCTCGGTTTGGGATACGAAACCATCGCCATCCACATCCAGTCTGTCGTATGCACCATACGCAAAGACCTTTATGTCGTTGAATGAGGTCTTGATGTTGATGCCGTCCTGGTGTCGCAACCAGGCGGTCTGCGACTGTTCCGCTTTTTGTTGCGAAGTGCTTGTCACGATCGACCTCTCTTTATAACCGCCGAAAGGTGGTCCTCATTGAGAGTACTTGCCCGTAAGTTGTGGCAGATAAACAGCTTATTAAGAGCTTTATCCGCCTACTGTATAATGACTGACTTATGAAAGAAAACGTCCCAACCAGCGCCAGTATTGACGCCGAGGAAATTAAATCCGCTTCCACTTTGCTGAAAGCGGGACAACTGGTTGCTTTTCCTACCGAAACGGTCTATGGGTTGGGATGTGATGCCGCCAATGCAGAGGCTCTTGCCCGGCTTTACCGAGTGAAAGGACGACCGGGCGATCATCCGGTGATTGTGCATCTGGCTTCAATCGATCAGGTCAAAGATTGGGCTCTGGAAGTGCCCGATGAAGCTCTGGCTCTGGCAGAGAAATTCTGGCCGGGTCCGATGACATTGATTTTGAAAAAGTCGCATAAAGTGTTGCCTTCCGTAAGTGGTGGGCAAGATACCGTCGGACTTCGCATCCCATCGCATCCGGTCGCCCTTGCTCTTTTGAGAGAATTCGCCTCCGGTGTGGCGGCGCCGTCTGCCAATCGGCACGGCAAGATTAGCCCGACGAACGCCGACCACGTGAAAAGCGAACTGGGCGACCTGGTTGCCAAAGTGCTGGATGGCGGTCAATGTGCCGTCGGCATCGAATCTACGATTGTTGATTTGTCTGGTGAGTCGGCGCGCATTTTGCGCCCGGGCATGATTACCATGCAAGAAATTGAGGATGTTTTGAAGAACTTGCCTGGTAAAAAAAACGCTTCGGCCAGTGAAGAGCAGGCGGTTGCACCTCGCGCTCCGGGAACACTTTCCAGTCACTATGCGCCATCCACCGACTTGAAATTGTTTTCTCACCAGAACCTGCCTAGAGCCATCGCCACTGCCGAAAATCTGATGATGAAAGTCGCCGTCATGGCATTTTCCGATCCGATCAAGTGCACTGCAATAGTCACCTGGAGCCAGCTTTCCGAAGATCCGGCCCAATGCGCGCGCCAGCTTTACGCCACTATGCGAGAGCTGGACACATCAGGTGCTGATTACATAATTGCCGAGGCGCCTCCGGATTTGCCCGAATGGATGGGCATACTGGATCGTTTGCGCCGAGCGGCAAACGGATAAAACAAGAAAGCAATTTTTGGAGTTATTCAAATGGCAGATCCGAGCAAAAGACTTGAGGGCAATGTTGAGGGCGATTTTTTTGTCGATTCAACTTGCCGGAATATGGACATTTGCCGCCAGATTGCGCCGGAAAATTTTACTTACTGGAATGACTATGCAGTGGTCGGTAAGCAACCGGAAGGCGACAAAGAATTACGTCAGTCACTGCAGGCGGTGCTTTGCTGCCCCTACGGGTCCGTGGGCACTGTGAATAAAGCGAATCTTGTGGAAGTGATGCAAGACTTTCCTCTGCAAATAGACAATGAAGTTTATTTTTGCGGTTTTAATTCTCCAAAGACATCTGGTGGAAACTGTTATTTCGTTCGGCACAAATCAGGCAACTGGCTTTTCAATACTCCTAAGTATCAAGCCCAGCTTGTGAAGCGCCTCGAAGAGCTGGGCGGCGTCGCCAACATTTTCATTTCCCATCGCGACGATGCCGGCGAGGCTGAAAAATTTGCCTCGCATTTTGAAGCCAAACGCATAATTCACAGACACGAAGCAGAAGCGCAACCCGGTGCTGAGATCATTCTGAGTGAGACCGAAGCCTATCAGTATCAACCCGACTTCTTTCTCATACCTGCTCCTGGTCACACTGAAGGGCACATGATGATGCTCTACAAAGACAAATATTTGTTCAGCGGAGATTCTTTGTATTACGACAGAAAAGAATCGCGCTTGCAAATTTGGAGCCCCCTCTGGACCTGGTATTCATACGAAGAACAAACCATGTCGATGGAAAAGCTGCTCGGCAAGAGCTTTGAGTGGGTGCTGCCTTCGCACGGTCAGCGTGTCTTTCTGAGCAAGGAGGAGATGAAGGCCCAAGTGGAGGCAGCAATCGATCGTGCCTGGAGCGAACCGGACCCGGAGGCGGCCTCCCCTGAACGCGTGGCAATCCTCGAGTCATATGCGGGCGAATTGAGTGAGCTCAATCAGCCGGAATATGCAAAATTGATTCAGGCCAAAGCCGACTGGCTAAGAACGCTCATCAAATAGTCCTTCCACAAGCTGTAGAATGGAAATGTGAATCGTTCTTTGAGCAAGTGTATATGGGCGATAATTCGAAAGATCCAGTAGAGACCAATATGGATGAAACTGCCGATCTCTCTTCGGTTTTGGGCAGCAATCCACAACTTTCGATGCACGCGAAAGAAACTCACGGCGCTTCGCTTGTCGAAGCATCACCTTCGCCTGTAAGTGCATTTCCTGTTACTGATAAAGCGGATAAAGTGAAGCCGCCTTTGACTACCGAAGAGAAGAAGAAGGTGTGGACTCGCCGCATCATTGGCGCCATTCTGTTCTTCAGCGTTCTGGGCAGTTTGGCATTGCTCGCGGCAGCGCAAGCAGTGACCTTTATGTTCAAAATGATTCTTACGCCTTGATCTCGTTCTGCTTTTGCTGAGTTTCCAGGGCGACCGGGCATGTGCCTTTTGCTTTTTCACCGTGCACCAGCATGATTGCCAATTGCTCCATGGCCATATTGGACGGATCGAAAGTGCCAAGATAAGTCGCAGATTCCGGCACGGAAAGACAATCGTATGGAATGTCGGCTGCCACACCGAAGAAGGTGGCGGCACATTTTTCCAGATGTTCGGCCAATACTTTTTGGCCCTTGTTCAATCCAGCCCGAAAAGTAATAAGGGCAACGTTCTTTCCTTCAGTCTTTTCTACAACCGATTTGATTTCATCACGGTCAGGATCCAGGCTGTAGGGCAATTCTTCAATCGACGGTTTGATGCCGGCCAAAACCAGTCTTTCTCTCAAAAATTGAACCAGCGCAAGCGGATATCTCTGGTGCTTCGGATATACGACTGTGAGCGGTTTTTCGTCTACTTGAGGCATCTTGCCTTTAAGAAGACAGATTGAATCTCTATATATGGCGAAAATTCTTGCCAGATCATCAGTCAGCCAATTGGACAGTTGCCAGAGTCGTGATTGAGGATCGCTGTTGCATTTTGCCGATAATGGAAATAACTCGTCAACACGATTGCCAGCCTCATGGATACGCTCTTCCTTAAGACGTCCGCTTCTTGCCGCTTCGACTAAAAATTGATGAGTCTCCCTCAATTGGTCGGCCGAGCAGCAAAGCAAAAGGACATCGCACCCAGCTTCAATAGCCAGTAATGCTGATTCTGCAAGACCGTAATGACCGCTCACAGCTTTCATCATCATATCGTCTGTGAAAACCAGACCGGCAAATCCCAATTCTTTTCTCAGGACATCCTGCATCAATTTTTTCGAAAGCGTTGCCGGCAGCGCTTTTTCTTCATATGCAGTCAACCAGACATGGCCGGCCAGAACCGCCGGCGCTAATTGCGCGCAGTTTTTAAACGGCACCAGTTCCAAATCTTCAACAGATTGGCGCGGCCTATCGATAACAGCAAGTTCCGAGTGCGAATCTTGTCCTGTGTCGCCATGACCAGGATAGTGTTTCACAACCGGGACCACTCCTTCCTGCATAAATGCTTCCAGCATGGCTCGAGCACAATCTGTCACTGTCTGCGTATTCGAAGAAAAGGCGCGAGTTCCGATTATTGGATTGAGTGGATTGCTGGCAACATCGACAACCGGCGAGAGCACACAGTTGACGCCTAATGTTCGCAACTGTCTGGCGTTGATGACGGCAGCGGTCTCCACATGTTTTTCATTGCCTGTGGCCGCCAGCGCCATCAAAGATGGTAGCGGCGTGAGCACATCGTCGAAGCGTTGCACTGCGCCGCCTTCCTGGTCGACGCAGATGATTGGATTGAAGGTCGACGCCTTGCCGATTTCTGAAACAAGGTTGGTCAGCTGTTGCAGATTATCGACATTGTCTTTGAAAATGCAGATACCGCCTGCGGTGCCCGACTCGAGCAGCTGTTTGAACGGCGCATCAAGAGTTTTGCCTGGCAGTCGACCGACAAGCAGCCGGCCCACAGCTTTTTCAAGGTCGAGCTTCTCCGGCACGATCTAAACCGCGCTGGCCAGTTGATAAACTTCCACCGGCTTTTGCCGGCCTTTGACGGAGAATTGATTGACGTACTTGAATTGGAAACGCTCGCGCGCCAGATCGTGAGTGACCCCGTCCACCCAGATTTCACCTGCATGATCGCTGGTGATTAGTTTTTCCAAACGGAAAACGATATTGGCCGTATCGCCGGTGATCGCCTGACCGGCACCGGAACTTCCCAATGTTCCGGCGGCGACCGGACCTGTTGCCAGCGCAATATCGAGAGTGAGCGGATGTTTTTTGAAAGGCCAGAAATTAGTGTCTTTTGCCAAACGGGCAGTTATTGTTTGCATCTGCAAAGCCGTCAAGCAAGCTTGATAAGCCTGCAGAGCCGCGCCCTCTTTCGAGTCGTCTCCGCTCCAATAAGCCATGATGGCATCGCCGGCGATTTTTTCCAGTTGACCGTAATGCCTGTGTATTTCTTCGTTGAGTGCGTCGAAAACCATTTTTTGAGCGCGCATTACTAAATCCGGCTCGGCTGCGTACGTTTCCATCAATCCACTGAAATCGCAAATGTCGCCGACCAGAATGGTGGCGTTGATCAGGTGAATCCGAAACTGTGTTTTGTCTTGCTCGTCTCTGTCTTCGTCCATCTCGCGGGCAGCGTTAAAAGGAGGGCTGACAAGCAGATCGTATTGGGCGATTTTGACTTTGTCGCCGCTGTGCAAAACGTATTCTTTGCCGGGTGTCAGGCGGGTGCCGTTCAAAGATGTGCCGTTGGTCGAACCGTTGTCAATGAGAGTCCAGCCGTCTGGAGTACAACGAATCTCGGCGTGTTGACCGGATACTTCAGGGAAGGGCAAAACCAGCCGCCGCTTGTCGCCGGCGCCTGGTTTACGGCCGATGGAGAGAACCTCTCCTTCGCTGAGGTCCAATGACCAACCGTCCGGCGATTCTGGCAGCACGGTGATTGAGCCGGCGTTTGAATTTTTCCCGAGAGAAGACAATTGCTGGGAAACCCTTGAAGATAGCCAAGTGGGTTAGCAAAAGGCTGTATCAGATACGTTGTTTATTATAACGATGGTCGCGCTTGTATTAACCCTCTCAATGTTGAGACGGCTAGATTTCTCAATACTTGATTTCGCCGGTCAGTTATTTAGCGCCCACTGCCTTGGGCAAGCGCTTTTTTAACTCTTCCACCTTATCAAGTCTTTCCCATGGCGCATCGATGTCGGTGCGTCCGAAGTGTCCGTATGCGGCCGTCTTGCGGAAGAAGTGACCGCCGCGCTCTTTGGGCAGTTCGTTGAGCTTGAGGGCGCGAATGATGGCAGCCGGGCGCAGGTCAAAGACTTCCTGAACGATTTCAGTAATCTTCTCGTCGGCGATTTTGCCGGTGCCGAAGGTGGTCACGTGTACCGATACCGGTCGAGCAACACCGATTGCATAGGCAATCTGCACTTCGCAACGCGAAGCGATTCCGGAGCCGACGATATTCTTAGCTACCCAACGTACCGCATATGCGGCCGAGCGATCCACTTTGGTCGGATCTTTGCCGGAGAAGGCGCCGCCGCCGTGGCGTGCATAGCCGCCGTAGGTGTCGACAATGATCTTGCGTCCGGTCAGACCGGCGTCACCGTGCGGTCCGCCGATGACGAAACGTCCGGATGGGTTAATCAGATAGCGGGTCTCTTCGTCTGGTTTGACGCTGAGATCCTGGAACACGGGCTGAATTACATAGGCTTTCAGGTCGGCGGCGATGCGCTTTTGCACATCTTCGTTAGCGACTGCGCCTTCGATTTCAGGATCGTGCTGCGTGGAAATAACAATAGAATCAATGCGCACCGGCTTGTCACCATCGTATTCGACAGTCACTTGTGTTTTGCCGTCCGGCCTCAAGTAAGGAAGAGTGCCTTTGTGGCGCACTTCTGAGAGTCGACGGGCGATACGGTGGGCAACAGAGATCGGCAATGGCATGAGCTCTGGCGTTTCGTCGCAGGCATAACCGAACATCATGCCTTGATCGCCGGCGCCGATTTCGTCGTCTTTTTCGGCAGAACCTTCATTTCTTTGCTCCAGTGCTTTGGTTACGCCTGAGGCAATGTCCGAGGACTGTTTGTTTATGGCAGTAAGAACAGCGCAGGAGTGGGCATCGAAGCCGCCGCCTTTTTCACCGGCGTAGCCGATTTCTTCAATGACGCCGCGCACCAGTTTTTGGTAGTCGATATTTGCATTGGCGGTGATTTCGCCGGTTACCAGAACCAACCCTGTCGAGACGGCACATTCTGCAGCCACGCGTCCTTTGGGGTCCTGAGCCAAGATTGCATCGAGTATGGCATCGGAAATCTGGTCACAAACTTTGTCTGGGTGCCCTTCTGTGACGGATTCCGAAGTAAAAAGATATCTGGTAGACAAGACTGTATCTCCTTTGGATATGGCGACGAAGGTATTTCGAGCAGTTTCAGAAATGCGGAAACTGGCTCAATACCGGACAACGCTGCCCGTCTGCTTCGCCGACCGCGCCTTTTGTTTGCTCAATTCGTGCATTGAAGCCATTCTTGAGAACAAGGCAACTGTCATGCTAGCACCTTTGCCCATTCTTTATAGGCTAATGAATTAAACATGATTGAGCGATATTGACTATGAATGACCGGCTGTACATTCCGGCGCTTTACGTTGGTCTATGAAATCTCGTGGAAAACGGCAAAGCATGCCAGATCTGTTGGACACCAGTGATAGGATATAGGGGCCAAAGGCGAACCCCGACGCGACCGTATATACCCCCGGAACACGTTTGCTCGCCATTGCGTCAAAGCTAATATCGTCGAGAGGAGTCGCCATGGCGACAGGCTATAGCCAAAAAAGCGATAGAGACCTTGTACTGGCGTGTCAAAAGCGCGAGCCCGCTGCTTTTGAAGAGCTGGTAAAACGACATCAACGCACTGTTTATGCCCTTTTGTACCAATTGGCTCCCGATTGGACCGATACGGCAGACCTTGCGCAGGAAGTTTTCATCAGGGTTTGGAGAAATATCAACAACCTGAGGAATCCATCCTCTTTCCGCTCCTGGCTGACTCAGATAGTCACGAATATCTTCTATGACGAATTGCGCAAGCGTCCTCGCAAGCTGCCAACCGTATCTATGGATGAGGGCATGGACGACGATGAGGGTGGCGAAGGAGCGACTCGCGACATTGCAGACTCGTCGGCACTTCCCGATGAGAATGTTTTAAATAAGGAAGTCAATGAAGTCATCCGCGCAGCCATGATGAAACTCCCGGAACAGTTTCGGACGAGCATCGTCTTAAGGGAAGTGGAGGGTCTCAGTTACGAGGAGATTGCGGTTCTAACCAAGACAGAGATGGGAACCGTTAAATCGCGAATAGCGAGAGCCAGATTGAAGCTCCAAGAGATGCTTAAGCCGTATCTCGAGAGCAGCAGCTCGCAAGCAGAAATTTCGGGGTGATCGGGGTAATGGTCGAGTCATGTGAAAAATATAGGATGGAGTTGTCTGCGCTGTTAGACGAACAGCTTGACAAGCAGCTCAAATCCGAGGTGGAAGGGCACCTTTCCGGCTGCACTGACTGCAGTCAGGAAATGGAAACACTGAAGTCATTGTGCCAGTTGATGGCGGCAGAGATGCAGCCCGACAGTGTCGAGATGCCGGATCTCTGGGCGAAGATGAAAGACCAGGTGCCGA
>PNKB01000204.1 GCA_013997645.1 Cyanobacteria bacterium PR.3.49
TGAAACGGACTGTCGCCATCAAGTTGCTGAATCAAGACAGGGACATCACCGAGGACAGCTGGAAGCGTTTTCACCAGGAAGCGCAGGCAACCAGCCAATTAGACCACCCAAACATAGTCCGCATTTACGACTTCAACGTGTGCCAGACACACGGACCATATCTGGTCATGGATCTCATCGAGGGCGAGCCGCTCAGTGCGCTGATCGCTCGAAAAGGAGCTCTCGAGCCGCAATTCGTTGCCGACTTAATGGTTCAGGTGGCCGACGCGCTGCAACACGCGCATGACAAAGGCATTATCCACAGAGATCTAAAACCCAGCAATATTCTTGTTTCTGCAGAGGTCGGACAAAAGCCCGTAGCAAAGGTCGTCGACTTCGGTATCGCCAAATTGCAGGGGCCCAATGCGGAAGATTTGAGACTGACAAAAACCGGAGAGGTCTTCGGCAGTCCGCTCTACATGAGCCCGGAGCAGTGCCTGGCTGCTCCTCTAGACAGGCGCTCGGACATTTATGCTCTGGGTTGTGTCATGTATGAAGCCTTGTGTGGAGAACCTCCATTCAGAGGAAAGAATTTCGGCGACACTGTCATAAAGCACACCAAAGAAACGCCAAAACCATTCGCATCCGACTTGCAAATTCCCAAATCCATAAAAAGCATTGTCTTCTGCGCGCTTGAAAAAGCACCGGCAGATCGATACCAGTCAATGGCGGCATTGCGCAAAGAGTTGACGAATTTCAAAATGGGCCAGTTCGTCCGCGTCAAACAGAAAAGAAGATTCTGGAAACTCGCTCTTATTGTCTGTCTTGCCACTATTCCTATCACGACGTTTTTCAGCTTCCGCGATGCGGTGCGCGACAATCCCGAGTTCATTTCGAGCTTGTTCTTGCGCTACCAAATTCCGCAAATTTTTGAGTGGTTCATTCTTCCTGATGATGAAACACGCATTGCACTCAACTCAGTCAAAATTGCAATGCAGGATATGAAACAACACAAATTCGAACAAGCGGCAGACTTGTTGAAGGGCACGATTGATGCCAATCCAGGATCCAACAGATTTCGCAGAATGACCGCATGGCCTTTGGCTCGGGCCCTGGCGCGTCAGGAGAAATACGACGAAGCGTACGCATTTTTGAAGCAAGCTTATTCTGAAAGCGACCACCAACTCGGCGATAATTTGAGAATCGTCGGCATCACGCTGAAATTGCACGATGGACAGATGAAGAATTCGCGCTTCTTTTTTGAGAAGGGCATAGAGGCATTTACACGTGCAAAAGAAACATACAATGCGGCCGTCTGCGAATATTTCCTGGGCACCTGCCAGCTTGAGTCCGGACAATTAGTGGAAGCAAGAAAGACGCTGGAAGCGGCCCTGCCGAAGCTCAAGGATTATCACGGAAAAGACATCGAGAAAAACAAGTCATTTATTGAGAAGTGCCAAACCGCCCTTAAAGAACTCGACGCTAAAGAGAAGGGCGCTCCGGCTGCGGCACCGAAGAATGATCCGCAGACGATATAACTGCAGTTGAGAGCGCGCGACTTAAAAATCTGTATGTCGTCAAGGAAGAACAATTGCCAATTAAGCTCGCAATTGGGCTCTCATTCGCACCGACAATGATCAAAGTTGGAAATGCAAATACGCGGTAGCGCTTCTGAAGATCAGCTACGAATTTTGCATTGACTCCGAATTGTTTTTGAGTATCGTTGATACGAACCGGCATGAAGCTCTTCCCGACGAGCGCCGCCACTTGCGAATTGCTCATCGAGGTCGCTTCCATTTTCTTGCAGGGGTCCGACCAATCGGCATAGAATTCCAAAAGCAAAAGCTTGTTGTTCGACTTCGCGTCGGCGAGCAAATTTTGCAGATGTTTCTCACTCTCCGTACTGAGTTCCATCACCGGCTTGGCTGGAGTCGCCGCTAATTTTTTTGCCTCGGCAGCCAATTCGCTGCGGCTGGGAATCTGAGCCCAAGAAATAGATTGATTTTTTACAGGTGTGCCGGCGTGCAGTTTGCTCAGGACGACATCGCCGATCCGCAAAACGACAAGCAATGCAGCGGAGACTATCAACCACTTCGGCATATACGAAACCGATCTGTCCATTACCGAATTCTTCAAGTTTTCCATTTCAATTTGTCCCATAGAAAAATTCTCTTTTATTCGTCACGCCGACAGCAAAGACAAGATACACGGCAAGTGCCGACAAATATGCTATCAAGGCACCGGCTGCGGTGACAGGATTGCTAATCAGGTCGTATACATTTACTGTCGGCAAAATGAAATCAGCGATATACTGCGACAGATTGAGCATGAATTTCGTCGTCTCAATCGACAGATCCTCGAGTGCTTTGCCGCCTGTTGCCACGCTGACAGGCGGTATCGTCTGCCCGGCCAGCCAGATATAGAAGGAGAGAACAGCTACGATCTGGAAGGCTGGATTTCTGTTCAGCATTGTCAAAATCATGGCTGCAGAAATTAAGGCTGCGTCCAGGAATCGTTCGATCACCATACTCAGTATCGCTTGGGCTGTAATGGTTTCCCCAAAGTGCATTCCAATCGCGGCAATCACGAGATTTTGCAGGGCTGCAAAGCCGCCGCCAATAAGTGTAATCGTCACCCACTTACTGAGTACATATTCACAGCGAGTTATAGGTCTTGTGAAAATCAGCGGCAAGTACTCGCCACCACGACCTGACTGCGTTGCTGTATTGCCGGCCAATCCAAGGCACAAAACCATAAGGACAAAAGCAACTCCGACTTTGCCGGTGAGCATCTCGAAGGTTTGCGAATCCGAAGCACCGTGCAGCATGGATGCGACTTTCATTCCGATGGGCATGACGAAGCCCAGCAAGATGACATAAAGTAATTTCATCGGATCGAGACATGCGGACATGGCAGTAAAACGAATTATCGTGCTGTTCATTGTCCTTCTCCTTCTTTCTCAGAACTGGAGAAAAGCTCTTCCAGCTTGGCGCGCTCGGGTACGGCTTCTTCGATGGGCAGTCCTTGCTGGACCAAATTGCGGATCAATTGCGTTGCCATTTTGTTGTCCTTAACCGCAAATCGCCCCCACTCGTGGTGGCATGCGTCGACGGCGGCTGAAGCATCCTTTGCTGCTTGCGCAACCACTGAGTTCAGGCTTCCATTGAGCTGACATTCCGGCCAGCGGACAAGCAGGAAGTAATCGCTCACCGCACCGGAATGAAGGTTTTCCACAGAGGCGATTTTGCCACCCTTGATGAAGGCGACGCGATCGCAGACACGCTCGACTTCGTCGAGTTGGTGCGAATTGACAATAGCCGTCATGCCTTCATCCTGCATTTTCTTGACCAGATTGCGAACCAGAGTGACACCAGTCGGATCAAGACCCAGAGTGGGTTCGTCCAAAAGTGCAAGACGGGGTTTGCCAATCAACATCTGGGCAATGTTCAAACGCTGCAGCATCCCGCGAGAGTATGTTTTCAACCGGCGATTCCACACGGACTTCGCCAGTTCCACCGCCTCCAATGCTTCCGTCACTTCGCGCTCTCTGTCTTTCGAATCACGTTTTGCCAATCCGTGGTGATACTGCAAAAACTGGCGCGCCGTCATCCAATATTCAAAGTCCGATCGCTCAGGGACATATCCGGTAACGTGACGCACCGCCAGACAATCAGCGGGCTTGCCGAAGATTTTCACCGCCCCTGAATCCGGGCGCAGAAGTCCAAGAAGGCAGCCGATCAAAGTTGTCTTGCCTGCGCCGTTGGGACCTATTAGTCCGAAAATTTCGCCCTGCTCGACAGACAGGGAGACACCCGAGAGCGCGGCGACATCGCTGCCCGGGTAGGTTTTGACAAGATCCGTCACCTCGACGGCAAGCGGTGAGGAGTTCGCAAGGCGAGAAGTATCGACATTGTCTTGAGACATGCAGTTTCCTTTTCGGCAAAAATCGCCTGAATACTAAAATCGGCTGAATACTAAAGATCACGTGTTTTCTACATGCCCGAAAGCGGGCATGGGCATCTCGGTCTACGGAACGGCGGGCAGGTGCGCGCCGCCCGATGCCAAGAGAATACTTCCTGCACACTTAATGCACACTGGGGTTCACCCTGAATGACGGCTGGGGAGGACGTGGGAGAATTCGTAAGCGCGGCGCCTAATTGCCGTCTGTATTGCGTTAACAGACATGTGAGTCGGCAGGGAAGATTAATTCATGGCACAAAATCATCAAAAAATCGAGAGAGCGAACAGCCTGCAATGGTTAGTAGGAGCGGCGATCCTGATTGGGGCGTTGCTGAGCTTTCTGCCGACAGGCGCAGGAGCGGCTGATGAACAGCCAGTCAAGGTCAAGTATGCCCACGGCTCCGGCGTCAATCCGCGCCACTTCGAACGCTGGGAATGCACCCTGGACAGCCGGTCTATGAAAGTGGATGAAGGTGCAAAATTGAGAGATCTTGTTAACTCGACAAAGATTCTTTCCACCAAAGACAGCGAATACGAGACCACAGAAGGCGGTCCCTTTTACTCGATAGAAATAGAAAAGGCGCAGCAGAAGCGAAAGTTCAACTGGTCCTACCAGCATGCGCCAGCCGGTATTCAGCCATTGGTAAGGTTTTTGGAAGATCACTCCCAAAAGACCGTGTATGAAAATGGCAAAGAAGTGAAGTAGCCCAAGCTCGTCGGACCGTCTTATAAATGTGTCCCATTTTTCCCGCGGGATGGCAAAAGTGCCAGCAGTGCTTTGTTTTATCTCCAAAAGCACCGGGTATTGAGACTAAGTACCCTATTTAATATGGCGTTGATTAATGAGTAAGATTCTGGTCGTCGAGGATGATGAATTCCTTGCGGAAACCATCGCAGATTGTTTGATATTCACCGGGCACAATGCCGACCGCATCGGTACCGGCACCGAAGCCTGCCAGATGCTGAAATCGAATCAGTATGATCTGGTTTTGCTTGATTCCATGTTGCCCGACATGAATGGGCTCGACATTTTGAAGTCTTACAAAGCAGAAAGCGGGACAGCAAAAGTGCTCTTTCTCACCGGCGCCAAGAAGAATGAAGAAGCGGCCATGGAATTGGGCGCAGACTATTTCCTGTCGAAGCCATTTGAAATCGACGAGCTTCTCTCGGTAGTCAACAAACTCACCAGCGAAGCGGCAGCGCAAAAATCGTCATAACTTTGGCGCGATGAAAACGCGCATTACGAGACCAGAGGAAAGTCAGAATGCAGAGTCAGCAGCAAGCGATGGTGGACGGCAAAAGGTCCAAATTCATCGAGCTTACTCAAGATCGTCTCAGTGAAGCGACGCAAATCCTCAACAATCTCAACTTTGCCAATCCGGCTATCGATCAGGTTAATACGCTGATCAAGCACTTTCACCAGATGGCTGGTGCCGGCGGTTTGTTTCGCTTGAAAGACTTTTGCCAGCATGCTTTAGATGCGGAAGAAGTGTCGCTGTCACTGACGAAGAAAAAGTCGACGCCCGGCTATTCGGAAGAGATTAATCGGCTCAAAATGCTTATTCTCAAACTCTCCGCAACAATCGACAATGCGAAGATGCTTACCAACATGGGTGAACAATCGAGCGATGAGTTTCCAAAACCTGTCGCACAACAGATGCAGTCACGTGTGCTGGTCGTCGGACTGAGCCGCAAAGAGAAAGTCTCATACGCAACACCCCTTTTCTCCGCGCTGGAAAAGGCGGACTTCCTTGTCGACGAGATGGAAGGTCGCGATGTAACACCGCAGAATTTGCTGAAAATCAAATACGATGCCTTCGTCATCGTCTGCCCTGACCCGCCTCAACCCGCATACGAATTAGCAAGAAACATCCGCTCGCAACGCTCGAGCATGGCAACGGTACCGATTATTCTTATCAGCGCAGGCGGCACCTTCAAAGACAAAGTGCAAGCGATAAGAGGCGGTGGTGATGGGGTATTCAATTCCACCGACGATCCGGCACTCGTGGCAAAACGGCTCAAGACCTTGCTCGAGAAGAGCAAGCCGAAGAGCCACCGTGTGCTTATTGTCGAGGACGATCCTATTCAGGCATCGGGACTTTTTTCTTTCTTGCAAGACGCCGGTTTTCAGCCGCATGCGATAACAGACCCTACGCAATTCGAGGATGCGCTTGCTGAATCTCAGCCGGACATACTCATCCTGGACGTCAATCTAGGCGTAATGACCGGCTTTGAACTGGCAAAATATGTTCGCCAACAAGAGAAATACAATACTACCCCGATCATATTTTTGACTACGGAAAACCAACTGCAATTTCACGTCGAAGGCGCGAAGCACGGCGATGACTATCTAATCAAGCCAGCGCCGCCCCAGCTTCTCGTGGCGACCATTGCCGGAAAGCTGGAGCGCTACGAAACGCTCAAGGACATGATCGGAAGAGACGGATTGACGGGCGCACTAACACACGCGGAATTCATGAACACTGCAAAACGCATGACGGAAAACGAGCGTGCCGGTGTACTGTACATGCTGATGCTGGACATCGATGATTTCGGTGCCATCAATGAAAATTACGGCTACGGAATGGGCGAGAAGGTCGTGAGTGAGCTCTCCAACGTTATCAAAGAAACTGTTAGAAGCTACGGAATCACAGGCCGAATCGGCGGAGACAAATTCGCCATATTAGTCGACTCCTTGACTGAATACGAACTGGTTCAGATTTCCAATTTACTGAAAGAAGAATTCGAGCGGCGGCAATTTGCCACGCCGTCCGGCCCCATCAACGCCACTGTTAGTGGTGGCATTTCAGAACTGCAACCAGGAATGAATCTCAATAAATGGTTTGCCGCCACTCGTGAAGTTCTGAACACGGCAAAAAACCGCGGCAAGAGCATGATCGTCAAACAAGAAATCAAATAGCGCGTGAGGAGTTGATCCAGTGAAGATTGCCTATCTTCCCTCGGCAGTGTTGATTATGGTATTCATTGCCTCTTCGGCCTCGATGGCGCAGGACGATGGTTCGGACGAGCCCACAGACTCAACCACTACGACTACGACCACGACTACGACTACAAGCACGACGACCTCCACGTATACAATTCCGTCTACGCCGCGCCCCCCGACACGAACCACAATAAATCCGAGCGCGACGGCAGGCGGTGCGCCAAGAGCATCGGCTCGTTACTCCAACGAAACTCCGGGTGATTTTCTGCAACGATATTTCACTGCCAAACGCCGGGCCGGTTCGCGCCAGGATCTCAATGCGTTTCACTTATCGAACGAAACAGCTTCTTTAGACAAACTATCTGAAGCGCAGAAAAAGCAATATTTAGAATCGGAAAAAAATTCCTTCGATGAAGAAAAGCTGTGCACACCACAGAAAGCTGTCGTTGTTTTTTCCAAAAATAGAGGCAGTTATTTGCAAGTGCATACGCGGTCTCGTGAGAATATCAGCAGCAAAACGATGGATTTTGCCGGCAAATACATTCTCTACAAAGGTGCGAGTGGATGGCTGATTTACAGTGAATTTTCCAAGCTTGATGAGGGCGACGGAAATGAGCTGAGCTTTGGCACTGACCCTGATGCAAAACCAGAAACCCTTAGCTCAGACGATCGTTACCAACTTGCAATTAACGATGCCTTTAAGTCGATTTGGAAACCTTCTCCAAAGACAAGTGGAAATGTGACTGCATCTCTGCGCAATAGCTCCAACGGCACATTCAGAATTCTAAGCATAAGGGATGAGCGCGGTTCTCAAGCCGCGGTCGCGGAAGTGACGTCGATGCTTGCTAAGGTCAAATTGCCGCCCCTTCCTGCAAACACAGGTACTCCAATCATCAATTTGCAATTACGCTGGTCGCCTAACACGACTCCGTCGCGAGAAATCAAGTTTACAAAGTAGCTTTGCCAATTTCACAATCAGCAGGAGTGCCTTTCAGGCGCCTTACGGGCGTTCCACGTGTTACAGTTGCTCCATGTGCCGAGACAGACATCAATTGAAACGGTTGCTAAGGATCGCGGCACTGGCATTCTTGGCGCAAATGGCGGTCGCCCCCCACGCGATCGCCCAGGGTTGAGCGGCGTCTAGAAGTTTGGTGCCCGGGATTGGCAGCCATGGCGGTAAATATCAACTTTCGGTGGGCTGGCGCGTAGCAGAGGCGAACAAGTCTTACTTCGACTCACGGGTCAATAAGGACTTTACAAGGCTCTGGAATCCGCACGAAAAACTGAGCATCATGGATGTGACCGCCGGCTATGCGATCAATCGCCGCACGAGCATCCAGGCGTCGCTGCCGATTGTTTTCAACGACTTTTCCATGCTCTACCCGCCCAAAGGTCCCAACGAGGGGACGAACAAAAGCACGAGCGTGCGCGGCGTCGGAGACCTGAGCATCTTTTCGCAAACGTGGATTCTTGATGGGAAGAAAAGCCCCAGACACAACGTAGCTCTCGGCGTCGGACTCAAATTTCCCACCGGCAACTGGCGATATCAGAGTTTGCTGCCGGATGAGACAGGCAAAAACTTCAGAGACCGCACTGCATATCCACCTGCGATTCTGCCGGGCGACGGTGGATTAGGTGTTCTCGTCGGCTATCAGGCATACAAAACATTTTTACAACCGCGCTGGTTGACCAACTTTTCTGTGTTCACCTCAGGAAATTATTTGATCAATCCACGCAATCAAAATGGTGCACCATCTATGGTGTCAAGCCTTGGTGTGCCGCTCACTCCGAATTTCGCGAATGTTCTTACGAATTCCGTGCCGGACACATACAATTTGCAGGCGGGAATAAACTGGCGACCGCCCGGCGTCTGGGACAAACCCAAACTGAAAGGGTTGCGCTTCCGCTGCACATACAACTTGGAAGGGCTGGCAGCACGCGATCTAATAGGCGGCAATGACGGATTTCGACAATCCGGCTATGCCATGTCATTCGCTCCTGGCCTTGTTTGGGTCAAGGGTAGAGACATCTTTCTAGTCGATGTACCAATCATTTTCAATCAACACATAAATCCCAGTCAATCACTTCTTCCTGGACCGCCCGGGCGCTCGATTAATGGCATCCCACAGCCTTCGCCAGTCAATTTCCGCAGGCAAATGGGACTTGTAGCGCCAGTTGCCTTGTCGATGCGGTATATCAGAACTTTCTAGCTAGCCTTCACGTTCAAGCTCTCTAAAATTAATTGCAGGCTGGTCTTCACTTCCTTCATGCTGGAAGGGCGATCGTCAGGCTCTTTGTTGAGCATTTTCGCCACCAGCTCCGACAATGGCTGTGGGATGTCCAAGCCTTTGGAGAACGGCTTCAATTCGCCGCTGATATGTAGATTGAAGGTCTCCATGAAAGACTTTCCTCTGAATGGAACGTTGCCCGACAGACATTCGTAAATCACACAACCCAGACCATAAATGTCCGTGCGCGGATCGATCGCACCGCCCAGACACTGCTCTGGGCTCATGTACAACGGACTTCCAAATGCCTCGCCGGTCTGCGAAAGTTTTTGCTCGTCATTGTCCATAATGCGGGCCAAACCAAAATCGACGACCTTGGCCATTTCACCGTCGCCATCAAGTGGAATCATCATTATGTTGCTCGGCTTGATATCGCGATGTACGATGTTTTCGTCATGCGCGTGCATCAGACCATCGGCAACCTGCAGCATGATTTCTATTGTCCGCCGAGGCGACAAG
>PNKB01000205.1 GCA_013997645.1 Cyanobacteria bacterium PR.3.49
CCTTCGACCAGTCGACCGCATAACTATCGTTGGACATCCAACACAGGTGCTCAGTGCGGTACCTAAATTCGCGAACAGTGACCGCTTTAGTCGACAGACTTTTCTCGGTCATGATGCTCCTGAGCGAATTGATTCGTTGAAAATTGGCATCGTCGGACTCAGTGGTGGCGGTTCTCATATCGCACAACAGGCTAGCCATACAGGTTTTGCTGACTTTGCACTCTTTGACGCCCAAGCAATAGACCGTTCAAATCTGAATCGTCTCGTTGGTGGAACCGAAGATGATGTTCTCAAAGGGCGTCTCAAAATTTCCATTGCCGATAGAGTGATAACAAGCATTAATGGCTTAGCTAACACAGAGCCTGTCCCCGCCCGTTGGCAAGACTTTCCTGAATCTCTGCGAAGCTGCGATATCGTTTTCGGCTGCCTTGATGGTTTCGATGAGCGCCGGCAACTCGAAGCTGCCTGCCGTAGATATCTCATTCCGCTTATTGACGTAGGAATGGACGTTACTGAAATGACGGGAAAGCCACCTCGAATGGCTGGACAAGTCATTTTGTCCCTGCCCGGTTATCCTTGCTTTCACTGCATTGGATTTTTGAATGAGAGAAACCTTGCAGCAGAAGCGGCAAGATATGGAGATGCCGGCATCAATCCACAGGTGGTTTGGCCAAACGGAGTCTTAGCTTCTACGGCAGTTGGAATCGCAGTCGACCTAGTCACTGATTGGAGAAAGTCCAAACCTGGTCTGATTTATAAGAGCTACGATGGCAACAACGACAATCTTACTGACCATCCACGTTTTGAATATGTCAGTGACCGCGGCTGCCCTCATTACCCGTTGGACGCTTTGGGAGATCCATAGGCTTCAGAACTAATTTTTATGGACATCAGCATTGGGTTTTTAGCGACTGCCAGCTAGTTTCCATTTTTTATGACCGTTTATGAAAGTTGTATTTCCCTCAATTTGATCTGAGTTTTGAGACCTGTTCTTGGCGGGAATACAAATTCAATCATGCAACGCTCACTGTCCGTTCACATCGTCAAACAAGGTTTGCAGTCAGGGCTTACCAAATTCTTTGGTCGAGCCACGCGAGCTGCGCTTATCTACTCGTCTGATGTTGCGGAAACAAATGATTTCTTTGTTTACGACACGACCGGGCTTTTGGAAAAATACAAACCAGATATCAATACTTATTTCCAGAGCGCTGACGCTGTTCCCCGGCAAATTAAGTTTGACAAAATTTCCGAGACTGTTCGGACAAGACCTCGACTCTCCAATGACCTTTATTGTTTGATCGAGCAGTCAAACGATGTCTTTTTTCACATGTGGTTTGTCGAGCGACACCAGAGTGAAAGCCCTGTCAGCTTGCTTGATCAATGGATTCTCTTTGCACAGCTTCCATTGCTTAGGACAGATGGCGAGATGAACATTGGAACGCAAATTGGTGGAGGCCGACTTGCTGAACATGCCGCATTTGATGTTATTAGAGAAGTAATCATGGAACAGATGTTCCCGCGTACTTTGGCAGGCGGTCAGGCTGATGCTGAGATCGTTCTTGAATCGCTAATGGAAATTGCAACCGTCAAAGAAGAAGGATCCGGTTGCTCAGGCACTTTGGCAATCTTCGACCGAAATCCGACCAGTCAACCAAAAGTTGACTATCCTCTAAAAACCGCCGTAGCCATCGACAAATTCAAGCATGTTAGAAAGTTTTTGACCGCTACCAGTGATGACTATCAGCTGGTGGCTATTGCCGGAAACATTGTTGGTTTCTCTCACAGAGAATCCATTAAAAGTCCGCTTTTGGCTTCTTTCGATCGTGGAAGGCTCACACTCACTCTGAACAAAGTTCCACTTTGTCAGATTAGTAATGGGACCTTTAGAGCTATAGAAAGCAAATGGACTTTGGACATTAATAACCAAACTAAATCCTTGTCTAGGCTGAATGCTGCTACGAAAGTGCGTGTTCAGGAGTTCGTCAATAAGTTAGTTACAACAGCGCGTAATGAGCATTTTGGATGTACTCTGCTTCTCGATTCAGGCGAACCTTGTAAACGTAGACTGAGCGGACAAAAGCTAGAGACTTCTGTTGCCTTGAATGAAAGCACTTTCAAGCTCTTCTCAGATATGTGTAAAGTTGATGGAGCTGTCCACATTGACGTTAATAAGCTTCACTTGTGCGCTTTTGCTTGTCTTTTGGACGGTGAATCTGGTGATACCGAAGAACTATCTCGCGGAGCTCGTTTTAATTCTGCACAGAGATACAGTCGCAAGACCGAAGATATGGTCGTACTTGTTGTTTCAGAAGACGGACCGGTCACTATCTTTGAAGACGGCGAGGCAGCTGCTGTAATTGAAAAGTATGTGAGAGATCACGAATGCAAACATTCTCCACCAAAGCTGGGTGAATGGTTGAATTCGAAGTAAGCGCGAGCTTTGGATAGGCTATTGCTTCTTCCTAAATTATTCGTCAAGCCGGCTGCTTTGTTTTAGCGAAACCACCATTGAAACCAAGGTGGATGGTGCGCGCTCTTCGCCCATTGTGCCGCCTCGGCGCCACCGCAGTGCGTTTGAGTAATTTTGTCTGGCGTTCATTTTTTTGTTAAGCCGCACAGCGGAGCCGAGTCGGCTGGGCGTTTTTGCAGCGCGAGCTGCTGAAACACCAGCATGAGGGCTTAAGAAATGACAAAGCGTGACTATGGTTTGGAGCTAACGAATAACAGTAAAGTTGGCTGGGCATTTAGTCTTCCCCGCAATAAGACATGCGTTAATGCCACCACTATCTGCAAGAAACTTTGCTACGGAAACGGCATCCGCTATCAATCTGCTGGGCAGAAAGCAAAGCGTGAGCGCAACTTTCGCACTATCCAATTTCTTTTGAGTGAAGGCGGACCAAAGTTGTTGTCACAGAATTTGTCTCTAATGGTCGATCAGGCTCGTCCTCGCGATTGGCTCTGTGCAAAGATTACGGACACTCAAACTGAGATTCCCTGGACGCTTCGCATTCATGATATCGGTGATTTCCATTGCGCCGAATACGTTGAAGCCTGGTTTCTCACTGCTCAAAAATATCCTGACTGCAAGTTTTGGTTTTATACTCGCAGTTTTGCTGAAGTGGAGCTATTTAGCGCTTTGATAAAACTTGCAGCTCTGCCAAATTGCCGGGGCTGGCTTTCAGTCGATTCTGAGAACTTTGAGCAAGCCATTCTTGCAAAGTGCAACATTGAATCTTCGATCTGGAATTTTGCCATGCTCCAAGATCCGGAGATGCATGATGAGGTTTTGTCGTCGCTAAAAATCGTCGAGACATCGGCTAAAATAATCAATTTCCCTTATCATCGCGGTGGCAGACATGTTCAGCCTTTGCGTGACAGTATTCTTATCAACTGTCCTGCAGTTGTGGGTGGTCTGAATTTGCAATCTAGCAAAGATGTTGTTCGCCCCTGCCAATCATGCAGTATGTGTTTACCGTAGTTTTGGTGTGACGTGAGTTTGCTGATGTGCCTTTGGCTCAGCTGAAAGCCTCTGTTTCGGTGGCAACTTTCTTTCGGTGAATTCTACTTCTTTGTATTTGTCTAGATCTCGCGCACTGATTCTTGCTTTTCGGTAGACGTGCTGGTTTTCGCAAGCTAATTTCCCAGGATGTATGGTCAGTCGTTTGCTCACAGGTCGACCGTGCCTGCTTTTTGTGTTCGTTTGTTTCTTTCACTCGTTGCTTGTTCGGTCGTCGATGACTGGTTGAGAGGCGCGCCTTCTGTACGCCTAGTGGTGAATTTGTTCTCGTCTGGCTTCCCCCAGGGCTGTGTAAAACAAGTGCAAATCCTGGCACATCTTGCCTCTTGCGCAATGACTTAATCCCTTCGGGACGCTGCGCGGTCATGCACCAGATTCAATTCGTGCCGACCTTGGCGCACTTAAACACAGCACTGGAGGTGCAGTCTCATGAATCAAATCACTCTCATCGGCAAAGTCGGCGGCGAACCAACAGCAGTTACCTTCACCGATTCGGATAACAAGCTTGCGAAATTCTCTATCGCTGTGCCTGAGTATTCATCCAAAGTCGACGATCCGGAGCCGCTCTGGATTGACGTTGATGCCTGGGGAAATTTAGCTGAACGAGTTCTCGACTATGTCACCAAAGGGCGCGAAATCTGCGTCTCAGGCAAGCTCTCGATTGTCAAATACAACAAAGAAGTAAATGGTGTCACCGTAAAGATGACTAAGCCAGTCGTGAAACTCTCGAGCTTTCACCTCTGTGGCAAGAAGCCTCAAAGCGACAGTGCATCTTCTAAACCTACAAGAAGAAAGCGCAGTGCTGCGTGATCTAGAGGGGCGGGACTTTGTCCCGCCCTTTCCTCAATTTCTCTTTTGTACTTTCGCCTCTTGGAGTATTTGCAATGAAATCTTCGAAGAATCTACTTGCTTTGGACGGCATCGAAACTTTGTCCCTCACTCGCGAAGAATGGCAATTAATAGACGTTGCTATTTGTGGCTATATTGCATTATGGACGCTCAAGGCTGCGGCGCCAAAACTGGACAAACTTCAAGCTGTTTTGAGGGCAGTAAGGGCGCTTTGGTTTGAGGACCGACATGAGCGTCGTAAAACCGGTTTTTGTCGGGTTTGCGGTCACTATGGCTCTGACTGCACAGGTCGCCAAAGTTCTCGTAAATAGTTAGCGTCGGGGCTGGCCTTCATCAGCCCCTTCTTTCTTGTCAGAAATGGCGGTTACTCAAATGTCTTTTCGGTGGGAAAAATATGATTGAGGTTTTGAGGTGTGGGCCATGGATTTATCTACAAAAGTTTCTGGCGACTGGACTGCTGGTCATTGGAAAGCCGAAAGCGCTAAGCTGAAACCAGGCAAAAATGAGCATCTTTGGAAAATTGCATTTACCAGGTATTTTCGCGAACGCTTACAGATAAGGTATTTCGACCCTATAAAAGCAATAGAAGGTCTCGGAAAGCATGAGGGTAAAGGATTTGCTATCGTCGCCATTCAATGCAGTCTAATAGAATTTTTGGAGTCGACCTATCAAGGCAAGGCTTACAAGCACAAGCCGGCGAAAAAACACTGTGATGGCTGTACGTGCCCATTGCCGGCGAAGCCTGTTGCAGCGAAGGTGGTCAATGAATATCACAACAGTTCAGGAATGTTCACCAAATTTCTGAGAAGCAAAATGAGTGATTCTTTTACAACAAAACAGGCTGAGTCTTTCTACAAAGCTGTGAGGTGTGGACTTCTTCACGAAGCAAGGACCAAAGGTGATTGGAAAATCAATGTTGGCGATGGCAAAGGACCGCCAGTCAAAATCACAGCTGGAGAGAAGATTGTTTACTGGAAAAATTTACGCAGAGGAATCTCGGAATACATCGATTGGTATGAAGGAGAACTTCTCGCTAGTCCCGATCTGCAGAAGAAATTCAAAGATAAGCTAGACAAGCTCTTTCTTGAATAGTCAGTGGCTGAACTGACTATGAATTATGAAGCCAGTGTTCGAGCAGTAATCGCCACTGTATGATTTTTTAACACAATTAGATGCCCCGTTGAAAAACGCTGGCAGTGCCGGGCTGCTTGCTGCTCTTCCATGCCCGGCACTAGAGCCTACACGCCGCCGCCCGAGTTCAAGCCCCAGCCAAAAGTCGCTGCGCGAGGCTTGAACTCGGGACCCTGGGCTGGCGTGTAGCAGGCATGGGCTGCATGGGGTGCGCGCGCATCCCTCGACAGACCATGCCTGGAGCAATGAATGCGGAATTAGTGATGGCGGTCCAAGAAATCTACTGCCAGACCCAGATGTCTTCCATTTCGTCGAAGTAGTCTTTAGGAAAACCATGTTCTTCAAGAAATGCTTTGACTTCTTCCCATTGGCAAAATATACCGGCCATCCAGCAGGCATCCCGTCTACCACGTGCTTCTTTCAGAAATTGGCCTATATCAATTACTCCTCTTTTAAGCCTTATGACTGCGTTTCTAAATTCTAGTTTGATAATTCTTGGACTCTTTTCCATTTGGACATCTCCTTGATTCTTGGACTCGATTGAATTTTAAACATGCAGTCAACCCCCTCCTTTTGAGCTGACTATCTGATTGGACCAGGACGCCTTGAGTAGAACAAGGCATCAAGGAAAAGGTCCGTTTGGTCTCAATGAACGCAAAGCAAAAGTCGAAGCAAGACTTAACTGCTTCGACTTAGTTGGTGAAAAAACTTGACTCTACTGAGATGCGCGTTTCAATAGATCTCTCGTTTGAGGTACGTCAAGTCCGCTGTTTATAACTGTTTCAGCATCGATTTTGGCATTTTGTTTTCTGCCCATTTTGATAAAAGTTTCCGCTCGAAGAATGTAGCCACCTTGATGTACTTTTGCTGGAAGCTTTGTATCTTCGATCAGTGCCGTGCAAGACCCGATAGCTGTCGGATAGTCGCCGCTTTTGAGCGCGCTGGAAGCTTTTTCGACTGTCTCTCCGACTGTGCCACTGCCTATAACTTTGTTTCCTGCAATAATGCGACTTTCGGCGTTATTCAATTGCTCGTAAGTGACGTGCTTGTTATAGCCTTTCTTAATCGCGTTTTCAAAGTCTGTTTTTGCTTTGGCATAATCTTTGGAGTCATAGTAGGCAGATCCTCTAAGTGCAATATATTCGCCGTTAGATGGGTCGTTATTAGAGAGTTTTGTAAATTCGGAAATTGCAACGGAAAACTGTCTCGCCTTTATTGCTTCGATGCCTCTGAAGACAGCGCTGTCTCTTTGGTCTCTGCTTAGTCCCTGAGCATATGCTTCAGTTGAAACAAAGCTAGATGAGACAGCTATTGCACACAAGGCTGAAATCAAGACTTTTGACATGGCTTTATCCCTCGTTTTGAGAATTATCTTGTGAAACTTGCTCTAGGGTTTTTCTCCACTACTTTCATTTCTTGCGCTGATAAATCGAGCGGAATCCAGTCAATATCAGCTCGTGCCAGCCCCTTCTTGGCATTTTGTTTTGCGGCTGCCAGCTCGGCATTTTCTTTTCCCTTTTGTCCGAGCCTTGAATAAATCACTGCTCTACGCTTATATGCGGACATCAGCATTGGATCCCACTGAATTGCCGATGAGAAATCTGCAAGCGCTTCTTCGCTCATTCCTACCGAATCGTATGCAGCACCGCGTAAGTATCGCTCTTCAGGTCCGTCAATCTGGGAGATTGATTTTGTGAGATATTCAATAGCTTTCTTGTCGTCTTTCTTAGCCTGATACGCAATGGCTATGAATTTGTAGACTTCAATCTTCAAATCAGAATGATTCTTTTTTATCGCTTCTTCAGAGCGGCTAATAGCATCATCGTAGTGCTTCAAATGAGTCGCAATGATTGCCCCGTAGTCAAACATTGAGCCGTTATCTGGATCAAGTCGCATAGCTTCTTTGATATCCTTTTCCGCTTCTTCGTACTTTCCAGTCCGCATGTAAGTTTCGGCTCGAAGCTTATAACCGAAGCTGGGTTGAACTTTTATCAACTGATTGGCGATATCCAATGCAGCCGGATAATTTTTCACCCTTTCTGCTTCCATATGCTTGTTAAAAAGCTCGCTTGCTATTTTTTCCTTTTCGGCATCTTCGGCGGAATTCTTCGATGTCCCGCTTTGTGTTGAACTTGAATTTGAGCTGCAAGACACAACGAAAACCGCAACAGAAACAACGACCACTGTTGCAAGACATTTTTTCTTCAGAGACATGTTTCCGAACACCTCATGACGAAAGAGTCATTGAAAAAGGACGCCGGGAAACCATTGTTCAGACTAACACGGCCGACCTTTCATACTCAAATTCCTTCCGCATCAAATTTGGCATTCTCGCAAATGATTGTCACTGTAGAATTGTGCATAGCTCAATCGCTGGCTAAAGCTCCAGGTGTTTGAGATGATCCGGCATTTTCGGATGTCTGCCACGCTCTTGTCCTCGAACTAGCAGTATCCACCGCCTAAAAGACTTGGTTACTGCCAGTCGATTTTGGCGCAGTTAGGTGAGCTACAAATTTTACTTGCACTCACTTCAAGGGGACTTCTTCACTTTCTTCGCTCTTGGCTTTCCTTTGGGTGTTGTGGTAGGAACGTCAACTCCATCAAACAACATCTGTTTGGTCGTTGCCGGATCACGTTTTAGTTTTGCCAGATCAATTGCTAGTCCGTCTTTTACATGCTTCGACCATTCTTCTGATTCTTTCTTTGCGCGAGCACGGATGCTTTCCAAAACCTCCGGCGGCACTTGGTCAGCCGAAGTCAATCGATATACTTCCATATCAACGGCAATACTTTCCGCTGCGGCTCTCCAACAGCAAATGAGCATGCTGCAAAGCTCCTCTTCAAACGTTCTTACGTAATTCAATACCTGTCCGTAGTACGGACTTGCTAACTCATCTGCCTTGTTTTCGATTTGCCTGTCAATCGCCGCTCTGATGAAATCAGTTCGAGTCTGGTCCCTTTTGAGCATTCGATCGATATGCGCTAGGCGCGACTTTTCAACTCGAATGTGGATGTCTGTGTAGATTTTTTTTCTTGGCATAAGCGTGGATACGATAAGTGGTAAGCAGAGAAAGAAAAATTGCTATTCGTGGATTAGTTATGCCCGCATGTTTCAATGTTTTCACACTGCATTAGAATGGGGGAGTGGGTTGGGAATGAGGCCCGGACGCAAATTCCCGCTGACCCATAACGGTAGTAAAACAGTTTGTAGAACAGTTCCTCTTGCTGGGAGCTCGTTTTCATGCGCCTTTGGGTGCAAAGGAGGTTTGTTTTGTTAGAGTTTGCTGCGCTATTGGCGGTTTTCACCGTCTGGACGGCTCTTGTTTTAAAAACACAGCAGTAAAGGAGGTTTGCTGTATCTGTACGCCGGCGTTGATTCAGTTCAGCGCCGGCGTTTTCTTAGAGCAATTTTTGCTCGCCTCGTTTTATCAATATCGCCAGTAATCGGCTATAGATTCAATCTTATTGCCGATCGCCGCTAGCTCACCATGAATCTCGAACAGGTCATGCATTGCGTGCGCAACCAAGGTGTTTAGATTGCCAAATACAGATGCCGGAAGCGTTTCCAACGTATCTAGATGTTCAAGGAAGTATTCCAATCTGAAAATAAGTGCTGTCAGATCATGCCAATGAGCACTATTTTTAGGCATTCTGCTCCTGTAAAACCGCGCAAAGGCAATGAGCTTTTTTAAGCTCGTTTCGACGATCCAATGAAAACTTAAGAACGAGGTCAACTCCGGATCAAGTTTTAGATCCGGCAGAAAATCCTGAAACGGAAAGCCGATTTGAGTACTGGTGCCAAAGTTCAAAGGCTGAAATTGAGGCAGCAAAGTCGCTGATTCTAGAATCCCTGATGGCAGCATGGTCTGAGCGTACTCAAATTGCTTTTGAAGCGCTAGATATCCGGCATTTGCCTCATTAACCCAATTCATGAGGACGGTTTGATGTGAAAGATCCCTGGCACAGTCCAAAGTCTGCAAGTTTGCTCCAAGGACACTCAAGTCGGGAAGCCGATTGGCAGCAAGAATTGCGGGTGAGGGATATATGTCAAGTTGTGCTAAACCAACAGGAGGGCTAGGTACACAAGCTTCCCAGAGCGCTGGTTTCAATTGTTCCACAAGTAGTTTTTGT
>PNKB01000206.1 GCA_013997645.1 Cyanobacteria bacterium PR.3.49
GGCACACAAATAAAAGGAGGCGGCATACGCCACCTCCTCCAATGTTTGCGGGTTGCGCAGTCGAGCTGTCTATTTGTTGGCAGTTTCGAGCAGCGTAACTTTGGTCATCTTGTCGCCCTTGCGCAGTTGACTGACTACTTGCAGTCCATCGATGACTTTGCCGAATACGGCATAATTCATATCGAGAAAGGATGCAGGAGCCAGAGTAATGTAGAACTGGCAGCTTGCCGAGTTGGGATCGTTGGCTCTAGCCATCGCCACCATACCGGCTTGATCGTGCTTGAGGCTGGGCTTTACTTCCAGAGGAATGCGGTGTTCTTGCTTGGTGGCAGGATCGATGTAACCACCGGTGCCATCACCCTTCGGATCGCCGCCTTGAATTACAAATCCAGGCTCATATCTGTGGAAGGTAAGGCCGTTGTAGAAGCCTTTGGATACCAGGTTTTGGAAATTATTTGCGGTTGTAGGAACTTCGTTGGTGAACAATTGGATTTTGATGGTGCCCTTTGAGGTTTCCATCACAACTACGGGTTCGTTAGACATTTTTCCCTTCTTGCCAGCGGCAGGCTTAGGTTCAATCGCATTAGCTACGCTTGTAAAACAGACACTGGTCATGAGACAGAGAAATGCTGCCACCAGGGACAGTACCACTCTTCCAAGACCTTTTTCGTGGCGGCCATTAAATGTAAGCATTCGCTTGGCAACTCCTGATTACTATGAAACGCTCAAAATTCTAGCGCAGTTAGCCAGAAATCCGCCTTTTTCTCAGGTTGGCCAGAACCAAACTTATTGATTGGTTAGATGACCGAATTTAATTGATTCTAGCGCTGGGGCGCCGGCAAGACTTTGCGCGTCGGCTTATCGACAGGCACGGTCAAGACCGCCGAGGGCAGAGAAGGCGGCATGTATGAAATAGGTACGCGAATGGAATCGACTTGCGGCAGAGTGTCCGCATCAAAACCAAGCCAGCCCTGCGTTTCATCACCCGGCATGAGCACACGCTTGCCGAAATTCTCCACTTCTACCTCGTGACGCGTTCCGTCTCGTCCCAGTGCCACGCTCAAATCGCGCTTTCTGTTCTGTCCTGGCGTTATAAATTCATAGAAGATATCCCCTGCCAGACCCAGAGACATTGCAGTCACTCCGGCAACGGCTAATTTGCCGCCGGTGGAAAGAGTCGAGCGAGCGTCGTGTTGTAATTCTTTCGAGTCGCAAGGTTTGTAGACTTGCCCATTTACTTTTACTTCTGCTTGATTGGCATCGATAACAACAACTTGATCGCTGATGTTCTTAATATTCAATTCGATAAAATGCACGGAGCGATCGCGGTGGTGAGTCAGGGGCGTGGTTGCCAGCAAACGCGCATGCCCGTTGACAGAGGCTGCTTCGGCAGCACCTCTCAAAATCGGGCGACCATCAGTGGTCAGTGGCGCCGCTTGATCCGTACGGGCTGGAAATGGCTCCTGCAGCCTGTCTGTGCTTTGCACCGAAGCTGGAATGTCGGACGGTTGGGTATATTTGGGAGATTCGTGAGGCGGGGTGATAGGCGGCTTCAGCTCTACATTGCTCTCATCGGCAAAGCAAGCCGGCACCGTTACCGCGGTAACGAGACTCAGTCCAACTACAAATTGACGGGGTTTCCACATGATTTCGACCTTTGCCCGGACTCTATTCTAACGGGTCCGGGTTGAGGCATCATCTGCTTCTTTGCCCGACCAATTGATAGGTAACTTTAGCGCGCACATCGCCTTGTTTGGAAATAGAAACGCGCTCCAGACCATTAAATCGCACACCACCTGGCACAAGGCTCATTACGATGGCTTCTCCGGCAACAGTATTGTTAATTGGATGTTGATATCGAATGAAGGCGGTATTGCCTTCCACCTTATCTACGACCAATTGGGTGGATACACCCTGATCGTTGCTCATGCTGTAGCCGCTGTTGGGATCGCCGCCGATATTCCAGGTATTCATTGTATTGACCTGAAAGGCTGCTTCAGCACCTTGCTGAAACTCAGGCCTGGCTTCCACTTTGACACGCGTGCCCGATACTCTCCATGAGCCCAGAAAGTTGGCGGGCAAGACTACACGCTGAGTCGCCTGCAACTGCATGGGCGGCCGGCGGGGCGGCTGTTGCTGCTGTTGAATTCCAGCATTCATAGGTGGCCTGCGCAGCGGCTGTTGCTGCTGTTGAATGCTGCCATTCATGCGCGGAGTCGGCATTGCTTGAGGCGTCGGGTAATCGTAGGTGCCGCCAGAGCCCTCGTTGATCACCTTCTGTTCGGCACCCAGCTCGAAAGGCTTTGTCGGGTCGGCAAAAGCTTGCGGTAAAGCAACAAAATTGACCAGGGCGAGCGCCCCAATAACGAAAGCAGGAAAGCGCTTTCTCAGAAATTTCCCGGTCGACATCAATTGCCTCCTTCCGGAAGAGCGAACCACACTAAAAAACGTATTCCCAGAACTAGACAGCCTGCTCGGCAGCATTGTTAAATACGGTTTATAAAGCAGATTTTATACTAATCTGCCAAGAAGCACAAAAGCTTTTTACCGGTTTTTTGTAACTTGGGCTGTTCGCGCCGGTTTAGCCACGCTGGCAGATGGAACCGGTTTTAATTGGGGAGAACTGGAAGCCGCTGCGACAGGCTTTGCTGCCGATTTGTCACCGGACTGGTAAGCAGCATCGCCTGCTTGCTCAGAAAAACCAATTTCTTTGAGCTTTTCGTAGGCGGCCTGACCGATAATCGATTTCGGCTCGGCCACAACAATATCGACCAGAGGGCTGAGTGCTTCCGGCAAGCGATTTTGCTTGATAAACAGCTCTGCTTTCAGCAAAGCGGCTTCATGTTTTAGCGATGAAAATTTGACTGCTGACTGTCGCTCCTGGAGGGAGGCCGCCTTCATAGAGTCGTTCTTTGCTAGAGCCAAGCTCAGTTTCCAGTGAGCATCAGCCATGTCTGAAAGCCATTCGCAAAGCTGGAAAACGCTCTCTTGTACATCTTGAGGCCGGCTCACAGCAAGAAGATTTCGCAATTCGGCAATACGCACTTTGGCATCATCAACACTGAGCGGAAGTTTTGAATATGCACTCTTTGTGCCGGCTTTGGGAGCAGTGTAAGAATTGCCGCCCGTGGAAACATATGAATTGTTCGGCGCCGAGCCGGGCACTGGTGCTTGTGCATATGTCTGGGTGGAAGCATAGCTGTTGACTGCAGCCCCGCCATAGCTTCCACTCTGTCCAGGCACCGGAGATCCTTGCGCCCGAGCGGCAGTCGGCATGAGCGCCAGAGCCATCAATGCAAACGCAATAGAGTCTGTTTTAAGAACCATTTTTGTTGTAGGCCTCCGCCTGAATGCGCCATTCTGCCAGGGCATTTTAACAGCTCTCAGCAGGCGACGGGCGATTCACGCCGGAGGCGAGCCTGATGTTGGGCTGACAGGTCTAATGAGATGTTAGGATGAAAAAGCGAAAGTTTAGTATAAAGTCTAAGAGAGACTTGAGCATTTTAGGGTCTCAGGCACGCGTCTTCGAGCAAGACGCAATATGTGCTCAAATCGACGCTTCTACCGGAGTGAAATTTGTTCGACCGGCTTTCTAAAATTGCCAGAGTGAAGCGCATCAACGCACTATTTGTCGCGCTCATTTACACGCAGACTCTTGCTGCCGGCACTGCCCGCACTATCAGCACAGATCGCTCAGAGCGCCCGGTCAATCTTGCCCAAACCGAGCCTGTGGCAGCACCTGCAGTCTTGCGAGACGACAACTTTCTCGATCCAAGAGGAACGGAATATGTAAGCAAATGGCTGAAAGCTGGAACATTCATGCCGCTTTCAGAATTGAAGCCGGGGATGCAGGGTTATGGTCTGTCTGTATTTCAAGGCAATAAAATCGAGCGCTTCGATGTCACAGTAATCGGCGTAGTGAAGAAAGTTCTCTCCGGTCGAGATGCCATTATGGTGCGGCTGTCGGGACCACTGATGGGCAAGAACACCGTCATCCGAGGCATGTCCGGAAGCCCGGTCTATATAAACGGCAAGCTGGTCGGCGCCGTATCCTACGGTTTCGATTTTTCCAAAGAACCAATCGTCGGATTGACGCCAATTACCGACATGCTCGACGCGCTCACCCCCGACAAACGCCCGCCGGATGAAACATCAGGACCGGGACGCATTGGGTACAGAGCATTGCCTACCATGGGCGGCGAAAGCGGATATGGCAGCGCTGGGGGCGATCCAGCTGTTTCCTCCGGCTCGAACGCCGGCATCGTCACTACATCCGGTGGCGGCGCCCGCATGGTTCCATTGATTGCACCGATTTCTCTTTCCGGATTCTCCAATGGCGCTCAAGCACTGCTCGGCGAACATTTCAAAAATTTCGGCATGTCGGTTTCGGCCGGGACAGCTGGTGCTATCGACGAAACCCTGGATGATGACTCGAACGTATCCAAGAACTATCCGGCTGAGACTATCAAGCCGGGAGGAGCAGTCAGCGTCCTGCTTGTTACCGGTGATTTTTCCGCATCGGCGACCGGTACTGCTACCACCACATTCGGTGGCAAAGTACTGGCATTCGGGCATCCCTTTATGCAAGCAGGACCGGTGGAATTTCCCATGGCGACTGCTCATATTCACCAGATTTTGCCCAATCTCGCCGTCTCTTTCAAAGTCGCTTCGCCTGTAAAAGTGGTCGGCACAGTCACCAATGACAGACCCTGGGCAATCGGCGGAGAACTGGGACGTCAAGCAAAAATGATCCCCGCTACGTACACGGTCAGCGACCGAACACGAGGAGTGAAGAAGACTTTCCACCTCAACGTCATCAATCACGCCGAGCTGACTCCCGAGCTGCTCGCCAGCACGGCGATGTCGGCAATCGACACCACCCACCAGTCAACCTCACCGTATGTGGTGACCGTCGACAGCAAAATAGTCACAGACAAAGCTGGCACAATCGAGCGCCACGACAAGTTTGCCGGCAATTTTGCCGTGCACGGCCCCGTAGATTCCAGTTTCAAATTGAAGATGGGTGATTCCACCGGCACCTCATTTCTCAGCGTGCTCACTCGTATTACCGGCAACGATTTCGAGAAGGCTTCCATTAAAGGTGTCAATCTTAATATCGTGCTGGACGACGGTCATGACACAGCACGACTGGAACGCATTTCCCTGGACAAGCAAAAGGTAGAGCCCGGTGAAACAGTCAAAATAACAGCTGTCCTGCGACCTTACAATAAGCCGCGAGTGACGCGCGAACTGTCTCTCAAAGTGCCGCGCGATATACCCGACGGCAATCTGCTCTTGGGTGTCGGTCCAGGCGATCAAATAGATCAGCTGCGAAAACGAATGGGCATTGTCGACCCTCAGCCGGAAAATCTCCAGCAAGTAGCCAATCGCATTCGCGAGCAGGGGCAAGGCAATGTTTTGGAGGCCGTTTTGGCTCTGCCTGAACAATCTCTCTTTCTAGATGGCAGACGAATTGTCTCGCCACCGGGCCATTGGTTGAAGCTGTTTTTCTCGGATCGCTATACAAAAGGTCCCCAAATCGTCAAAGGGGAAGTTCGTGCCCGCGCCTCTGAGCCCTGGTTGCTGGACGGCATGCACCTTTTGGCTTTGACTGTCGAGCGCAAAGAAAAAGCGCTGGCACAATCGCCATCTTTGAATATCAACCCAACCAATTCATTTTCCTCTCACGACGGCATATACATGACCGATCAAGCTCGAAAGACACTCGATTCGAGCGGTTCTCGAAAGTCGGAAAGCAGCTCCACAACTACATCAACAACCGGCAGTCTGGCTTCGGCCATTGCCTCATCTTTGTCTAACACCTCATCCACTTCTTCCTCGAGTGAAAAACGTGACACGTCTAGTTCGGCTACAACTTTTGCAGCCGCCAAGCAATATCCTCATATGCGCTCGGCATTGGCTTGGCGTCAGAGCACCGAGGAGGATTTTCGAAACGGCAAGACGGAAGAAGTGGCAATCGACAGCAGAGGTCGATTGTCTCCCGGATTTCATGAAGCGGCAAAGTGTTCACTGAGTTCAACGAGTTCAATCAATCCCAAGATGCAAATTTGGTCGGCGGATTGTCACAACGGCTCTGTCTTCTTCGCCGCACACAACAAAGTCTATGTCTGGAAATCCGGTGTTTCAGCACCTGAACAGATCGCCCAGTTGGACTGCTCATTTTCCCCAGCCATTACAGTAGACAGCAAAGGAAATGTTTTTGCAGCGACCGCGCCAGGCGATCGAGTCGTCATCGTCAAACCGCAGTCAGAAAAGCACGACATACTTTTCAAAACCGGCGGCGACATGGTGACAACTCTTTGCACTGACGACAATGACAATGTGTTTGCCGGTGTGGCGGGCGATGGTAAAGTTTGGCGCTATGACGCCGCGAAGAAAACCGCAGCGGTAATTTTCGACTCCGGACAGGCTCACATAACTGCGCTTTCCTTTTCAAAAGCGGACAAGCGCATCTATGTAGGTACCGCCGAGAAGGGCGCTGTCTACAGCATTGATCAGTCCGGCAACGCGCGAGCGGAATATCAAACCAACGACCACATTGTCACAGGAGCGGTCAAGGACAAAAGAGGCAACCTGTTTGTCGCTACTGCCGGTCAGGGGCATCTTTTCAAAGTAAAACCGTCTGGAGAAGCTGACACTCTGGCTACCAGTGAAGGTTTTTACTCACTTGTCTATGACCCGTCCAGTGACACGGTTTTTGCTGGTGATGCGGAAGGCGACATTACGCAGGCTCGACAGGAGGAAGTGAGCAATCGTCCGTATTTCGTGCCGGTCGCGCACACGGATGAAGAAGCAGTATCGGCCCTGTCGTTGGATGGTCAGGGCCACTTATTTGCAGCCACCAGCAATTTTGCCCGATGCTTCAAATTCGATCTTTCTCCATCGCTCAAAGCAACATATAGTTCTCAAATCAGGGATGCGCAGCGTCCTGCGCAATGGTCCAAACTGCTGGCTTACGGCGGTTTGAACGAAATAGATCCTTCGCTTTTGACGCGCCTCTCGGTGGACACTCGCACCGGCAACAGCAGTCGTCCGGATGCAAGTTGGTCGCCATGGAATACCACTGATTCGACCAGTGAAGGATTCAATATCAAGTCTCCGCGCGGACGCTATCTGCAGTACCGATTGCGCTGGAAGCCCGCCGAAAAGGGTACTGCAACAGGACGCAAGGGGCAGGAGCCCAGCACTATTCGCAAAATCGATGTCACGTATTTGCCTAATAATGCGCAGCCTGTTTTGAGCAGTATTTCCGTGCAAGCGGGCGCGCACGTATCCGGCAAGCAAGAATTATCTATTTCAGGCACCGACGCCGATCACGACAATATGCTGCTTTCGCTGGCGGTTTCGAGCGACGGAGGCAAATCCTGGGATGAGTTGGCTGCCGATCTAAGATCGAAAAAGGACACAAGCAAAGATTCAAAAGACAAGAAGAAAGACGCAAAACAGGATAAACCAGACAAGACCGATGCGAGCAAAACAGCTCAGTCAGACAGCAAATTCAGCGCCGATCTCGATAAGTCCGCCGGTCTGGAAAACCTCGATCTGAGCGACAAAGATGTAAAAGGCGAAGTGAAAGAGAAAAGCGATGATTCGTCAGACGGTGATGCCAAAAAAGATTCGGCAAAAGAAGAAGACAAGCAAAGCAAAAAATTGAGCGAGATTGCGCAAAAGCCCAAACAAAAAGATGAAGGGCAAGCGAAAAAGCCTGATGGACCTGAGGGAGATAAGAACAAGCAAGCGGATAAACCGAAAAACGATCAGCCAAAAGATCCAAAAGATTCGAAAGATCAAAAAGATTCGAAAGATTCGAAAGACCAGCAAAGCAAAGACTCGCTCAAAGACAAGTCGAAATCCAAAGGCGGCACAAAAGACAGCGCCGAGACGACTCTTGCCAAAGCCTTGAGCGCCATCAAATCGGCCACCCAAAGTGAATCTGAAAGTCAAACGGAATCTTTCACTTACAGTTGGGATACGAGCAAATTGAAAGACGGCAACTACTTGCTGAAAGTGAAATTGGACGATCGTCTTTCCAATCCCAGTGGTTACATGGAAAACGAGCGCTGGGGCACGATTACCGTCGACAACACGCCGCCTTCGGTCAAGGACGTGAGCATAGTCAATGCCGGCAAAAATTCATACGCATTAGAGTTGCGCGCGGAAGACAAGCTCTCGCTCATCACCAACGCCACTTATAAAATCGATGACGGAGCTCCATTTGCAATGATGCGCGTCAACGAACAAGGGCAGCAAGAAGCAGCCGATTCGCAAACTGCCAGGTTAAGAGCAGAGCTCATGGATGTAAAACCGGGCCAGCATAAATTTGTCATTGAAGTAACGGATCAAGCTGGAAACACAGAAACCAAGACCGTAACATTGACCGTCAAGTAGAAACAGTTAGAGAAAACAAACAGATTCTCTTCGTTGAATAGGAGATAGAGCATTGTCTCTGGCTCAACTTTTGCGCACCAAACCTCCCGGTCAGCTCATTGCCGAGGCAGAAGCGTCGCCGCATCAGATGAAAAAAACGCTGACGGCGCTGGATTTGATTGCATTCGGAGTGGGCGCAACAATCGGCTCCGGCATTTTCGCTCTGACAGGAACTGCAGCAGCCGGTCAGGCGACTATCCATCAGGATGTGATGTCCACTCCGATTATCAACTTCATTCTTGGCTCGCCATTGGGCAGAGAGGGTGCCGGTCCAGCCATTGTGATTTCGTTTTTGATTGCCGCTCTGGCTTGCGGTTTTGCAGCTATGTGTTATGCGGAATTAGCAGCGATGATTCCCGTCTCCGGCTCCGCGTATACGTTTGCATATGCAGCGCTGGGCGAGCTTGTCGCGTGGATCATCGGCTGGGATTTGATTCTCGAATATGCAGTCGGCAATATCGCCGTGGCAGTCAGCTGGTCCGATTATTTCCAAAACGTGCTGACCGGCATTACCGGCTATAAACTACCGCTCTGGTTGGCTTGCGATCCTCATACGGCAATGGTGCGACTGGAAGCAATCAAGAGCGATCCAACCATCGCTTCTATGTACAGTTCGATTGACGTGCCCACCATCAACGGCATGCTCATGTCCATGAATGTGCCGGCTTTCCTCATTGTCGTTTTGATCACACTCGTGCTGGTAGTTGGCGTGCAAGAAAGCGCCTGGGTCAACTCGGTGGCTGTAATTTTGAAAGTGGCGGTGGTCATATTCTTTGTGCTTTTCGGCATTGCATACGTGCACCCGGAAAATTGGCATCCATTTGCTCCCACCGGCTTCGCCGGTATCATGGGCGGTGCGGCAATCGTTTTCTTCAGCTTTATCGGTTTTGACGCTGTCAGCTCGACTGCCGAGGAAACCAAAAACCCTCAGCGCGATATGCCGGTAGGAATGCTCGGCAGCCTGGCTATTTGCACTATTCTCTACGCGGCGGTTTCACTTGTTCTGACCGGCATACTGCCCTACCAGCAATACGCCAATGATGCCGCCCCTGTGGCGACGGCAATTGCCGC
>PNKB01000207.1 GCA_013997645.1 Cyanobacteria bacterium PR.3.49
CGGGCAAAAACGCCTGGAGCGCATCTCCTTGTTCTAATTGCGCAGGACTTCGGTCTCGGCAAGGATGTTGAAGGCGGCGTTCAAGACGTCGTAGGGAATATGATGATTCGGCATATTCGAATTGAATTGGCAGATTTTTTGGAGAGTTTCGTTGTCGACGCTGCCGTCGGAAGTCCCTACTCGCGGGCTGCCGTGCAGCATTCTCGACAGCCAAATTCGAGAGTCATGTGCATCCAGATAGATTTTCATCACGCCCGAACAGCGGTTTAGAAAGGCGCTGTCTTTTAAAAATGTATCGCGGTCGAAATCCGGAGAAAACATCAAGTTGCACGCGAAAGGACGATTCATCTGATTCTCGCTGGCAAGAATGCGGAAAGCCCAGTGCACCATTCGCGCGCCGAGACTGTGCGACATCACGCAGACATTTTCATTTCCGAATTTTTCGCCAAGCGACTTGAGCGTGTCGGAAAGCTGATGAGAGCTCCATTCCGCTGTACATTCGTCAGACATGTATGCTGAATACTTGTTCTTCGAGGGCCACGCAAACAGTACAACCGGAAGGTCGATTTCAGAACCGATTTTTTCTGCGAATTCCAGAGAGCCTCCAAAGCTTTTCCGGTAACCATGAACGAAGACGGCGATGCGCTTGGCGCCCGTCTTTTGAAGACCGTCCAGCAATTTTTCTTTCGACTGCAATAATTGCATTTTGCCTGCGCGGAGCTGCGCATAGGTTTGCCGGACGGCTCGATGACTGGTAAAAATCGGACCATGAGCGGACTCGCTTACCTGCCGATTTGTGACTATAAATATGGGATATTTGCTCTGCTTTTTGACTTGACCATGCAGGCTGACCTGGTGTTTGACCTCTGCAGGCGCAGTCACAGACTCGCCTGGCGAAGCTGCCTGCGGATTGAATGCTTCCGAACTGAGAGCGCACCAGAAAGGTAGAGAAAGACAGATGGCGAATGTAATAAAAGGTTTGAGCATCTGGTTTTGCATGCTGAATTGACTGGCGTGTGGACGTAGTGCATCTTCGAAAGTTCCCGCCTTGACTCAATTTGCAGTGTTTTCGCCGGAAAATTCTTTGCTCGGAGCGCAAAGGCGCTAAGAAATGATTGCCCCCGCGAATCAGGAAAATAGCAACGTTTAGGCACAAAAACTCGTGCACCTATAAATGAGGACCGTGCAGGAACCCCAGTGCTGTAGCCGATCGGCAAAAATTACTCTACCTGGACTTTGCCGGGCGCAGTATCACGGTTTCAACATTTGGATCGGGCGCTCCGGTATTGATGATTTTGAGTTGCAGTCGAGCTTGCTGCCCACCCTCAGGGTCGCGCATTTGTGGAAACATCGCATGAAACATGCCGTAGACCGCGTCACCCGCGTTGGAATAGTAGAAGCCCGCGACGACTGAAAGTAGGATGCAGACTATCGCGACAAGTGTAAGTGTGCCTTTGCCCTTAAGTTGGTCCATGTTTGCACCACCAAAGGTATGACGCTCAATCCAGTTTTAGATCTTTTCGCACTTTGCGAGGGTTTTGCCAGCCCATTTCGTCGATTGCGGTATCGAAATCGACTCGACTGCGGCAACAATAATTCAGAACGATAATTGCTTGTTCGAGTTTCATCAAAGTTGCGTCGATGAGCGGTCTTACGATATCGGCAGCTTCAAACGTATTGCGATCGAATTTGCCTGCCGAGATGAGGATGTCGACAATGTCGCCGCCGTGCTTACGCAGTACGGTTTGCGCTGTTTGAATATCGGTATCGGTGATGATGCCGGCCTTCTTCAGAAGGTCGAAAGCATTGCGGATTTTTGCAATTTCTTCTGGCGATTTTTGTCCCTTTTTAACGGGAGCGGCCGCTGGTTTGTCGCCTGCAGGAGCAGCTCCGTCTTTGGCTGGTGCTGCCGGTGCCGCCGATCCTGCCTCTTTTGGTTTGGGCGCGGGTGGTGGCGCAGCTGGTGCTTGCTTGGACTTGTCGCGCATTTTTTCGAGAACATCACCAGTCAAATAACTGTCAATTCTCGAGCCTTCACTGTGAAATCTTTCCAGTGCTGCCGGAGCTATTTCAGGGTCGAGCTTACCGTCGTCGACCATGCCTTGAATCTTCAGCGCTGCTTCCAGCGTATTTTGTTTGATCAAATGCGCATTGAGAAGAAGAGTGCCAAGATCGAGCGTCTGAGTCTTAGAAATCAGACTCAAGTCGATGCGCCTGAAGACGCCGCTGTCGCCGACCAGTGGCGTCATCGCCGTCGGCGCAGGTCCGGGAGCCGGTGCCGGGGCAGGTGGAGCTGCTGCCGGATAAGCGCCGGACGCTACTGCAGGATTCATTCCCGGAGCCATTCCCGGTGCCATACCGGGCATGCCCTGCTGCATCCATGCATTGGGATCGCCAGGCATACCGGGCATTCCCGGCATCATGCCGGGCATGGGCGGATACATTTGTTGGGGCATTGGATATCCCGGCATCGGCGGAGGATAGCCGGGCATGGGCGGCGGATACATCTGTTGTGGCATCGCGTAGCCGGGCGGCGGATAATTTCCATAAGGGTTGGGGTAGGCAGGCATTGTGCCTTGAGTGAAGTCCGAGCCGCCCGGAACGGGAGGCGGCGGATAAGCCTGCTGACCAGGGTTGGAGACGTCCAATTTCTGGCTTTCTTTGGCTTTTAATGAATCAGGAATTTTTGAGCTGCCCTCTGAATCGACCGCCGCCATGGCGGCCATGTCATACAAAAGTTGCAGGTCGGCGGAGCCGAAAGGCTTACTCCAGTGCATCTTGGACTCTTCGCCCGCTTGCTCGTAAAGCGACCACACCGGCAAATCGGCACCATCTTCCCACTGGCAGGTGAGGGTGAACATTTGCCCGGGCTTTTTGGTCCGCCACGGTATCTCAACCAGGCATCCGCGCCGGGTCTTCGACTCCGAAAAGGCAAGGTCGATCATGTGAAACGGCGGCAACTGGCTCTGGATATCCAGTCTTAGGCGGTTGCCGGTTTTGGGAGGTGGTTGAGATTGCATAGGACTCTTCTAAGGGTAGCCTTTTTCTATATGCCCTGTAGGTTTTGATTATGACATTAGCTGCAATTTCGAGGTCCCATTCTGTTTTGTTATCTGAATGTGAGTGGGAAACATCTCTTTTATGTCGCTCATATGGGTGATTACCAGAATCCGCGCAAAGTCGTTTTGGATGGAGCGGATCGCTCTGACCAGGCGATCTCGACTGACTTCGTCTTGCGAACCGAAGCCCTCGTCGATTATCAAGGTCTCGAGCTTGGCGCCGGAACGGCGCGCCAGCAGCCTGGATAGAGCGACTCTAACGGCGAAATTCACCTTAAATGCTTCGCCGCCGCTATAAAGTTCGTAACTTCTGGTGCCCACTTCATCGGCGATCATCAAGTCCAGCGTTTCGACCATCGAGCCGGCTTTGGTCTTTTGCTGCGTTACAAGCGCGATGTGCATGCGATTATCGGACAGCCTTGAAAGAATGCGATTGGCATCGCTTTCGATTTCCGGCACGGCATTTTCAATGATTACGGCCTGAATACCTTTGCGCCCAAAAGATTCAGCCAGGAAAAGATAGTCCTCGATGTCGGCATCCAGGTCTTTGAGCTCGCGCCGGCGGTCGAACATCTGGGCGATTTCTTTATCCAGCGATTCTAATCGCGCCTGGGAAATCGCGCAGCGATTGCTGACTTGCTCTTTCTCTTGGCGCGCCGCTTCCAGCTCGGGCTTCATCGATTCGAGTTGCGCAGCCCTATCTGGCAATTGTTCGACTTGCTGTTGAAGAGCCAAAAGCGCAACTTTCGCCTCTTCGAGCTGGGCTTCCTTGCCGGCCTTTTGTTTGAGGCATTCGTCCAGACTCTTCTGTAAAAGCGGCTTTTCTTCGAGCGCTCGCTTGAGCTCTCTTACTTGATCTAGAGCCGGAGCCAATTCTTCCATCGCCGCTCGCATGCGCAAATGTTCGTCGCGATTGTAATTGAGATTGTCGAGCTGCTCTTTTATAGCCTTGAGAGCGTCTCTTTCTTCCACGCCGTATGTTTCGCCCTGCAATTCCGTGTTGAGTTTGGAAAGTTCTTCTTGCTTGGCAGGCAACTCGGCATTCAATTCTTGCAAGTCGGCCAGGTCGCGTTTCATCTGGTTGTATCTGGTCTCGATATGCCGCTGTGCGCGCACCTGCCCCTTCAAACTCGAATAAGAAATCGGGTCGAAATCGAGCTTGTGAATTTCAGCTTTGACGGCGATCAGTGACTCTCTTTCTACCTGCGCATAGTCATTGTTGTTGAGTTGTTTCTTCAAAAGCTCGAGTTCGGCTTTTGCTGATTGAAAGCTCTGTTCGGCGCGTTCGACGGCGGTTTTGCGCTCGTTCAGTTGGCCGATACGCTTGTCCAATTCTTTGCGCCCTTCCAGCTGTTTTTTCAGTTCGAGATATTTTTTGCGCAGGTCGCCGCGTTCATTTTCTAATTTGCTTTTGCGATTGCGCGTTTCGGTAATTTCGCTGTCGAGATCTTCGTTGTGTTTTAAATACCTTGTAATGACTGCTTTTCTGTCGACGATGGGAGCACAACATAAAGGACAGACGGAGCTGTGTTGATGCTCCTCCAGCTCTTTTACCTTTTCGAGGTTTTCCTTTTGCCGACTCTGCAATGCAGTTACATGCGTGTCCAGTGACTCTATTTCCGACTTGATCTCCAAGCCGCGCTGCTCGACTATCTCAAACTCGGCTTCGAGCACATCCATATTCTTGGATTCTTTTTCTATGGAGTGGTATTGTTCGTCCAGACTCTCTTTGCTGGTGAGAATAGCGGCAAGCTCTTGCTCTTGCGACTCTTTCTGAGAGAGCTTCGCTTCCAGGCGAATCTTCTCTTCGGTCATTTGCGAGTTGAGCTCTGCCGCGCGCTCATTGAGCCTGGTGTGCGCTTCTTGATTCTTCGACTGTTCTGCTTCTTTCAGCGATAGCTGTCTAAACTCTTCAAACTGCTTTTGGACCTTATCCCAATCTTGAGTTTCGCTGCTCAATTTTTTGTGGCGCTTTTCCAGCTCTTTGAGGCGGCTGTCGACGTGCTCTGCTTGCAGTTCCAGACGGCTGCGCATCTGCGCCAGCGCCGATTGTTTGTCCATCCTCTTTGTATTCAACTCTTGCTGGACAAGCGCTTTTTGCTCCATCTCATCGATGCCTGCTTTCAGCTTTTCGTATTTCTGAGCCTTCTCTTCAATGACAGGAGATTGGCCGACTAATTTTACGATCGCATCAACTTTGCCAGTGACCGAGATGCACTGTTCGTCGAGGCTTGCAATCGCCGAGGTGAGCTCCTCTATTTGCGACTCGGTCGTTTCCATTTTTTGTTTGTTGAGCGTGAGCGACTGAATTTGATCGCCCAGTTGCTTTACCAATTCTTCCTGCTCGCTCAACTTTTCACTCAATTGCAAAAGTTCAGTCTTGGCTGAAAGCAAGTCGCTATCAGCCTGTTCGCGCTGCTCTTCCGCTTCCGGCAAACGCGACAATGACATCTCCATCGCCTCGCGTTTGACTTTCAGTGAGCGCGCATGATCGCGCGCCTGGTCTTTCAGTTTTTCGAAATACGAAAGACCGAGAATTTCACCGAGCACTTGCTTTCTGTCCGACGCCGCGCGGGTTGTGAATTCATCGGCTTTACCCTGGCGCAAGTAGGCGCTGTTGATGAAAGTGTCGTAGTCCATGCGCAGCAGCTCGCAGATGTGCTTCTGCGTATCTTTGATGCTGTTGCCGGTTAAACTGCGCCAGATATCATTCTCACCCGGCGCTGCCGCGGCTGCGTCACGATGCCCGTTGCCGTGCCCATTGCCACCTAGTACACCGACACTTCCGCCGCCCACTGCAGCTTCAACAAAAACTCTGTCTTGCTCTCGATCGAGAATTTGAAATTCGAGCGTCCCTTTCGAGGTGGTTTTTCCGCCGGACTTGCCGCCGCCTTTCACGCGCTGCCGCCGCACGCGGTAAGTGCGGTTTTCGTGCTGAAAAGTCAGATCGACCCAGGTCTCTTTCTCGCCGATGCGCATCAATTCGTCCGACGATGCCCGCGCCGATTCCCAGAGTGCCCAGGTGACGGCATCGAGTATGGCGGACTTGCCCGCGCCGTTTTGTCCGGAAAGGCACGCGACGGGCACCGAAGCGAGATCGAGCGTCGCATCTGCGTAGCTCATGAAATTATGCAGAGTGATGGAAATGATTATCATCGCGTCTGACTCTGGGAAAAGCTCAACTTTTGATTCTATCCGATAAAAACTCATGATGGTCTTAAGCTTCTTAGATAACTGGCATAATCAAGAAGGAGAATTTGTTGAGTTTTAAGGCTCTGCGGGGGGGAAGCGTGCCGGGCGCCGGACGAAAAACTATTGAAAACGCTCTTCTTTTGAGTTTTGCACTTTCCGGCGCTGCTGCTCTTCTGTCTCAATGTGTGTGGCAGCGCGAGTTGGCACGCCTGGTAGGCTCGACCACTCCGGCTGCTGCGGTCGTATATGCAGGAGTGATGGCCGGGCTGGGCGCCGGCGCACTGCTTGGCAATGCAATCCTTTCGAGGGGCGGCGGACTCTTCACGGGCATTAATCCGCTCAGATTTTTCGCTTCGCTCGAAGCTCTCACCTGCGCTTTTGCATTTGCTTATGCGATTGTGTTCAGCGGAGGGTGGCTTCACCAGATTGACGGTTTGGGTGATGAAACAGCCAGGCTGGCTCTAGCTTTTGTTTTGGTGGCGATGCCCTCGCTTTTGATGGGCGGAACGTGGCCGGCGGTGGTGGCAGCCGCCGAAAACATCTCGATCGATGCGAATAAATCCTCATCTGTTTTGTATGCGATTAATTTACTTGGCGCCGTCATTGGTGCCGCCTGTGGTGCCTTCGCTTTGATACCGATGTTCGGCTTGTCTTTTACGCTCTGCATTGCAGGCGGATTGAACCTGGCGGCAGGAATTCTTGCAGTAGTGCTTTCCCTGGCTGCAGTTAAACTGATCAGCCCGCGCAACGAAATAGAGGTGGCTCAATCGAGCGCCTCGGACTCGCTCATGCCTCAATTCGACTGCTTGCTCGTTTTTCTTTCGGCAGCGGTCGCACTGGCCTTGGAAGTTGTATATACGCGATTGTTTACTCTCGTACTGGGCTCATCCGTCTACAGCGTCGCTGTCGTTTTGATCGGTGTTTTGATCGCAATGTGGTGCGCTGCTCATTGCGCTTCATTTTTCACCATCAGTTGGGTGAAGCCCAAAGTCAGAGAGTATGCCGCCAACTCAAAAGCATTTACCGCAGAGGCGGCGTCGATTGCTGCTCTGCTCATTTTTGCCCAGGCGTGTTTGCTCAACCACTTGCCGATGCTGATTTTGCACTTCTCAGAACAAGCCTCCGGATTCAACTTTCAGGATCTGCCGACTTTCAGGTCATATCTTTTTGCTCGCGTGATGGTTTGCCAGTGTCTTGTGATATTGCCCATTTTTGTCGTGAGTTCGATTTTTCCCTTCATTTTGCAAAGCAGTCTTCGAGATGTAAAAGCGAAATCGGCGCGCGCCAGCTGGTTGTACAGCGCCAGCACTTTGGGTGCGGTGGTCGGCTCGTTAGCTGCCGGGCTTTATCTGATTCCGACCTTAAGTGAGCGATACGAAAGTGGTTTGATGGCCAGTCTTGTTGTAATAGCAGGAACATGCCTGTTTATTGCCGCCCTGGCGGCCTCGCACCAGGTGACGATTGCCGGCAAAAGAGAAAAGGCCGCGGGCGTCATTTTTCTAGCTTCAGCTGCAATTGTAGGCTTGCTGGCTACGCTTTATCCGCCGCAAGCGGATACTTTTCTTTTGTCTCAGGGCTTCGGCATGGTGACTGTGGAAAACAAAGCATATGCGGACAAGCTTCGCGCCTCGATGAAAGCTGAGCGCAAAGAAACCTCCATGATTTTCTATCGCGAGGGTTTAAATACAAGTGTTGCTGTTCAAGACTTTCCAAAAAACAATGTGGTGGTGCTCAAGAACGATGGAAAAGTGGAGGCGGCAATTCCACGAAATCTGGCTGCTGCTGCCCCGACCAGCGACTATCCGACACAAGTGCTTTTGGGCTGCTTGCCTTATGTTTTTAGTTCGGCGAATTCACTAAAGACATTAGTGATAGGGTGCGGCAGTGGTGTTACATATGGTTCGCTGGCGCAGCAGAAGAATGTTGCTTCTATTGCAGTTGCTGAGTTGGAAAAGGCTGTTTTCGAGGCAAGCAGATTTTTTCTTCCACAGCAAAAGCTGGCTGAGAGAGCCGATATTCGCAAGCTCGTCTGTGACGCTCGCAGCCAACTGGCCTTTTCCGATGATCGCTACGATCTGATCGTTTCTCAACCGGCCGAGCCTTGGGTTAATGGTGCCGGTGATCTATACACTGCCGAATTTTTTAAGCTCGTCGGCTCGCGACTGGAAGATGGCGGCTTGTTTTGCCAGTGGTTGCAGCTCTATGCAATCGATGAGGAAAACCTGCTTGTCCTGCTGAATACGCTGCACAGTACGTTTCCCAATTCTTATGTTTTTCATCCCCATGGTTCCGGCGAAATTCTGATTCTTTCATACAAGATAAATGATGTGAAGAACACTAAAGTTGTCAGCACTAATGATCCGATATCCAATATTCCGGATGGTGCCAAACTCGATATTGCAAAGCTTCAGGAGTTGATTGCAGAGCCTGCCTTGAAAGACAAACTTCAATACTGCCACATTGTCTCTGCGCCCGACTTGCTTTCAATGTTGGTCTTGTCGCCGCAATCTTTAGACGAATTGCTCTGGAAAAAGCTCGGCACAAAGAGGGTATTGTTAAATACCGACGACAACTTGAGAAGCGAGTATTCGCTTCCATATCAACTGTTGGATAAAGACGATCGAATCGAGAAAAACATGGATGTCTTGCGAACTGTGCGGACGCCGCTTCGCGATTGTCTGAAGAACGTTGCCGGCAATGCCAAAGAATGGGCCGCATTTTTGGACCGCGTGGCCGTGTCTATGGCCGGATACTCCCAGAAGCATCCAGGCGAAGGGCTGGACGATGCAGCTCTTGCCGCCGCATATGAAGCCTGGACGATATCGAAGTCGCCCGCCACTGAGGCGGCTTGCGACCTGGTCGCGCATATGACGGGCCGATTTTCCACTCTTAAGGATGCAAGACCGATTGCCGAAGAGCAAGCAAAGCCGCCTGCTGAATACGGAGCAAAGCCGCTTGTTAAGCCTCCTGTGCTGTCAAGATGAACGATTTGGAAGTTAGGAGTACAATAGGCGCAAGGCTTAAGGACCGAATGCGAGCCAATGAGTTATCGATTGCTGCTAATTGAAGACAGCCCGACGCAACTTCTTACGATAAGAAGGAATCTCGAGGCGGAAGGCTATACCATTTTGGAAGCACGCAACGGTGCCGAAGGGCTCGTGCGCGCTTATAACGAACTGCCCGACTTGATCATCTCGGATGTAGTAATGACGGAGATCGGAAGAGCGTC
>PNKB01000208.1 GCA_013997645.1 Cyanobacteria bacterium PR.3.49
GTTGGCGATACGCTCTTGTGGCGATTCTCCTTTGCCTTCTTTCATGAGCTGTGCGGCTTTGACGGGCTCTCCGAAGAAAACGCGGACTTTTGGAGGGTTGGGGAAATATGAAGGAAATGACTGGCCTGGCGGCAGAGCTCTAGCCGTGCCGTCTAGAAAGACAGGCACAAGCGGGATGTCTTGGTCCTTCATCAATATGCCGATGCCTTGTTTAAATGGCAGCAGATTTCCATCGAGAGTACGCTTCGCTTCGGGAAACCATATAAGGGACTTGCCGCCCTTAAGGACAGCCGCTCCAAGTGCCAAGCTGGTCAACATGGATTTCTCTGCATCAATCGGGACAACCTGTGCCAGCCTGCTGAAATAGGAAAAGACTGGATTGCCGAAGGCGATGCCGACCCAACCGGCCCACTGCGTATCTCGCAGGCGCTCGTCCGGCAGCGCTGCCGTCAGCGCAAATGCATCGCAAAAACTGGCATGGTTGGGAATGAAAACAACCTGTCCTTTGGGCACCTGGTCGTAATCGACGGGCTCGACGTGAAAAGGCTTCATCAGCCAACGCGACAGGTTTCGATAAGCTTGAGCTTTGGCCTCCTGCTCTTTCGTGAGCGGCTCGACAAACTGCTGGGCGTTTTCATCGAGAAACCTGAGCGGGTGCTTGACGGGCGAGTCTGCGGTGCCGCCTTGCTGGGCGCTGGTCTGAACTTCTTTCAGCAAATCGCGCACTGTGTTGACGCGTGCCAATGACTCTTGATCGATTTCAACTCCTGAGGTTTCCACCATCTCTAAAGTGAGATTCATCCACTCGAGCGAATCTATGTTCAACTCCAGTTCCGGGCTGGTGTCCAGTGTCAAATCATGATCGTGAAAGCGTTTTTTCAGCCATTCCCAGACGGCGCCGGAGGCGGGATGATTGATAAGAGCACGATCTTCTGCGGACAATTCCGACTCGCAGAAAGTCCTTCCTTTCTTGCCGCCTTTTTCTTCCGCTTTGGCTTTGTCGTATTTTTCTTCCAATTCGTGACGTTTCAACTTGCCCAGATTGGTCCTCGGCAAAGGCTCGCGGGTAATGGCAAAGTCGGTTACACGCAGATAGGAAGCCATTGTCGAGGTAGCGGTTTTCAATGCTGAGGATATGGCATCGTGCGCGTCTCCTTCTCCTGTCGATTTTAGATCCGGCACCACCAGCGCTACCAATTTATTTTCTTTCTTCAGCAACCCGATTTCTTTGATTGCCGATTGCCTGGCGATCTTGTCCTCCACATCGTCAGGTTGAAACTTTTTGCCGCCCTCCATCACCATAGTCGACGATGCGCGGCCGGTTATATGCAAATTGCCGTTTTTGATAAAACCAAGATCGCCTGTGCGAAACCAACCATCTTCCGTGAAAGCCTCTTTCGTCTTGTCCTCCAAGTGTAGATATCCACTGAAGACGTTGGGACCACGCGCCACCACTTCACCTTCGTCAAGATTGTAATGCGGACCTCTAGAATTACCCTCTTCGTCCTCTCCTTCTGATTCTTCGTGTTTGAATGGAATGATTTTCAGCTCGACATTCGGAATAGGAACGCCGGTTCCTTCGATGTCTTTGTTGTCCGGCATGCGCATGGCCAGAAGAGGAGAGGTTTCCGTCAGTCCATAACCGATCGCTATGTCCCAGCCGAGGGCCTTAAACTTTCGAGTCAGGTCCGGATCGAGCGGCGCACCGCCGGAGGTAAATGTTTTCAAGGTCGCTCCAAACTTGTTTCTCACGCCTTTGAAAAGCAGCTTGCCGAGCTTTAGCCCTGTCAATCTTTCGCAGGCAATGCTGGCATTCAACATGGTGTCGAATATGGTGCCAGTAATTTTGCTTGCATGAGCTTTTTTATTCATTGCCTCAAACAGCGAACGCATGATGCGAGGCACCGAAACAAGGATGGTTGCTCGTGCTTCGTTAATCGCTCTGATTAATTCGGGACCAGTCAGCGATTGCGGCATTATTACGGGCAACCCCAGATGCAGTGGCCCCAGCAATCCGATGTTTAGTGGATAGACGTGGAAAAGCGGCAGTGGCAGAAGAATGCGGTCGGTCGGACCAATGAAACTCATTTTTGAGAAAGCGGCATCAAGTTGCGAGCGAATATTTTTGTGAGAAAGCGGGACACCTTTAGGCATGCCGGTTGTTCCGGATGTGTAGAAAAGAATGGCGATATCTTCTTGCGGAACTTCGATTGTTTCGAGCAAATCTTCGAAGTCTTGACGCTGGCTCTGCAATTTTGTCCAGCTGTCCGTCCCTTGCTCTCGATCGGTTCTATAGACGCGGATTTTGTCCTTCTTGAGCGGACCGGTATGTGCGTCGTCCAGTTTGATTTTTGCTTCTTCCAGCCGAGTCATGCCGTTTTCGTCGGTAAATATCAGTCGGGCTTTGCTGTCTTCGACGATATGAGCGAGCACTTCTGCAGATTGCTGCGGGTCTACCGGAACCACGATTAATCCGCTGTACACGGCAGCCAGTGCACAAATAATCCATGAAGGAGAGTTTGCCGCAAAGACTATTACTGTACTGCCGTTCTTCAAGTCAAGACGTTCGAAGCCGGCGGCGACGCGGCGCACTTTTTCAGCCAGTGCGGTGTAAGTAATGGTATTAGAGCCGGTGCTCGTGAAGTGAATGAGCGCCGGATGAGCATCATGCTTTTCGAAGTCGTCAACCAACGAACGCAACGTTGGCTTCGGACCGGTGCGGTGTTGCTGCTCTATCTTTTCTCCAACTGCAATTTGGACTTTCATGTTCTACCTCAACTTTTCATCAGGTCCTGCGGCAGTCTGTTTTTTTTCTTGCCGCTGTTCGAGCGCCAAAAGCTCGCTCTTGATTTGAGGCAATACTTGCTCTGCAGCCTTGTACCCGACAGCAACCGCTTTACGAATAATGTCTTCGTCCTTGGTGAATGGTGGCACGAAATCCACATCCGGGAATATCAATACATCGGATGCTTCTGCTTTGGGATGGTCCGCAGCCGCCATCATAATGTCGGCGACCCGCATCATGACTGCTTTCATTGACTTGAAAGTCTTGTTTTCCACCGGCGTAATAGCTTTGTCGCAAAGCACTGAAATGGTAAGATCAGCACCTAATTTTTCAGCGATGTTATTGGGCAAATTGGCGCGCAAGCCGCCGTCTACATACAGCTTGTCCTTGATGAGAACAGGGCGAAAGACAGTGGGCACGGCATTGCTGGCTAAAACGGAGCGCGGCAGGTCTCCTTCGGAAAGGACGGTGGTTTGACCATCGGTAAGATTAGTCACCACTGCGGCGAATGGTTTTTTCAGCTGCTTGAAGTCGGGCGGCAGCTTTTCTTCCAGAAGCTTGAGATAACCCTTGCCGCTGGAAAGCCCTGCCAGAGGCTTGCCGAATACGAGGTGTTTGATGGGGGCAAGCGGTTTCAGAAGCTGTCTTACAATCACACACTTCATCATTGCGTCTTGAACTGTTTCATCAACAAACAGCTCTTCAATTTCTTTAGTCGACATGCCAGAACAGTAGAGGGCACCAATAGTGGCACCAAGACTAGTTCCAACGACGCCGTCTATCTGAATGCCGTTGTCTTCCAGGCAGCGAATCACGCCGATTTGGGCAACGGACTTGAAGGCACCACCGCCCAGCGCCAAAACCAGTCGCGAGCTCTTCTTTGGTGATTTCTCCTCGAAATTCTCTCTGGTCTTTTCGCTTACTTCAGTCGGAGGGACGAGCACATCGGGATCGCGATTGGCGGCAACGGAAAAGGGCGGATAAATTGGGTTGAATTGGGCGTCTTTGTAATTGGCAGCATTTGTGCCTGGAACCGGCCCTGCAACACTGGCGACCATCAGACAAATGAACAAACCAACGCCCTTGTTGATTGACTTGCTGTAAAACATCTCGCTTGCCCCGTTTTTTTGCATGTTGCCGACATTTGGCGACAGGGGAAAGACGAATGTGTGCCGCATTAGTTCCTAAATCGCCAAAGAGCACCACCGCGCCTGAGTCTGAGGCGATAGACCAGATCGACCAAAGCAGACGATTAATCGTCGTCCCCGTGCTCGCCGCCGCCACTTTCGGCTTTAGACTCAGGTTTTTCCGGCGCCGCGTTCGGCTCAGACGGATAGCTGCCGATTGTTACCGAGACTGCTTTTGCGGCTTTGTTGCGCAAAATCATAAAACTCAATGTCTCGCCGACTTTGCGTGCCCGGACGGCATCCTGTAATTGTTGAGCGGTGCGTATATCTTTGCCGTCAATCTTTTGCACGATGTCCATGCGCTCGATGCCGGACTTCGCCGCTGAACCGTTGCTAAATACCTGCGAAATAAAGACACCAGCTGTCGAATTGGGCAGCCCGAGCCCCTGCAGAACCGAGTCGGTTAGCTCGCCAACTTTCAAACCTAAGAAGGGACGCTCGATTTTCTTATTGGCGATTAGATCGGTGACGGTCGGTTTGGCTATATCAATAGGAATCGAAAAGCCGATATTTTGAGCTCTTGCCGCAATAGCCGTGTTAACGCCGACAACCTGACCGATCATATTCAAAAGCGGACCACCGGAATTGCCAGGATTGATAGCCGCGTCCGTCTGTATAAAATTAATATTGCCGTTGACGTCCGTAACGGTGCGTCCGACAGCCGAGACAATCCCTAGCGTGACGGAATGATCGTAGCCCATCGGCGAACCGATGGCGATGACAAACTCACCCGGGCGCAATGTCGTGGAAGTGCCCATCTCAGCGGTAGGCAAGCCGGTTGCAGGGATTTTCAACACAGCCAGGTCGGAAAAACTGTCGATACCGACGGTGGTGGCAAGGAATTGCCGTTTGTCATTGAGAGTGACATTTATTTTGCTGGAATTTTTGACTACGTGCGCATTGGTGACGATGTAGCCGTCATCGCGAACAATGAAGCCGGTGCCCGTATTGTGGCGCTCGGGCATATTCGGTCTGGCTTGACTGCCGCCGCCGCGCGGGCTCATCCTTTGTCCGTTGAAGAAAAAGTCGAATCCGTCCGGCAGGTTGCCGAAGGGAAAACCGTTCATGTTGCCGGCCATAAATGGTTGATTCACTTCAATGTTTACGACTGCAGGCGCTACTCTTTCGGCAATATTGGCAATAGTCGTAGAGGTCAGGGGAATGCCTTGTTTGCCGTCAACAGCCTGAGCAAGCAGCGCACCACGAGTAGTGGCAGCGTGGGCAGCGCTCGTGCGAGTCGTTTCCTCGACTGCAGCCAGTGCGACCAGCAGCAAAGCAGCGGCAAATAAACTTAAGCTATTTCTGGTTGAAGACATTCTGAAACTCCGTCACCGACCCATGCCCAATTGCTGTGCGGTTTGGAATACTTTTCCTTCCGTGAGAATCGAAGGCGCAATAATTACCTCTACTTGCTGCATCTCTGCCAGTGTCGAAGCGCCCAGGGTGCCCATACTGGTTTTTAGTGCCCCGACCAGATTTTGCGAGCCGTCGTCGGTACGAGCTGGTCCGGTCAAAATCTCAGACAAAGTTGCTGACGTGCCCACCTTGATTCTTGTTCCGCGAGGCAATACCGGGCTGGGTGTGGCCATGCCCCAGTGGAAGCCACGTCCTGGTGCTTCTTTGGCGCGCGAGAATGGCGAGCCAATCATGCAAATATCGGCTCCGCAGGCGATTGCTTTGCAAACATCACCGCCCACGCTCATGCCGCCGTCGGCAATGATAATCGGCGCGATTCCGTGCTTTTCAGCGTAGGTAGTTTTGGCATGGGCGCAATCGGCAATTGCTGTCGCCATCGGTACGCCGATGCCCAGCACTCCGCGCGATGTGCAGGCGGCTCCGGGGCCGACCCCGACGAGCACACCGGCAACTCCTGTCTCCATGAGCTCCAGGCAGGTTTGGTAGGTGACACAATTTCCCACAATTACAGGGCAGCCGATTTTTTTCGTGAACTTGCTCAAGTTAAGACTGGGTTGTCCCATAGCGGATTTATGCTCCAAGCCGGTCACGGTCGACTGGACGACCAGCACGCCAAGCCCTGCTTCAACCGCAATCGGACCATATTTCTCAGCCCAGTTCGGCGTCACCGAAGCAGATACCAACACTCCGGCTTTCTTGATTTCCTCGACCCGCTGCGCGACCAGATTTTCTTTGACAGGCGCCGTGTACAGCTTTTGCATCAACTCAACAAAATGGTCTTTATCGCTTTTGGCGATTTCGTCATATGCTTCGTCGGTATTTTCGTATCGCGTTTGCAAGCCTTGAAGGTTAAGAACGCCAAGCGAACCAAGCTTGCCGAGCGCAATCGCCATCTTCACATCTACGCAGCTGTCCATTGCGCTTGCAATAATCGGAATTTCCAGCTTGTGATATCCGAGTTTGACGGATATATCGCATACTTCTGGGTCGCAAGTCAGCGATCCCGGCACCAGTGCTATTTCATCGAATCCATACGCGCGCCGCGTTCGTTTTCCCAGCCCGATCATCATTCCGCCTTGTGCGAGCCTTTCCTGGTATTCAAGCGACTTGCTGCTGGTCATTTATGAACCGCCTTTCGAGTTACTGGTGTATTCTTTTCTAGGTGCTGACCATAGCTTACCAGCCCAGTAATCATTACTTCCCACTTTGAGAGCGAACCTTCACAGATGAAACCATTAACCGTCATCGGTCTCAATTCAGGCACCTCCATGGACGGCATTGATGCTGCGGTTTTTCGTATAGAACCGATTGGCAACGGTCGTGTAAACGGCACAGCAGACTCCACACCGGCTCTGAAATTCACGATGCTGGGCAGCACGCTATATCCGTTTCAAAACCGCTTTCGCGAACGCTTGATGAGGCTTGTCGGCTCGGGTACGGCGACACTCGAAGAAGTGTGTTTGCTCAATGCATCGCTGGGCGAAATTTTTGCCGAGGCAGTGCAACGTTTGCTGAAAGTAAGCGGATTGTCGAAGTCGGATGTCGATCTAATCGGCTCGCATGGCCAGACAATCTGGCACTGCCCTGATGCAAAATCGCTGTGGGGAGCAAGCGCTGCCGGAACACTTCAGCTGGGCGAGCCATCAGTAATTGCACTGCGCACAGGCATTCCTGTTGTTGCCGATTTCAGAACCGCGGATTTGGCCGTCGGCGGTCAGGGCGCGCCGCTTGTTTCTTTCGCTGATGCTGTGCTTTTCGGGCAAGACCATAAGGCGACAGGTGTTTTAAACATTGGAGGAATTGCCAACCTCACAGCCATTGACGATCACGGCAAGGCCGTTGCAGCCTTCGACACCGGTCCCGGCAATATGCTTATCGACCGCGCCTGCCAATTGTATTTTGATTGCGAGTATGACGAGGAAGGCAGAATTGCAGCCGGTGGGCAAGTGATCGAACCCTGGCTCAACGAGCTGAAATCGCATTCGTACTTTCAGCGCCGCCCACCAAAAACCACCGGCAGAGAGCTTTTCGGCTTTGGATATTTCGACACGGTGATACTGCCTTACATTGAGCGCGAGAAAATCGCCAAAGCCGATATCGTGAAAACATTGACGGCTTTTACCGCCGCCACTATTGCCGGCGGCTACAACGATTTCGTCAAGCCTAAGACCAAGATAGAAAGGCTAGTGCTGGGCGGCGGCGGCACTTTCAATGACGAATTGGTGCGGCTGTTGAAAAATTACTGGCCCGGCGATGTCGCTATCTCACGGCACGAAGACTTCGGCATTTCCACAAAGTACAAAGAAGCATTGCTCTTTGCACTGCTCGCCTATACGAATTACTTCGGCATTCACAACAACGTGCCGATTTGCACCGGCGCGTCGCGCCCCGTGTGCCTCGGCAAGCTCGTTCGCGCTTAGGAGTAATGTAAATGCCTTCAACCGACACGGATTACGTGCTTCATTTGCCGGATGAAATCAATTACGAGTGCACCGGCTGCGGGAAGTGCTGCGGCGGCTGGTCTGTTCCGATGACTCAAGATGACTACGAGCGCATCTCCGCAGTCAATTGGGGAGAGTATGACGACCGCTACAAGATGCAAGACCTGTTTCGCGATCTAAAACCATACGAGTCATCCGGCACGCCTTACGGTTATGCGATTAAAGAAGGCGGCGACGGTCACTGCCCTTTTCTCAAAGACAATCTCTGTTTTATCCACTCGAAGCACGGCTCGACATTCAAGCCGTCCATTTGCCAGTTGTTTCCCTATTGCTTCAACGAGACACCAAGCGGGATCTACGCCACCGTCAGTTTTGTCAGTATGGGCGTCGTGCAAAATTCAGGCAAACCGCTTACCGAACAACGTGATTATCTCGAAAGCAAACTCAAAGAATTCAAGACGCTTTTCCCGGATCATCATCCCAACTGGTCCAATCTGAAACTGGCTGTCGATAAGCCTCTGACCTGGGACGAATATCTCAAAATCGAGGAGGAAATGCTGAGCATCTGGGCCGAGCGAGACAAGTCACTCGACGATCGCTTTCTGGCAATTTCCGACATGCTCATCTCGAAATTCAAAGGAGCCTCAGTCCCGCCGCCTGCCAAACCAGGCCCCATGAAGGCTCTAGATAAGAATCTACTTGTAGCTCTATATAAGATCTACTTCCCGGTCAAAAAACTGGGACGCGGAGAAGGCGATTTCAACGCCGGGCGGTTTGCGTATCAAACGCTTTTCGAGGGCATCTTCCCCGGTCTGCGCCTGAAGTCGCCGACTCGTTCATACAGTTTCGAGGAATTGGCAAAAATAGAATTCCCTCACGACAAGGACGTTGAAGACCTGGTCTATCGCTACTTCCGTTCTCGCATTTTTGCCAAACTTTATTTCGGCGCCGGTTTTGGGCAACTCAGCTTGATCACCGGATTTCACCATTTGCTTCTTACATATGTACTGCTTAAAGAGAATTCGAAGATAGTGGCCTTATCTCGTGGTGCCGGCACTGTCAGCTATGTCGATGTCGTGGTTGCCGTGCGCACGCTTGAAAAACGGCTCGGCGAGACAGCTCTGGGTGGTTATGCAGCCGCAACTCTGGAGCTTTTGCTTTTCAGTCCGGGCAGAATGCGGCGGATTCTGGCCAACACGTGATTTGATGAGCCTTTAGCAATACGCAGACCGAGAAAACGCCCAGCACATCCCATATATAAGGTGAGAAGCGGAAAAATTTGCGAAAGGTGCCTCAAATAAGGCGCTGATAAGCATTTTGGACGCTGATAACAGCGCCGAATGTATTCCAAGCTACATTTTGCCGGTTGACTTGGGGGTGGTTATCTAGTAATCTACCCGCACTGATTCCAAGTGGTCGCGCTTTTTGCGACCAGTTTTTAAATTCCACCTTACTAATTTTTGAATATAACTGGCAGGAGGTTCTATATGATCCGCAAACTTACTATGTCTGCTCTCGTCGTAGCCGCTCTCGCAATGAACGTACCAGCATTTGCGCAAGCCCAAGGCGACCAATTCTCTTCCGCAGGTAACGAAGGTCAGTACGCATCGGATGTTCAAGGCAACACCGGTACACAGA
>PNKB01000209.1 GCA_013997645.1 Cyanobacteria bacterium PR.3.49
CAAAGGGAGGGTGACCGACCAGAGTTTCATACATAAGAGTGCCCATTGAATATACGTCTGAGTTGGCTTCCAGCGGCAATCCCATGCATTGTTCCGGACTCATGTAAGTCGGCGAGCCGAATACCTGCCCCGGAACGGTGAGACCAGCACCTTCGGAATCGGGAGTAACCAATTTTGCTGTGCCGAAATCGACCAGTTTTATGGATAGATCGGCTTCATTGAAATTCACCACCAGCACATTACTTGGTTTTAGATCTCTGTGAATGATGTTGTTATTGTGAGCATGGCCCAGCCCAGTGCATATTTGTTTGAATATTTCGGCAGCCTTTTTCCAATCTAACTGTTTGTGCTCGAAAATCAGCTCGTCAAGACTGTTGCCACCTTGATAATCCATGATCATGAACGCCTGACCTTCGGGCGAGAGACCGAAATCGATCACGCTGATGATATTCGGGTGCGTTAGCGAACTTGCCGCTGCCGCTTCCTGTCGGAAGCGTTTCAAAAGAGAGATGTCCGAGATCAGCTCCAAATGCATGATTTTAATCGCCACAAGTTTGTGCATATAGCGATGGCGTGCTTTGTACACGGCACCACTGGTGCCGGCACCAAGTAGAGCAAGAATCTCGTAGCGATCGGCAAACACACTGCCAATCAAAGCGTCCTCTTTCATTTGATGTCCGTCGTAAGGGCAGACATTGAATTCTTCGCCCAGGCGGACCCGGCAACTGGGGCAGATTTTGGAAATTTTGAAGTCTTGAGAATTCTTCGCCTGGCGCGAGATCTTGGTGGTGGGAACGCTGGAGCCGGACCAGGAGACCTTTTGGATCAGCTTCTTCAAGTAAGATTGAACTTCAATTTGTCCCAAACCTACTTGCGTGCCGATTTCGTCGGATGATGCCCCTTCTAATATAAGACCGAGCACGCGCAACTCGCTCTCAGTAAGTGCAATTCTTTCGCTCGTAAGCTGCGGATCGGCCATTTTTGCCGAATGAAGAACCCGGCGTGCGATCTCGTCATCAAGCCAGGCCGCGCCGCTGGCTATGGAGTTGATTGCTGTATTCAATTTGGCGCTGGAAATATCCTTCAAGCAATATCCATCCGCACCCGCTGCCAGAGCCGCGAAAATCGATTTGTCTTCTTCATGACTGGTCAGTATCATCACGCGAGTATTGAGTTGTGCTTTGATACGTTTGGTCGCTTCTATGCCGTCAAAACCAGGCAGACCAATGTCCATCAATATGACTTGCGGTTTCAGTTCTAGTGCTTTTTGAACAGCGCTGGGTCCGTCGCTGGCAACGCCGACTATCTGAATGTTGCGCATATATTGAAGAGTCAGATTGAGACCTAGTCTCAGAACTTCTTGATCTTCAACGACCATTACGCTGATCAATTCGCTCGCCTGCTCTCTATCCACATCAAAGCGTTTCATAGTGTTCATGACGCATCCCCACCAGGCTGCCAGTCAATACACCGGCACCCAAAGAACGAAACTGTATGTTTGTTCGACCACTCCCTACAATTCCAATATCGCCGATACCGCGCCCGAGCGCATCACTCAAAAGTGCGACCGGCGGGTGATTCTCAGTCACCCATGCGAAGGGGATTGGGTTGTCTCGACTGTGTAGGTTCCATTGCCCTTATCGGCCCCAATCGTCGCTGGAAAGACGGGTCAGGGCGGCACTTTGGGTATAGAGGGCGGTAATTGCCTGGGCATCAAGACCCAGGTATTGATTGTTTTGCCCGGCAGAGCCCAGCTCTCGAGCAGAAAGAGCGCCGCTGCGGTCGCTGTCGATGCGGGCAAAAATATTCTCAGAAGCGGCTCTCAGTTCTTCTGCTGAGTTGATTCCCGGCTGAGCCGGGCGCAGTGTCGAGTCTTCCAGAGTGAGGGTGCCGAAGTAGTCGATTGCCGAGCTCAAGCCGCCCAGCTGCGGGCGCTCTTTCTGAAACGCCCCCATGTCTTCGCTGGAGACGCTTGCTGATATTCTCAAGTCAAAGGCGCGCTCGGAAACCTCGGCTCTGCCAGCCGAAACACCTGCTTCTAGAGTCATGGGACGGACCTCGGGGGTGGCAAGCAGTGGGAATGCTTTCCACACATATCCTAATCATGGTTTTGGAAGTCTTTGGGGAGCGCAGATTATCCTGCCATATCCTCGTCTTGAGAATGCGAATGTCCAGGTGCCTCGGCGATATCTTCCTCTGCCTCACCGTCATAAGCTCGGTCGAGCTGTCGATAAACTCTAGCCATAGCGACACTGCTTACGATAGAGGCTGGAATGACACCGACCATGAAACAAATAAGCCCACCGAAAACAACCATGCAAAGAACGAAATAGAAGAAAGTCAAATCTTTCATGTGCCCGCGCGTGACCGCCCAACTTCTCTTCAAAGACTCGATTGGACCCATGTCCTGATCTAAAACATAGAAACTGTAGAACCCAAGAGAAATCATCAGGTAAATACCAGGGATGATGAGCAAAAGGAAAGCGGGGAACAGCAGCAATGAAAAAATCAGTCCGGATACAGCAAAAGGAATGATGTATTTGAATGCGGCAAACACATCGCCAGGCCCGGCTGGCTCATCGTCAATGCAGAGAAGCACGACTCTTGTGTAGAGCAAGAAAGTAATCAGCTGCACGCCTAGATTGAAGAATTGCAAAAGTGCCGGCGGCTTGTGGTCGGCGGCAAAATAGCTGAAGATCCCCATTGCCACATTGACCATCAAATGCGGCGTCAAAAGTATCAGCGCCCAGACAACCAGCGGCAGCCATCGCCTGGAAAGAACATCCCAGCCGAATTCCAGTGCTTGGGCGATATGAAATGGGCGTTCTTCTTGCGACATTTTGATTTGTTAGTGCCTGTTGAAACTATGAACCGGATACCAGAAGTTTATACCCGGTCTGTCACATAGCGATTGAATATAGATTGAATAGGAACGCGATACTTTCGTGCCATCGGTACGCGCTGCCGGCGCTGCGCGTTGCCTTGTCCTTTAAAATGGCGTATCGTTTAAGGCGGTAGGCGGGCATTCCAATTGCCCTGGAAAGCGCCTCTAGTGGCAAAATTTACATCGAACAATCCAGCCTCAACGTCGCTGCCTTGTGAGGCAGTATCGGCTATCGACACTCAAATCACCGATTCCGATGATATTCCGCCAGCTTTAAGAGAGCTGTGTTTTTGTTATCCGCTCAGGCGTTATCAGCAAGAGATTTTGGAATTGGTCAAAATCAAGATGGAGCGCGGTGAACGTCAGTTGCACATAGTGGCACCACCGGGAGCAGGCAAGACGATTATCGGCTTGCAACTGATCAGCACCTTGAAAGTTCCGGCTTTGATTCTTGCACCCAATACAACCATTCAATCGCAGTGGGGATTGAAGTTGGATCTTTTCATTCCGGATCATCTGAAAGGAATTCTCAGCCTGAGCGATATTCTCGGCACTCATGAAGATAAGCCTCTGAAACCAGTCACGGTGCTCACTTATCAGGTGCTTTCCACGCCTGGAAACGAACAGGAATATTTGGAAAAACTGGCGCATCAAAATTGGGCGCAGGAGATTGCCAAAGGTCGCTCCATTTCCACAGGCGAGGCGGAACTCAGAATACTCGATTTGATGCAGAACAATGAGGCTGCATACAATCGTGAAATGTCCAGGCATGTTAGTCGCCTGCGCAAGAAGCTTGCCGACGTGATGGATTTGAAAGATGTTCTGCATAAGAATGCTTTTGAATTGCTGCAGGCCTTGCGCCGCCAGAAAGTGCGTCTGGTGCTTTTCGACGAATGCCACCATTTGACTGATTATTGGGCAGCAATCATGAGTTTGCTTGTGAAACATCTGGACGATCCGATCATTGTCGGATTGACCGGAACACCACCGGAAGGCAAAACAAAAACACAAGAAAATCGTTATCTGTCTCTAGTGGGTGAAATCGATTATCAAGTTCCTACACCGGCTCTGGTCAAGGAAGGCGGGCTCGCGCCCTTTCAAGATCTGGTTTTGTTTACGCAGCCGACTGAAAAAGAGTTTCACTTTTTAGAATCGCAGCACATAGACTTTCACCGTCTCATTGCGGACCTGGCTGGTATAGAACAGCCGACCCATCATTATGACTATGATGACAATGACCTGGCTGCTCATGAGGAGATGCCTAAGTCTGATGAAGTGCCGTTGGAATTGCACGATCCCTCTGTGTTGGCATTTGTAGATGATTTTGAAGAGGATGTGGTGCATGGTGTCGTGTCTGGCGGAGATATGGACTTCTCGCCGCCTGGCGAGGGACATGCCGGTGTAATAGACAATTCTGCCAAGCATATCGAAACGGCAAACGAGAATTTGATGGTATCTTCCGCGGGAGAGACTCAGGCACCACCGCTCACCGAGTGGGTGCTCAGACGCCTGGATGAAACTGTATATGACAAGGATACCGGTGCCTTCAAAAGCCTGGTTCAATTGCGCCCGCAATTTGCAGTGGCACTTTATCGTTTTCTTTCAAAAACCGGTCGAGCGCTGCCGAAAAACATCCGCATCAGCCAGGAGGTTTTGCAATCTCCGACGATCGATGACTGGATGATGATACTGGAGGATTTTGCCTCGCATCGGCTGAAGGTAAGCCAGAACAAAAAGGATCATGAGCTGTACGAGCAAGTGCGCACATCTATGCGCAAATTGGGCTATGCAATAACCGAGCAGGGATTGCGCAAAACCGCATCGCCAATTGATCGTGTGCTTGCCTTCAGTCGCAGCAAGCCGCACGCCGTTTGCCGAATTCTCGATACTGAATACGCCAGTTTGCAAGACCGGCTGCGGGCTGTGGTAGTGACTGACTTCGAGCGCATGTCGGCCACCTCGGTCAAGTCATTGAAGGGAGTGCTCGATGCGGAAGCCGGTGGTGCCATTGCCACATTGCGAACGCTTCTGGCTGCCCCCATTTCTGCTGTTATAAATCCATGTCTTGTTACGGGTTCTCTTGTTTTAGTGGACAGAAGAATAAAAGACCAATTTATCAAAGTTTTCGATCAATGTTTAAAACGCGATGGGCACGATGTTCAATTGATCGCAGACGATAATGAGCAAGAGCCTTTTGTCGAAATCACCGCCAATACGAGCAGCTGGCAGTCACGATTGTATGTTGCCGTTGCCACCGAGATTTTCGAGCTGGGCATAACCAAGTGTCTAATCGGAACGCGCGGATTATTCGGTGAAGGCTGGGACAGCCAATCTCTGAATACTTTGATAGATTTGACCACTACCACATCGCCCGTGTCCGTGAAGCAACTGCGCGGCCGGTCGTTGCGCATTCACACAAAAGATCCCATGGGCGGTCGCAAAGTCGCCAACAACTGGGATGTAATATGTATTGCGCCGGCACTCGAGAAAGGTCTCAATGATTACCATCGTTTTGTGCGCAAGCATGATGGATTTTATGGTATCTCAGATGACGGACAAATAGAATGCGGAGTTGGGCATGTTCATCCGTCATTCTCAGAGCTGACTCCGGCCGAGGTATTTGCATCCGCTGCCGACTTGAATAACGAGATGCTGAAGCGATCGTTAGTGCGCGATCAAATTTATGAACTCTGGAATGTAGGCAAGCCGTACCACAATCGCACACTCGGCTGCGTCGAATTGACCGCTTTGAGAAAGCTCAATTTGACGCCGGCTTACTTGAAGCGCAATGTCAATTACAAGGTTCATTCCAAAGAGATGCGCGAAGCTTTGAGCGGCATTTACATCGAACATACTGCTCTGGGAGGAGTGGCGGCCCTTGCCACTTTCGGCGGTGCAGCATTTCTGCATGTGCCGGTGCTTCTTGCTGTTTTGCCGTTTGCTTTCGCCTTGTACCTGGCTTTTAAACGGCACAAACATTTATTCACCAGCTTTCAAGAACAGGTTTGCGAGCCCGGCACCATCGAATCATCGCTGGATGATATGGCAGCGGCTCTGCTTTCGGCACTGAAGCGCGTGCGCCAGCTGCCCAATTATGTAAAACGCGAAAGTATAAAGATCTCCCGACGTTCAGACGGCAGTTATCGAATTTTCCTCGATGATGTCGAACCTGCGCATTCTAAAGTTTTTACTGCAGCCTTCAAAGAATTGATGTCGCCTGTCGGCGATCAACCGTACTTGATTCCGAAATATGAATTTGCCTTACCTTATGTCGATGGTGACAGTCAGTCAAAAGACTCCGAGAAGCGCAAACGTTTGTTTTTCAAAACTTATTTGCGAGGTTCTGCCAAGCCGCGCATCGCCACTTATCACATTGTGCCGAAACTTTTGGCTCGCTCTCAAAAAGGGCGCGACGCGTTTCAAGATGCCTGGAACAAATATGTCAGTCCAGGTTTCATAGTTGAAACGGCAGCCAAGCCGGAGGTTTCGGAAAAATACTTCGGCATGGGGCCGAGTCTGGCGGAGCGATTGTTATGGGAGTGAAGATGAAAGTTGTATTTGCAGCGACCGTCGTGATCTCAATTTTGAGCGTCTTGCCGAACGCGCAGAACAGTGCAATTGCCAAAGAGAGTTTTGCAAAAGTCAGGCAGCGAGCGGAATACTTGTATTCTAAAGGCGATCTCGAAGGTGCAATTGCGGCTTTTCAAATTGCCAGCGACCTAAAGCCTTCCGCATTCGATTTGCATTTGAATCTGATTCATTTATATTTTAAGACCACTCAAACCGAGCGTGCTATTGCCGAATGCAAAAAGCTGCTCGAGCTGAAGCCGAACAATCAAGAAGCGCATGTGATGATGGCTAATTTGATGCGCAAGACGGGAAATCACAAGCAGGCTGTTGAAGAATTTGAGACAGCGCTTAAGCTTGGTGCTAAGGACCATACGATTTTCTCTGCTCTTGGGTTTTCTTATTTGCATGAAGGAAACCTGGTGAAAGCCGAAGAGTTTTTGCGCAAGGCGGCGGCGGAAAAGGAAAAACCGGTTGATGCTTTTATCGGACTGGCGATCCTTGATTACAAGAAAAAAGACTACAAAAGTGCTCTTTTCGATCTCGATCAGGTCCTGAAGGAGAACCCGACTTCGGCTGAAGCTCGCAAATTACGTGGTGAGGTTCTTCTCGAGCTGCAACAATTTGACGAAGCGGAAGCAGAGTTAAAGAGGTCGATTGCTTTACGTCCGGATTTGCGGGCCGCACACATGGCACTGGCAAATGTTTACTTCCGCAAAAAGGATCTGGGCAAGGCTGAATCTGCATTGCGAAAAGTGATCAATTTGCGCGAAGATGACGCCGAGATGCATTATGCCCTGGGTGTGATTCTCGATCGACAGGGTCGTCCGATTGACGCGGCGGGCGAATTCGAGCTGGGTGCGCAGACTGACAGAAATCCAATTTCAGCCGATAGAATGCGAGCGCATGCTGAGGAATTGCGACGGCAGTCGATCGATTTGACCACGAACAAGCAGTACAGACTATTGCTCAATCTGGGTGGAGAGCCAACACCTGAAACAATATTCGGACTGCTCTACGAGAAGCTTATCAATTGAAAAGAAACTACAGGAAAAAAAATCAAATGCGCCCGGTCAATAAGAAAGCAACAATCATATTTTTTTTGGCAGTCCTTGCCGGAATATTTCATCCGAGTGCCAGGAGTGCGGAAAAAATTCCCGAACCTCTGACTGTAAAAGTAGCCTATTTCAATTTCGGAAAGATAAGGGCCGGAATTCCGGAAGTGGCAAATGCAGAAGCGATTCGCATCAACTCTGAGGCGCAGTTGAGAAAGGACGTCGAAAGCTGGAATAACAAATTGATAAAAATGAGAGAAGAAAAACAGCCTGCCTCAGAAATAGATAAAACGAAGCAGGAAGCGCAAGCAGTGGTGCGAGCCAAGCAAGAGGCGCTTGCACAGTTAGTCGAATCAGCCAACTTGTCGGTTCGGGTGCGTGTTGCACAGGCTGCCGAGGCAGAAGCGAAGGCACGCAATATCGACCTTGTAGTGGACGGTCAAGGATTGTATGCAGGGGGTCAGAAAATTTTCGACCATGGAATAGACATTACACAGCCAGTCTTGAAACGCATTCTTGCCGAAAGTGAAAATCACAGAAAGTAGCAATTATGGCTCGCCCGGCGGAGTAAGAAGCGCGCAGATTTCTTTGCGCAGAAGTCCGGCTTCTTTGACTTTGCCCTGGGTTTCAAGCACCGAGATCAAATTGTGTTTGGCGACGGCAAGATCGGTTTCGGTTGCATGAAGAGTCTTTTCCAGATCTTCTACCGCTTCTTTCAAAAGTGTTTCTGCCACGCTGAAATTTCCATGCAGAGTTTCATACTCCGCCTTTGTGATCAGTCTGTCGATATGTTTTCTGCCGGAGACTTCCAATGAATTCGTTACCGCCTGCTTATTGACTGGTTTGACAGGAGCTAAGGCAAGGACGCCCGCAGCTAATTTCATTTTTGCTTTTTAAGTCAGCGGTGTGTGGCTGGTTAGCCCATATTTAGTGCTATCCGAACTTAACTTGCCCGTCACTTACTCAAGACATTCTCTTCAAAATGCCTAAGCCGGCTGATTCTCGACAAGATTCGGATCTGGTACTAAGATGAAAACAGTGATATTGCAGGAGGTCTAAAGACTCATGGCCGACAATTGTGGAGACGATTGCAAGCATTGCGATGACGATGATTGCGCCAATTGCGCAAAATGCGATTGCTGCTGCGAATGTTGTGACTGCGCAAAAGAAGAAGGCAAAAGCTGCTCCTGCGGATAGACGCTGAGAGCAGCTTTTCGTATTAAATGCGCCGGGTTCTGTGCGCTGGCGCGCGCTTTGTCTCTTTCTTATTCGGGCAGCCGGACTAGTCTTTCAGGTGCGATCTCAGAAGAACGCCTGACAGAAGTTCGAAAGCTGATTCGTCGAAATTGTTATCGCGCAGGGCTTTTTCAAGAAAATCCTTCTCTTCGGCCGAAACGTGACCATCAGCCATGATAATCTCGCGAATGACCTTGGCTTCGTACTTGGAAATTTTTCCGTCGTCTTCAAGTACTTGTTTTAAAGCTTCTTGCAAATTCAGTGCAGACACTATGATCACTCCTATACCGTTGACCCACGAGTTGTGATTATACTTACATTTTTCCCTTGGAGATGAGCGAGTGTCAGAACCGACAACAAAGGTTGAAATCACTCCCGACGAGCTGAAAGCGCGCCGTGAGCGGGGCGATCGGCTGATTGTTCTTGACATTCGCGAGCCTCATGAGCTCAAAATCTCCGTTCTGCCGGATGTTTTGCATATTCCGATGGGTGAACTGACCGATCGGATTGAAGAGCTGGAAGGTCATAAAAACGAAGAAATCGTAGTCGTCTGCCGCGCCGGCAATCGCAGCAGTGTCATTGCCGATTTCCTTCGTGAGAGTGGCTTTGCACGGGTTTACAACCTGACTGGCGGGATGAATCTCTGGGCCGACAGCGTAGATCCAAGTTTTCAAAAGTACTGATTCAAAATTTGGTCCGACACCGACC
>PNKB01000210.1 GCA_013997645.1 Cyanobacteria bacterium PR.3.49
GTTTGAAAAACACGCCCTTCAACTGGACTGCGCCGATAGCGACTGTTGCTTGCGCGCTGGCAAGTTTGATCAATCCCTACGGAATCAATCTCTGGCTGTCGATTCCCAACGTTTTCGGCGCGTTCACGGCCACCAATAATGAGATGCAACCGATCAGCCTGGCCAACATCGCCAACCCGCTCTTTTTCCCGTTTTACTTGATGGTGTTTTTGAGTCTTCGCACCTTTTTGAAAGCGGTGAGAATGCCTCTAAAACAAGGCGACCTCTTCTTTGCCGGGTTGCTGCCTCTGGGAGTTTTCGGCGGCATAAAAACTATTCGCTCCATTCCTCTGGCCGGCCTGTTTCTGCACACCAGCAAGGCAGACGCTCAGGGTCGTACTCTCAGTGCGGAAGTCGAACCCACGCCCCTGGAGACAACCTTCAGCATCATCGTCAATCCCTTCAGCATAAGGTGGCAGGCGGTATGCCTGTGCGCCGTAAGCCTGGGCGTGTACATATGCACATTTTCTGTAATTCCTGATGTGCCGCAAGTAAGTGCCGCCTTCAAGCCGCCCTTCAAGGCGATCAAATTCATTGAAAGCCACCGCCCGCCCGGCAATCTGCTCAATGATCCTCACTTCGGCGCCGTCATGATTTACAAGATGCATGAGAACCCGCTGGTCTTCATTGACCCCAGATATAACCTCTATGGCAATGCTTTGCTGCAAGATTACTGGCACATGGTCAATTGCGATGCCAATTACAACCAACTGTTGGAGCACTACAAAATTGGTTGGGTCTTCCTGGCGCCTCGTGAGAATTTGTCAAAGATGCTCGCCAAAAGCCCGAACTGGCAGCTCTTGTACTCAGACAATACCAGCGTTATTTTTTCTCGACGGCTGGCGGCTAATCGAGTCATTCAGTAATGACAAGTTCACTTACCCCAAAAATACTGTCTTTGCAAGCGCTGGCTCGGTATATTGCATTCTGATTTCGGCCAACCGCCTGGTCAATTAGAGCAAATAGCGCGGCGTTCATTTCAGGAAGGAAAGCAAACTTTGCTTGGCTGTTCGATAATGCGATTTCAGTCTGGGGCACGACTCAGGTTTGTTATTTCAATGCTCTGATTTCACCAGGGACTGGCCAGGTTGTGAGCTCTAATTTCCGGTCTGAGGTTTTGGAAAAATATCAATCAGACGCCGAGATTTTTGCCTGCTTTTGCACTTTCAATTCGAAATGGCAACGCAGTTAATGGCACACGTCTGCCGATATTAATACTACATGAAAGCGTAGGAAATCATCTGACAAGCCTCAGAACAACGAGTCATTTCCTTAATTACTATCCTATATAATAAAACGTCGAAAAAAACAAACAGCCGGGAAGGCTGCTTGAGTGAAATCGGCCTCGAGCCGAGGAAGTACAGCTGGAGTTTCCTCCAACTGCCCCCCTCGACCCGAGAACCAACTTCATCCAGCCAGGGTCTAAGCAGCCGGCAATTGTCGCACCGCTAGTGACGACACGCGTGGTTGCGTCGACCTTACTGGATCTTGGCGAAGTCCGCCACGCCAGCGATCGTCATCCGGATGACCTCCACCATGTAGGGGAGATTCATCTCGGACACGCGATCATTGCGCGTGTGGTAGTTCACGTCGAAGCCATCGTCCGTGAACTCGATGGAGATCAGCACCGCCTTCCAGCCGTGGTCGATGAACCCGGCGTGGTCCGAACGGTTGTCGACCGCGTGGTTGTGCGTGTCGACGACGTTCAGGTCCAGGTTGTACTGAGCCGCCGCACGCGTGAGAGCCACGACCAGCTCGTGAGAGCCGTTCGCGTCTTCGCCGTCGTGGATGTCGACCCGGTTACCCGGCTTGCGGCAGTAGCCGATCATGTCCATCTGGAAGACACCGACGATGTCTTCCTTGGCAGCGGCGCACTGGTCGCTGTACTTGTAGCTGCCCCAGAGGCCCTGCTCCTCGCCCGTGAAATGGACGAAGCGCACGGTGTAGTCCAGCTTGTGGTCCTTCAGCGCGCGAGCCACTTCCAGAACGCCGACGGTGCCGGAGGCATCGTCATCCGCGCCGGGAGCGATATTCTCGTTGGACCACGGGCTGCCGACAGTCGAGTCCAGGTGGCCGGACACGATGACGATCTTGCTGGGATTCTTCGCGCCGGGAATTTCGGCAACGATGTTTTCCAGCTTCTTGCCGCGCACCGTGTAGGGAGCGCGCTTGACCGAGATGCCGAGCGCCTTGTACCGGGCTTCCACCCAGTCGAGCGCGTCGTTCAGCTGCTTGTTGTGGGTGTTGCGCGACGCGATCTTGACGGTCTTGCCGTTGATCACTGTCGAGACTTCACCCGTCAGCTGATTCAGCATGTCGGTGATGCCGGCGACGGTCACTGCCCCATGAGCCGCAACGATGCGAGCATCCTTGGCGGGCAGGTTGGTGACGTCGATGGGCGGGGTGGGACGAAGATGCGTGCGACGCACCTCGTCGGGATTGAACTTGCAGCCGCCGGTGGTGTCCTTGCCGCTGTGAACAGCGTGGAACTCACCTTCGTCCGCCTTGCCCTGATCTCCGTGAGCGCAGCCGCAGCCATCGTCGCCGTGGTCATGATTGTGACCCTGGTTCGGAGTGGAGGCAGGCTTGCGAAGAGCAGATCGGACGAGGAAAACAGCAGCTACAACCAGCGCGGCGATAACCGCAAGAGCGATGATTGTATTCATGTTAGGTCTCCTTGGCTGAGCCTCCGACAACCTTTGCCAACGGTCGCAGGAAGAACAGCATGATTTGTTGAGTTACTGGTTACAGTTGAGAGCTCATAACCCGGCCAACCCTACTGCTCTCCTGAAGGTGAGCAATAAACGCGTGTCTAGCGGTGCGTAATGGTTTGGGCTGCTTTGGAAAAGATTTCCTTGGTCTGGGTGATGAGTGGCAAAAGGCCTTAAACCTAGAGACTCATGACCAGGTAAAGCAAATATGCTTTGAGTGAAATGAGCCGGAAGAGACAAACTGGTGGAGGCTTGAAAAAGCGCACCCAGCTAGCGCGAGCCCAGCCGTTCGAGCGAAGCAAGCGCAAAACCACTGTTCATGCCGTTTTAACCCAGAAAAACCCGGCGCCACGCCCGGAGAGCGCCAGTCACTGATGTTTTCCACACCGGCAACGTCAATATTTCAAAGCGCACCGCCAGCCAGTTTTACTACTATCGCAACCTGCGCAAATCACTCACAGCCGCAGTCAAAATTTGCTTGAAACTTACGGTTGCTTGCGCCAGTTCTGCGAGTTGCCCAACTTGGAAACATGAGAATGACTGACGCTAAACGGGAGTAGCTAGCGATAGTTGCGCGGGTCATTACCACCTGCTTGCAACTGCCATTATCTGCCGCCCGAAAGTAAGCTTTCAATTTGCGCGCAATCTGAGTCGAAGCGACGATACCTAGCCCGCTTCACCGGGTAAACCGATGTAAGTGAACCAATATCTCTGGTGAATTGGCACGACAGGCGCCGGCGGCTTTTAGCAGGGCAAAGGATCAGGACTTCAGTGACATCCGTTTTTCGCAGACCGAACACAAGTATTCGCCTGGGCGAAATATGCCTGCAGGCGGGCATGTTGACGCAAGATCAGTTGCAGGAGGCGATCAGGCACTCGAAAGGCAAGCGCTTGCAGATTGGACAGATACTGGTGATGTGCGGATTTTTGACGCCTCGCGACCTGCAGTCGGTGCTGCAAGCTCAATCGATGATTCGCGATAAATCCATCGATTTCAACCTGGCCATTCGCTGCCTCAAGATTGCCTTCAAAATGGGCTCGACCTTCGGCGAAGTCCTGGACAACCATGAAGACGCGCCGGCCAGAAAAGCGCCCACGGGTCGGCTCGGTGAGCTGCTTTTGGAAGCAGGCGTGCTGAAATACGAACAGCTTTCGAAAGCCATGGAGCAAAGTTTGCAAACCGGGCTTCCACTGGGACGGATGCTGGTTTTGCATCAAGTTCTAACTGACGCGGTCCTCAATGCTGTTCTCGATATTCAAGTCAGGCTAAGGGACGAAATGCTCTCGCGCGAAGAGGCGGTCAGTGCAGTGAGACTGGCTGCCGGACTACCGTCCAGCGCTAGCAGCGACAACGGCAGCGTGGAAAAACCGGCACAAGATGCACCCAGGCGCCGTGGAATCCGGCTCGGAGAGCTGCTCGTTCTTTCCGGAGTTTTAACAGAAAACGACGTCATGAATGCTCTGGAATGGGGTCTGGTCAATCAGCAGTCCATCGGACAAGTGCTGATCAGCCGTTCTTTACTTTCGGCCGAGCTATTGGAAGCGGCGCTGAAATTGCAAAAGAGTGTTGATGAAAGCCAGCTCGACGCCCTCAATGCCGCCGAATGTCTCGGTCAAATTCACGAATCCAAAATCTCGCTGGAAGAGGCATTGGAAAGCGCCAAGGTAGAACGACCCGACTTCAAACCGTCCCTTTCGTACGAAAAATTGTTGACGCTTGCGCGTGTCGTCAATCAGGAAGACATCCAGGCCGCTTTCGACCTCAGCTCGAAAAGCCCGCAAATCGTTGGAAAAGTGCTTGTTCTCACGGGTTATTCGGACGCACCAACTGTGCAGGCGACTTTGCGCTGCTATCAACTGCTCGCCAAGGGCTGGATTTCGCAAGATGATGCGGTGGCAGCGCTCGACTATTGCCTCCACCACAGGCAAAACAAGAAAATCAACTTCGACATGGCCGTCAAGGAACTGGGATGGAGCCCTAATAAACGCCTGCGTATGGACGGTGAGGCCGCAGCGATTCCAGAGCTGGTTTCGGATTCGCCATCATTGCCGACGGTTGAGGACGAACTGGAGAGCGCCATTCCGGTAAACCAGGTCGAGGAAAGCAAAGAGAACGAAGGCAAAAAGAGAAAATTCACCGAAACGATTCTGCCGGAAGACGCCAAAGCCATGCAATTGGCCAATCTCGTCAAAGCAGGCATCGCCGGCAAAAAGCCTGATGCCGACGAGGAAGAAGAGGAAGCGAGCGATCAAAAAACGGCTCTCGCCAACGCCTTCGTGCGCCTGGCGCAAAGTTATTGCGACCAGGGAAATTATGTCGAGGCACAGCAAGTCTACGAGCGGATTCTGGTCAATCGGCTCAACGAGCTGGGTACCAACAATGTCGAGCTGACGACGGATTTAACCAATCTGGCTGCGGTTCTTTGCGTTCAAGGCAAATTCAATCAAGCCGAGCCATTTATGCGACGCGCAGTATGGGTGTTGGAAAACGCAGAGATACCGGCACCATTGAGATTGGCCGATGCGCTCAGCATGCTGGGCGAAATCTATTTCCGTCAGGACAAATTTGTGGAAGCGGAAATACCCGTGACCAAGTCTCTGCACCTGCGACAGGGAAACCTGCCCGTCGACCACACAGACATAGCTGATTCACTGTCGAGCCAGGCAAAACTTTTTCGCAAGACTGGAAGAGTTGCAGAAGCGGAGAAAGTCTATGCCAAGGCGCAACAAATTCTCAGTCGAAAACAAGATCAAGCACCTGTGTCCAGTTAGATTTTTTTGGCAAAACAGATGCCCATGCAGGCTGCTACTAAATGGTTTCGTTGAATACATCTTATAGAGCCTAGTAAGAATGCGCTCAAGCGAAGAAAATGGCTTTTCTTTTATCGTACATCGTAGAAACAACACCTTTTTCTGTAAAACAACCCTTTTCACCAGGGATTGTTGGCAAATAAACTGCTTGCCTAACCCTTGCTTTTTGGCCCTTGCCGATGCTCGCTTGCAAAGATCAAAAATCAACAAATCGGCAAAGGCGGACTTCCAAATTTTGGGGGAGTCAGTCAATTCATACGGCAATTTCGGGCGAATATTTATGGGGTAACGAGCTTGGAAAACGGAAATTTTCCAGCTGTAATTAAGGGGTAGCTAGCAGTCTAAAATTCGATGCCGCCCCCTCTGAAAAAAGGGGTACGAAAATTGGTTCTGTCAACCTTACCCTAGGAGAATTTTGGGGGAGCAGGTTCAGCGGCTCTATTTTCAAATGCCGCCAAAATCGCCGGCCTAGTAAGATTATTTGGTGTCTGGGTTGCCCCCCCACGGCGAATCCGCAAATCCACAGCCGGCAGCAAAGAAAATGTCCAAGAGCCAGCAAGAAAAAAGAGAGAAGCGCTGCCGCGCAATCTGGAACGACATTTTGACGGCCCGCGAGGCTGAAGACGAAAAACTGCAAGAAAAACTGCTGAAACAGTGCATGTCGATCTGCAAATTTTTCGAAGAGTCTAACTCGCTGCGCATTACGACCGAGATTTCGCTTGCCTCTCTTTTCTCGCAGCAGGGAAGAAGCGAGGAAGCATTGCTCTTCCTGAAAGAAGCAATAACGCATCTAAGAAGGGCTGGCGAAAATAGCGAAGAACTCCGAGCAGACACATATTTGCACGCCAGCCACAGTTACAGAAACATGGGGCGCTACAGAGACGCTGAGCGAATGGCTGCCGCCTGCCTCACAATCGCCCAGGCGAAAAAGTTCAAGTATTACATCAGCGAGGCTCACGAAGCGCTGTACCTATGTCGGTATTCATATGGTTGCGAGTTGCTGGGCCGGCGCCAGTATGGGCGCGCTCAGGACGTTTTTCTCAAGGGGGTCGAGGACATCCGCCCGGCTGAATATAATCGCCGCTGGAGGGAAGGCATGACCCGCTGCTGCATCGCTGTGTGTGCCGGCAAGCAAAATCAAAATGCATTTGCTCTTGAGCAGTTTGAAAAGTCTCTGAATTTGCTTTCCTCAGAATCGAATTTCACGATCCAGGATTTGCACTTTCTTTTCTTCAGTATCGACGAATTTCTTGGCCGGATCAAAGCGAAAAGTGCAGCCGGCAAAAGGGTCGCCGAAAGCAACAAAAGGTTTTGCGAAAAACTGCGCAAGAAAGCGAAGATAAGCCCGGCCAAACGCACAGCAGCGGCGATGAAACTGCATGGCAAAACCATCAAAGACCCTTACCAATGGCTGGAAGACGTAGATTCCCCAGCAGTTCTCGAATGGTCTCGCCGGGAAAACGATTATGCAGAACTGTTTCTCTGTGCGTTGAACAAGAAAGCACAAGTTCAATCCGCCATCGAAAGCAGCGTCATTCGCCATAAACCATCAGTGCCGGTTTCCATCAAGAAAAACTACTATTTTGTCGCCGAACTGCCGGACACATCAGAAAAAGCGCTCTGGACCTGCACTTCGACGGGCAAAAAGAAAAAAATCCTCATCCACCCATCAGAGTTGCTGCGGCAAAACGAAGGCGGAATCACCAATTTCGTCCTCAGTTCCAACGGGCGCCATGTCGCATACGGTGTCACGCAAGGTGGCTCAGAATGGCAAACCTGGCGGATTTTCGATCTAAAAACGCGAAAGCCGCTCAAAGACGTTCTCACCGGCTTGATTCACGAATACGTGCTCTGGATGCCGGGCGGAAAATCTTTTCTCTACATCAAACACAAGCAGCCGAAGCAAAAGAGCAAGCGCGGTGAGCTGCTCAGATTTCCTGCTATCTACATGCATCGCGTCGGTACGCCGCAAACCAAAGACAAACTCATTTACAGGCGACTCGATAAACCAGACTGGTATATCGGTCCATCGATCGCGCTGGGCGGGAAGCTCACCGTTTTGACCAACTGGACGGAGAAGGCGAACAAAAGCATTGTGCTGGCGAAAAAGCAGAGCCAATCAGGCAATGTAAGCCCGCGGTTGCTCTCAATTTTTCCCAAGGCGGACGCGGCGTACCGTTATTTCACATCCAGAAAAGGACAGCTCTATTTCATCACCGACAAAGACGCGGACAAGGGACGTGTGATTGCTGTGTCCGGCGATGCAGCAAGAGGAACTTTCTCGAAAGCAAAAGAAATAATTCCGGAAAAAAAATTCCTTCTCGATTCTGCATATGAAGGAACAGACCATCTGCTTTTGCACTATTTGGAAAACGGCTTCTCGCGCATACGCAAGTATAACTGGCACACGCTGGAGCCAGACGGCGAGCTAAAACTGCCCTTTTCCGGAACGGTTTCGGATTTGCGCTGGGTGGATGACGGCAATACTTACTTGATTGCAGCAACTTCCTATCTGCATCCGGAGACGGTCTTCAAGTTCTCGCCGAAAAAGCGCCAACCGACTGTGTTCTTCCCGAGCGAAAAACCAGGCATAGGCAGCGGTTTCACAACCACGCTGGTGAAATACAAGAGCAAAGACGGCACGGAAATCCCGATGCACATCGTGCATAAAAAAGGACTCGAACTCACCGGCAATCACCCACTCCTGCTTTATGTTTATGGCGGATTCGGACGTTGTTTGACACCGGAATACACTTACGACGTAATGGCCTGGCTTAAACTGGGCGGAGTCTATGCTGCTCCTTTACTGCGCGGCGGCGGCGAGCTGGGGACGAAATGGCACACCGACGCTATTCTCGAAGGCAAAGAAAGAACAATCGAAGACATCGCTGCTGCCGCCCGTTGGCTGAAAAGCAACGGTTGGACAAATTCAAATCGCATGGCTGTATACGGCGGAAGCAACGGTGGTCTCATGGCTGCCGCGACTCTGGTGCGGCATCCCAAGCTCTTTGCCGCCGGGGTGATCGTAAATGGGCTCTACGATATGCTGCGCTACCACCAATCGACTCTTGCCTGGACCTGGCTGCCTGAGTACGGCTGCGCCGATAAAAAAAATCAATTCGACTATCTGCTCAAATATTCACCTCTGCATAATTTGAAGGACGGCACGAAATACCCGGCCATATTCATTTCGGCAGCCAGAGGCGATGACCGGGTGATGCCGTGGCATAGTTTCAAATTGGCCGCAGCACTGCGCCACGCACAAAACAACAAGGGTCTAGTGCTTCTGAGAGTGGAAGAAGAAGCCGGGCATGCCTGGAGCCGACCGTCCGATCGTGTGAAAGATCAACTGCTCTTTTTGATGCACACCTTGAAGATGTAGTGCCTAGCGAGCCTGCAAAATAAAGTGGCGCAGCATGAACGGTCCGCGATACTTGACCGGATCTCCGCTTTTCACGAGCTTGAATGCTGGTTCCATGTAAGGCACCACCTTCTCCATCGCCATCGAGCCGGTAAGAATCGGATCGCGAACGATAACCGTCGCATTGGCACGCGCGGTTGCCCGAATGCGTTTCATGACCTCTTTGCGCTGAGCCGTAAAGGGACCGAAGTAAATCGCATCGAAATAGGAAAAATCCACAGTTGCCGCATCGGACTGAATCACTCGTACTCTTTCAAGATTGAACTTGCGCAGCAAGGAATTTGAGTCTTCTGCTATTTGAGGTGAGCTTTCCACGCCGACGATTGCCGGAATTGCAGTTTGATCGTACAGATAGAATAATCCGGACGGAACCTTCCCGCAGCCGAGCACAACGATGCTGCGAAACTGATTCATGTTGACCAGCGAAGTCAGCTCTTC
>PNKB01000211.1 GCA_013997645.1 Cyanobacteria bacterium PR.3.49
ATTGCGATTTCACTGATAATTGGCAGTGCCTTGTTGGTGTAATCGTTGCCCCCGTGGTGCCTTCCGCGCCAATTCCCATATGAAGGGCCGTAGTCTCCATTGCTGAAGATCTGCGCGTCCCATCGATTGCCGACAAGGCGATCCAGATGCGACAAGCCCCTGCCATGTCCACGATCCCAATAACCATCACTGCGATGGTGATTATCATCTGCCAAACTAACGATTGAACGTAGAATATTTCTAACTGCTCTGATGTCGCCATTCTGGCCATGCCTGTGTCCATTGCCGAAGCAGTCATTCACATACCAGGGCATGCCCTTGTGGTAAAGAGATCCACCATCCGGATAATAGCCGTAGTCTCTGTCCTGGCCTGGATAAGAAATACCTGAATATTGTCCCGGGTTGTGGTAAACACGCCCGTCGTAATTGCGATCGAAGGAAGCGCGCGCCATCTGATGTCGATACAAATCGTCTAATGCGCGTCCATCATCAAGCAGCGCCTGACGCCTCATATCAGAGGGTCGCATTTGAGTTATCGACGAGTCCCACTGATCAGATCGAAAGTCGTATTTTCGAGCTTCTTTGTCCTTGCAAAACTGTTCGTAGCCCCAATCGACGCCCCCGTCGCCGGCCCAACCACGCTGGCGCTGACCACCATTGCCTTCAATGATGACATTCATCGTGCCATAGTTATTGATTACCGGAAAACCTTGACTGTCTTGCCGAAACCTGAAGTTGGCAGTTTCATTCGGGCCGACATTATAGGCGTCGGCCTGAATGCCAGAGAAGCCCTCATCGAACTGCTGAACATCTCTGCGTGTCAGATTATCGCCTGAGGCGAAATATAAGTCTGGTCCGTCGGGTTGATTGCCCGTACTCATTGATGGTGACCTCGCAAAGGGAACAGGTCGGTTTCTGGTCGTGCCTGCATATATACATAACTCGACTAAGATTGGACAGTCAATGGGAAAAATCCCACTCCAGGCGCCAAAAGCCCCACCAGTTGGGGTTTTCTAATTCACACACCTACATATAAGATATGCCCTTGAAGGGTCTTTTTAAACGCCGAAACAGGCGCAGAGCCTGGGCAGGAAGACAATCAGCCCGACTGCCAAAGCGGCGATTGCTGTGATAAGAACGGCTGCTGCAGCGGTGTCCTTCGCTTTGCGCGCGGCCGGATGATACTCACCGCCCGAGGTAAGGTCCACTACATGCTCGATTGCCGTGTTGAGCAGCTCCGCTCCTATCACCAGACCAATGGACAAAGTCAGTGCCAGCCAGCTGATCGCATCGACATGCAGAAAAATTCCCAGAATTATCACGACTGACGACAGTGCAAAATGAATACGCAGATTGCGCTGCTCTTTCAAGCCTTGAAGAATACCTTGTGTAGCGTGATAGAAAGATTCGAGCATACTGGTGGTGCGGCCCGTCTTGCGCTGCCAACTTTGAGGAACGACAAAAGAATTGCCGCCTGGTTGATTGTTTGTGGACGCCGGTTTTGTTTTTGCCGACGTTCTGGCTTTCTGTGCAGTTCCTGCAGTCACTATGGAGCTCCTCTCTCATTGTGCAAGATAACACGTCCGGTCGGCAGAGAAATTGTCTGGCTTTTACTTACTGCGGCTGATTCCCAGGGATTCAAGAACCAGGTCCTGTCTTGCAAACATTTCCTTTTCTTCTTTTTTCGTTTCATGATCGAATCCCAGTACATGCAAGGCACCATGTACGAAAAGAAAGCTCAACTCTCGTTCCAGACTGTGCCCATACTCTTCTGCCTGTTCTTCTGCGCGTTCAACAGAAACAATTACGTCACCAATCTCCCACGGCTCTCCTCTGGGTGGCTCTTCGGCATCCATCGGAAATGAGAGGACATCTGTGGCTGAGTCCTTGTTGCGCCACTGGCGATTCAGTTCGCGAATCTCCTCGTTGGCGACGAAAACAACATTGAATACGCCTCTTTCACCAATCTTCCTGAGCCACTTCTTTTCCAGATGCGCCGGGGTATCGGACTGAAGATTGCGAATTATTGCGCCGGCGAGCTGGTTGAACCGCTCGCTCCATTCGCGCTTCTTTAGTTTCACCAGTTTTTGATTATTGGAAAAATTGACAGAGACAGGCACTTTTAGCCCCTCGGTTTGATTGAAAATGCCCAATATGCTAACATAGCGGCTTGCAAGGGATGCAATAAAGACGTAGGACTTATTCACTCATTCAATGAATAACCTACGCCGTTTTGCTTTTCGGCGGTGTCTTTGGCTTGTGCTCCTCAAATGCTGCAAGCCGTCCAGCACAGCCGTTTTCGTTTTCCAAGCCTAAGGGCGCTTAAGTTTTTCAAGTAGATGATAAGAAGAAATCCCGAAGAGCTGATTTTAGAGGTGACTGGACTCGCCGAAAAAATCGCCGCCCCGCTCGGCTTTCAGGTCGTAGATGTGCGCCTCACTCAGCAAGGGCGCCGCAAGAGTCTGGAAGTGACGATTTTCTCACATACCAAACCGGTGGGTTTGTCCGATTGTGAAACGCTGAGCAGGCAGTTGGGCGAACTGCTCGAGCCGCAGGACAGCCAGACTCCAATCATCGAGGGGCCGTATGTGCTGGAAGTGCAAAGTCCGGGCATCGAGCGTGAATTGAAGACAGCAAGAGAGTTTCTTGTTTTTGCCGGTCACAAAGTTTTCATTCGCAGCAAAGACAGAGTCCAGGATCTGGGCAGCGAATTCACAGGCACATTGGAAGCTCTGCACGACGGCAAGCTGCATCTCAAAGATCTCAAGCCGGTGCTTCAAAAGAGCGGGCAGCATAAGGCCGGCCATAACGCCAAGCCTTCCAAAAAAGCGGCAGAATTACAAAAATCGGCATTCCCGGGCTGCGGACAGCTGACCCTGGAACTGAAAAAAATTGCTTTAATCCGTCTTCAGCCTGAAGATATGCCGAAAATGCACATCGCAGAGGCAGAAGACAAAGAGAGTTAGACAGGAGACCCGCTTGCAAAAGACCGGCGTCAGCCGATTTCAGCAAGCACCAAAAAAACAAATAGGAAAACTGAATACTAAAACTGAATAAACTGGAGGAGTCAATCCGTGATTAAAATCGGCGATAAGCTCTTGGAAGCCGCAGAGGAACTGGAAAGAGAGCGCAATATTCCGCAAGCAGAATTTATCTCATATGTATGCGACGCCATCGTAGCCGCATACAAGAAGAAAGTACCCGACCACGATGTGGAAGGCGTACGGGCAATCTTCGACCATGAGACCGGCGAAATCGGCATCTTTGCTCCCAAAGAAGTCGTAGACAAAGCGGAAAACGAGTATCACCAAATCAGTCTTGAAGACGCCAAAGATTTGATTCCTGACGTGACAGTCGGCGAAGTTCTGGAAATCGAAGTTACGCCGGCAGACTTCTCCGAATTCGGTCGGATTGCCGCTCAAACAGCTAAGCAATTGATGACTCAGCGTTTGAGAGAAGCAGAAAAAGAACTGATCAAGAAAGAATTCGAAGCCCGCAAAGGCACATGCACAACCGGTCAGATCGAGCGTATTGAAGTAATCAGCAATACTCGCAACAACGTCATCGTCAACCTCGGTCGCGTGGAAGGCTGCATGCCCACCCGCGAACAGTTGCCCGGTGAAACATACAGAGTGGGCAATCGCGTTCGCGTGTATGTTCTCGAATTGAGAGAAACAGGAAGAGTCCCGCAGATTATCGTTTCGCAGGCTCACCCAGAGTTGGTTAGAGAATTGTTTGAACTCTATGTGCCGGAAATCGAAGACGGCACAGTCGAAATCAAATCGATTGCCAGAGAAGCCGGATACAGAACCAAGATCGCCGTCCACTCGGATGATGCCGATGTCGATCCGGTTGGTGCTTGTATCGGTACTCGTGGTGTGCGTATTCAAAACGTCGTTGCCGAATTGCGCAACGAAAAGATTGACGTAATACGCTTCTCCGGCGACCCTGTCGATTACATTTCCAACGCCCTGAGCCCAGCCAGAATCACTACCGTCGCTCTTTATGAAGAGATGCCGGAGATGGGTGGAAAGCGCGCCGAAGTGATTGTGCCCGACGATCAGCTCAGCCTGGCAATCGGTCGCGGTGGACAAAACGTCCGCCTGGCCGCCAAATTGACCGGCTGGAAGATCGACATCAAGTCCGAATCGCAAGCTGGCGGTTCGTTCAAATCTCTCAATCAAACCCTGGAAGATTTGGGCGCTCAAGCTTAAAGATATTGACGGGTCGGGCAACCGACCCGTTTTCTTTTCACTCACGCGTTATGTTGAAAAGTACCGGCGGGCGCCCTGCGCTCCACTGGTTCAATTTGTTTAACGTTTGCCGGGAGAACGTCTTTGCTTTCTACGCGAATCTGCGTGGCATGCCGTTTGAAGAAAGCGCAGAAAGATTTAATTCGCCTCACCTGCGACCATGAAAGCGGTGAGGTCCGCCTGAACACGGGCGCCAAAGGTCTGTGCGGAAGATCTTGTTACATCTGTCGCCGGAAAACCTGTGTTGACCAGGCTTTGAAAGGCACCCGCCTGAAGGGCGCATTGGAGGGACGAAAGGTAAAGGGCAGACCGGCAGGTCGCACAGTGGCTTTTCCCTTCTCGCAACAACTGATACAGCTTGTATACAGAGAGTGCACAGATACGGACAAAACGTGCCAAAATACACAGAGCAAGGAGTAAAAGACCTGATGAACGATCGCGTCCGAGTGTACGAATTAGCGCGCCAGATGAACCTCGAAAACGGGGATATCATCACGGCTTTACGCGAACTCGGCTATGACATCAAGAGCCACTCAAGCACGATTGACGCGAGCACCGTCGGGCTCCTTATCTCCCACCTGGGCAAGAAAAACGGCAAAGGTGAGAAGGATAAGCCGGCTGCTAAGACTGCAGCAAAGCCGGTTGGAAAAATTCCGCCGCCCCAGGCGCCTGAAAAGCAAAAGCCGCGCGTGCTGGCCCGGTACAGGAAAGAAACAGCTCCGGAAGACGTGCCGGCCGAAGTTACAGCGCCGACCGTCGAGACTCCGCCAGTGCAGGAGCCGGCAGAGAAAGCGCCACCTAAAGAGCCGGCAGCAGCGCCACCGCCCGAACCGGTAGTCGAGGTCGCACCTCCTTCACCGCCGGTGGAAGAAGTTGCCGAAGACAATGCACAAGCGAAAAAGGCTAAAGAAGACAAAGTTCAAACCGAGGAAAAACCTCAAGAGATTGCTCCTCAGCCGAGCAAAGAAGCAGTTGCAGAGCCGGTAGGCGATGCCGCAAAAGTAGAAGAAGTAGCACGCGACGACAAAGCAAAAGTAGAAGACACAGTGCCCGACGCGTTCAAAGAACTTGCTACACGTACATCAGTCCCGGTAAGAGTGGCAGCACCGTCCAATCGAGCCACCCCGCCGCGGCCACCCAAGTCGCATCGCGGCGCGCCGGAAAGACAACAGCACCAAAAGAAAGAAGAAAAATCGCGCACTAGCAGTGCGACGCCAGTAGAGGTTCCGAAAATTATTACCCTGACACAGAATCTGACCATCAAAGAGCTGGCAGAAAAAATGAACGTGGCGGACACCGAAGTGATCAAACGGCTGTTCATGAAAGGCCACATGCGTACAGTCAACCAGGCAGTTGAAGTTGAATTGGCGCGCGAACTAGCCGCCGAAATGGAATACGAAGTTCTCACCGAAGAGAAAGTCGAAGAAGTCGTTGCAGTTGAAGAAAATCTGTCTGCAGAAGACATCGCAGCCCTTGTCACGAGGCCTCCCGTGGTCACGATCATGGGTCACGTCGACCACGGTAAAACCAGTCTTCTGGACGCCATCAGACAAACCAAATTCTTGCTCACGGACGCAGAGCACGGCGGTATCACGCAACACATCGGTGCCTATCACGTCGAAGTGCCGCACGAAGATGGCACTCTTCGCCAGATTGTTTTCTTAGACACTCCAGGCCACGAGGCTTTCACAGCCATGCGAGCGCGCGGAGCCAAAGCGACAGACGTAGCGATTCTTGTAGTTGCCGCCGACGATGGTGTAATGCCTCAAACAATTGAAGCCATCGACCACGTAAAAGCTGCCGGTGTGCCGATTATCGTTGCAGTCAACAAAATCGACAAGCAAGACGCCGATCCGGATCGCGTTCTTACTCAATTGATGGAGCACGGAATTCTTCCCGACAAATTCGGCGGAGATACAGTTACAGTCAACGTTTCTGCCAAGAAGCGCACTGGGCTTGATGAACTTTTGGAAATGATCTTGCTCGTATCGGAAATTCAAGATCTGAAAGCCAACCCAGAAAAACCAGCTGCCGGTGTCATTATCGAAGCCGAGCTCTCGCGCGGCAAAGGTGCTGTTGCTACGGCTCTTGTCCAGACCGGTACACTGCGCGAAGGCGATCTGCTCATCGCCGGCACTGCATCAGGCAGAGTCAGAGCCTTATTTGACGATCGAGGTCAACGCGTTAAAGCGGCCGGTCCATCTATGCCGGTTGAAGTGTTGGGTCTGGATGATGTGCCCCTGGCAGGCGATCGCTTCGAAGTCGTAGCCGATATGCAATTGCAAAAGAGCATCGTCGATGCACGCAAGGCGGAAAGAGGCGACAGACGCCCGCATCATGTCACTCTCGAATCTTTGCACGATATGCTGGCCACCGGCGAAGTAAAAGAATTGAACATCATCGTCAAAGCCGACGTGCAGGGTACTGCCGAGGCGATTGCCGAGCAAATCCGCAAGCTGACATCCAACGAAGTGGCCGTCAGAGTACTGCGTACTTCATCCGGCGACATCTCCGAAAACGATGTCAATCTGGCAGCTTCATCAAATGCCATTATCGTCGGCTTCAATGTTCAGCCTGACCGCAACGCTCAGGAAGTGAGCGAAAAAGAAGGCGTGGATGTTCGCACCTACAACATCATCTATCAGATCACAGACGATCTGGAAAAGGCCATTCAAGGTCTTATCCAGCCTCTCAAATCAGAAGTACAAATTGGTCAAGCCGAAATTCGTCAGGTATTCAAATCCAAGCAGCTGGCTATCGGCGGTTGCATGGTTCTGTCCGGAAAAGTACAGCGCGGCGCCATCGCCAAGATCGACAGAGGCGGTCAGATTGTTTACGAAGGCAAGATCGAAACACTCAGACGCTTCAAAGATGACGCCAAAGAAGTGGCATCCGGTTTTGAATGCGGCATGAGCTTCGAGAAATTCAATGACCTGCAGGAAGGCGACAAGGTCAACGTCTACGTCATTCAAGAAACGAAGCGCGAGATCACCCGCTCTTAGTTTCCAATTTCCTTTGCTACCTTTCTTGGAGAGGTGAATCTAAGCTATGTCTACACAACGTGCGCTGCGTGTATCACAGTCGATAAAAAAAGAATTGTCGGAAATTATTCGCCGCGATTTGAAAGATGATCGCATCAAAGGACTTGTTTCGATTACCGATGTCGAGTCCACTCCTGATTGCCGTTCTTGCCGCGTATTCGTTTCTGTATTCGGTGCTGAAGGCGATGCCGAAAAAACGATGGAAGCTCTCAATGAGCATCTCGGCTACATGCGCGGCGAATTATGCCGCCGCCTGCATTTACGGTTTGCCCCGGAACTAAATTTGAAATTGGACACCTCGCTCGAGCGCGGTGCAAAAGTATCGGATCTGCTCGGCAAGATTGCCCGCGGCGAAGTCTAGCCGGCTCGAAAATTCAGGCGCAAAGTAATAAGTGCATTTCGGTTTTCTAAATGTGATGAAGCCCCCAGGCATGACTTCACATGACGTGGTGGCACGAGTGCGCCGTCTGAGCAAAATCAAACGCACAGGACACGGCGGAACCCTGGACCCCCTTGCCGAAGGCGTTCTGCCGATGGCGCTCGGACAGGCCTGCCGATTGATTGACTATTTGCCGTCGGACAAAACCTATTACGCCGAAATTCTTCTAGGCAAACGAACGACAACAGACGATCTGGAAGGTGAAGTCCTGGAGCAGATGGACGCTTCACATATAACTGCTGAGCAAATAGAAGCGGTCCTGCCGCATTTCGTGGGCACGATCAAACAGCATCCGCCCGTGTACAGCGCCATAAGAATCAACGGCAAACATCTTTATGAACTAGCCAGGCAAGGACAAGCACCGGAAAAAGCACCAGAGCGAACGGTGATAGTGCACGATCTGGATGTTGTTTTTGTCAGACCACCAGTCTTTGCAATTCGCGTGCACTGCGGCAAAGGAACATATATACGTTCCCTTGCCCGCGACATGGGTGCACTTTTGGGAACAGGCGGTGTTCTTCAAAAACTTGTCAGAGAAAAAGCAGGAAATTTGCATATCAGCAAGTCGCTCACTCTGGAGAACTTGCAAGAGCAGATTGGCAAAACCGATTGGCAGTCAATTTTCACGGACCTTGCAGAAGCACTTGGCTTGTGCAAAGTGGACGTAACTAAAAGCGATGCCGACGATATTTTCAATGGCCGCATCATTGATTTGCCTGACCCGCCCGCAAACGAACAATTTCTGCTGGCTGTTCAAAACGGTTGCTATATTGGGCTTTTGAAACACACCCAGGAAAATCAATTCAAACCGGAGGTCGTTTTCTCCGATGCGAGAGTTTCAACCTGATCGGGCTTTTCAGCCGGACCGGAGCATGCTGCTCACCGTAGTAATTGTTGTAGAGAGTGTTCTGCTACTGATTGCCACAATCTGGTGTTATTTAGGCAACATTTTGCTTGCACCGGTGCTGGTACCACGCTGGCAGGACTTCGCTGTCGGCTTGGCGATAGGAATTGCGCTTGTCATCACTTCAAGCGTCATTCTTGCTATTTCCAGTCTGCTTGAGAGGGTCTTGAATAAGAAGCACGCCTGGCCTTTTCTTTCCATGAAAGAGATTGCTTTGAAAGAAGTGGCACCTCTTTTCAAAAACTCCACTTTTCCAGATATCGTCATAATTGCTCTTGTCTCCGGCTTTTGCGAAGAGGTCTTTTTCCGCGGCGCCCTCCAGCTTGATTTCAATCTCTGGATTGCCGCGTTTATATTCGGCATGTTTCACATGCCCACCTTTCGTTATTTGACCTACGGCGCCTGGGCGATGGCTGCCGGAGTGCTTTTCGGCGTCACCTTAGAGTCCACGAACTCGCTATGGGCACCGATTACGGCGCATGTGGCAAACAACTTTGCGGTCATCCTTTTCATGCGCTACGGACCGGTGGAAAAGCTTGCGACGCCGACTAAAGACGGTCAAAAAGAGTAGCCACAGAGTGGCCGAATTTGCTCTGTTTAGAAATTTAGAGCGTGCCAATGCACCAGATTTCGCTTTTTTGACCTGGCGGATTTTTTCGAATTTTTCCGCTTATAGAGAAAAAGAAAAACCTAGCAATGATGAGGCTTTCCAGGCACACCACATTTCAAGACATTGGCATCAAAATGCAGTAT
>PNKB01000212.1 GCA_013997645.1 Cyanobacteria bacterium PR.3.49
AGCAGAAAGATATTGTCCACCTCGACCTTGAAGAGGGCTTGCGCCAACTGGTGAAAAGAGGCATAAACACTGTATTGTGCGAAGGCGGAGGCAACCTTGCCGGCCATTTGATAGACGCAGATCTGGTGGACGAGATAATCTGGATTATGGCGCCCAAACTTTTGCATGATCCACTGGCTGTGCCGGCTTTGGGCGGCAAAGCCAGACGCCTGGAAGATGCAGTCGAACTGCACGAGATCTCAACCAAGCAGCTGGGAGCCGACATAGCCTATTGCGCACTGCTGGCATCCGGTCAGAAGCTGCTGTCGGACAGTTAATCCAGTACAAAGCTCCTTAAGAGAGCTTCTGATCAGCTTCTGATATAATTATTAGGCAATTCTCATATTTCTTAAAATAGTCCTGATGTTGGGTAACTGTTAATAAGTAGGGCGATAACAGTGCCGGGCGAGCGGCTTTTCACATGACCAAGACCCGTTTTGGCGTAAACAGAAGAACAATGCACTCGAGCGAACGCCGCCGTCGCGGCTCTGCATTGAGCGAAGCGGGACCGGCTCTCTTTCTGCTCTGCATGTTCGCAATCTTTCCGGTTATAGACCTGATTTATTTTGGCGTCAGCTACTATTCCGTCGTCACGCTGAATGATCTGCAATTGCGTGAAGCTTCGAAATCACCCAAAAGTCTGGCCGTTTCTCCCAAAGGCGATGTGATTGCCGGCATCCCCCTGCGTTGGACCAATTCGGCGCTGGGCGGTCTTGCCCGTTTGACCAACCCACCGCTCACGGCGGTCAATTACAAAATAAGCGAGGTAGCAGTCTACGTGAGCGTGGAGACCAAAGTCTCGATCGAGCCGCTTTTGAAAATCCCATTCCTGGCTCAAATTCCGGGTATGGGAGCGCCGGTCGTCATCAACATCGCGCGCACCAAGCCTCTGGAGAATCCGAATGATATGTTCCGCTAAAGCGCCGCAAGGACGAAAGCCTGCTGCAAGGCGGATACGCGGCCATCGCGCTCAAAGTTTAGTAGAAGCACTGACCGGATTCGTCATTTTGATCCCGCTCGGACTGGCTGCCGTCGATGTCGTCGCATTCATGTCTGCCGTGGACAGCAACGAGCATTTGGCCGAAGCGGCCGCCCGCGCGGCCGCGAAAGCACCCAGCCAGGACGGCGCCCAGACCATCGCCGAAGATGTGGTGAAGCATTGCACTCCCGTTTGGATGGTGCAAAGCGTCATGGTTGATGACGTTGAATACAGCGCCGGCAAAGGCGTGGTTTCTGTAGCCACTTTGATGAACCTCAAGCTGCCGATTCCTCTGCCCGGATACACTGAAGTGAGTTGCCGCGCCAGTTCAATCGAACCAATAGTTTTCACACCTGCACCCAACTAGACCAAACAGGAACTCGCATGCATCGGATCTCGCCCCCATTACCGTCACGCAAAATGCGCAGTCAGAGCGGCATTTCAATGATTCTGGTAGCGATTGCTTCCGGATTTTTGATTATCCTTTTGGTGATCGTTTTCCAGTTCCTGACGCTCAACAGCAGCTCCAGAGAAGTGCGTAATGCTGTTGATGCCGCGGCTCTCAACGTTTCCAAAAAAGTGGGCACGCTCAAAGTAAATATCGGCAATCAATTCAATGACGTTGCCGACAAAGGCGGACTGGTTGGAATGAGCAATATCAACCGCGTTTGGGGCAAGGCGTATTTGATCAATGCCAATGCCGAGGCGATCCAGAAAGAAGGATTGGCCAATCAATACACCACTCAAAACGCAGACGAAGCCTACAGAGTAGCGCAAAATGCCAACGACAGTTTGGTCGATGCAGTGACAAACAAACAAGCCCTCGATCTGTTTTTCAATGAGATGGCCAATCTGCGCAAAGCGAAGTTGATGGGCAATTCATCGGATTTGAAAACCGTCGACGGACCAGGATGGGATGTCGGAATGGTCGATCGCGGTGCGCCCAGCAATTTGAAATTCGATGAGAAACAGATTCCCAAAGGCGGAACAGTGGCACCCTCCAGTGCCGATCACGTGAGCGGCTACAAGCCGTTCAAAGCCAATGGCAAGAATTTCTGTTTCACATCATTCATTCCCAATGAGATGCCGCACCTGACTACGGATTCCAATTTCAATGCCAACGATCGCCGCACTGCGCCTTTAGATGGCAATCCAGTGCCCAATGCATTCAGAGCCAACGGCATAAATATGGGCAGCAAATATGCGTTGGCTGCTTCCGCATCAAGCGTGGCCAACCCGCGCCACGATTACCGCCTGGCCATACCGCATGCCTATGTGAAAATCGTCATCAAGAACACTGCCCTCTGGCAATGGCAAAGCAAATCAGTGGCTGCGCCCACGACTTACAAATGCGAGCCGGAAACGCAACAGGGGATCAAAAACTATCAATTGAAAGATGGACGTATTTTGAACGGCTATGCTTCCCTGGGCAACGAGTACAAAGGCGCCAATTTGCTCCTGGCTATGACAGCCTTGAAAGGCAGCAATTATCAGGAAATGTTCGAGCGCATGCTGCAACGGATCAAAGAAATCAAGCATGACTACACGATGCAGGAATTGAAGAATTTGTTGGAAAAGCAGCAGCCGGCCGACGGATTTGTAATCTACCCAACTTACTCCAGTCAGGATCTGACCGATCCGAAAATTCAAATTATGAGAATCGATCCTGACACGCCAATGCTGCCGATAGAGTGGATGAATTCTCCCATCCAAATGGACGGCGTGGCCGGCACTATTGTCAAAGAAAATCCGCAGAAAGACGAGCCGAATTATTGCTGGCCCGTGATAATGGGTGGCAATCCGGATTGCCCGAAATACTCGCTTGTATCCGGAAAAATAGACTGGACACCAGGAACCGGTTATTCGCCCTGCCTTGGGGTATTGAGACTCTCTCGAATAACCGTCAACAATTTTGGCGCCGAGCTGATTATGAAGTGAAATCGTTTTTGAAACTAGTAAGATGAAGGAAGACCGGGAGAGCTGAGATGAACACCCATGCAAAAGCCAATACAAAGCGTTTCGCAGTCGCTTGGACGCTTATGCTTTTTGCCTCGCTGGCACCGGCTGATGCAGCCAACAAGTTTTTGCTTCAGGGCATTCAAGACTATCGCAACGGTGATTTCAGCGCTGCGGCTGGCAACCTGGGCGCGGCTATGTCCACTGACTTCAATAATGCGATGTTGCATTATTACATGGGCAATTGCTGTGTGCATTTAAAACAAATGGAAAGCGCAGTGCGAGAATTTCGCATCGCGTATGCGCTCGATCCCACAGGGCAGGTCGGCAAATTCGCCAAGCAAGCTCTCGACTATCTTGATGTCGACGCGCAGGGGCACGGACTGTCAAAGAAAGCGGCTCCATCATCCTTTGAGCCAAAAATGGATCCGGCAATGGAGAAGGCTCTTGCCACTCTCGACAAACAATCGCAGGGCAATTCACCTTATGCCAAACACAAGGCTGCCAGCCAGTTGCCGTGGTGGATGCAGCAGAAGCACGGCAATGACGTGCCGCCCGAGTTGTCGCGCTACCTCGATGGTTTGAGACAGCAGTATGAAGGCAATCAGGGCGGATATTACCGAACTCAGCGCCCGACGAGCGAAACGCAAAAGAGCGCAGAAAATTTGAAAAAACTGTTGCAGGAAGCACCGAAAGACGGCCGGCACCACCTCAGTCCGCATGGTACAAATTTGTATACTCGCAATTACACGCATTCACAAAGCGAGCAAAAACCAGAGCCTGCCAAACCGAACCCAGCTCAACCGGCCGTCACACCACCGGTGGTGCCAACACCCGGCACTGTTTCAAAGCCTTGAAATTGCAGTCGCGCTTTTTAGCTAGAACTGGAAGTAGATGAAGGGACTGGCAATTTCCGGTTGAAATCCTATTGCAGCTACGAGGGCGACAAACAGAAATGCCGCTTGCCTGTATGCTTTCGCAGTAAAGAAATCACGCACCGGACGCAATGCCTGCGCCGGTATCCATGATACTTCAACAGCAATCAATCCAAACAATAAATAGAGAGGAACAGTGACCAGCGCCGGCGACTGCAGCATTTGTTTGACAATGTCTGATGAACCGGCTGTGGGCATGAATGCATGCGCGTAGATGGTCATACAATCGGTCATGTTATTTGCTCTAAACATCGTCTGCAGGAGTGCTGCAGTAATGAAGGTGAAGAGCACCGCAAATGGTATCGTCCACTTTTGCGCGTGGAAATTTGTTAGTTTTGGGCTGCCCTTCACGACTTCCAAATACATGTACGTAGCCACAACGATTACGCCGTGCAGGAAGCCCCACATTACATAGTGCCATGCAGCGCCGTGCCAAATACCGCTGATTGTGAAAGTCAAAAGAATATTGCGATATGTCGTCAGTTTGCCGCGCCGACTGCCGCCCAGAGGAATATAGACATAGTCACGCAGCCAGCTAGATAGACTTATGTGCCAGCGATCCCAGAACTCTTTCAGATTGGTGGCACAGACATATGGCAAATTGAAATTCGGCGGCAAATGAATTCCCAGCATACGAGCCGAGCCGACGCCCATATCAACGTATCCGGAAAAATCATAATAGAGTTGCAGAAAAAACGCGACGATCAGAACCCAGGCATCAACGGTCGATAGATTTTGCGCATGAGCAAAACCAGTGGCAGTGACAATCGAAAGATTGTCTGCCAGTGCGACTTTCTTGAACAACCCCTGAACGAACAAACCGCAGCCCTCAAGCATGTCAGCTCTGTTGATAGCTTTGGGTGCATTCAGTTCTTTCTCAAACTGCAAATAACGCTTGATCGGACCGGCAATCTGAGAGGGGAAAAACGCAGTGAATAGAGCAAAGTCGATCGGCTTTCTCAGTGCAGGCGAACCACGTTTTATATCAACAAGGTAGTGAATGAATTCAAAAGTGAAGAACGAAATTCCCAGAGGAAGAATTATGTCGTAGACAGGATTGGTCGATGCCACAGAAATCCGCGGCACATAAACGGACAACTGTCGAAGTCCATCGAAAAGTGAGGAGACCAGGAAGTTGGTGTACTTGTAATACACGAGAGTAAGGACGTTGATGACAATAGAGAAAATAAAGAGAGGTCGATTGTCTCTGTTTTTCTCAATCAATAATCCCAGCCCAAAATTGACTATCGTCATCATGAAAATGAGCACGCCGTAAATCGGCATCCAGCTCATGTAGAAGAAATAGCTGGCGACCAGCAGAACCAGATTTCGCAGTGTTCCCGCCGTGCACCAATAGAGAGGGAATACGACGGCAAAGAAAAATATGTATTCGAGGGTGCTGAATATCATTGTTTCGTTGCACCTGCTCTGTAGAGAAGGTTTTGCTTCTTAAGTTCTTGCGTGATTAGAGCAGCAAGAGCTCGGTGACCCTCTGCATCGAAGTGACAAATTCGAAACAACTTCTTTTTGGGATCCTTTCCAATCTCGTCAAATTGTGGATTGAAATCGACAAAGTTGAGATGATTGCGCGCTGCAAACTCATGGTAGATTGCGGCTTCTCGATCGTCGCGCGTTGATTTAATTGCCGGCAAATAGACCAGCATGAACTTGCAATTCTGCTTCTGGCACAATTCCCTGGACTTCAATATGATCACTTCGGCAACTCGTCCAAGATACTTCATAGCCTCGACTTGCGCCGGATTCAATTTTTGTCCCATCAAAGAAGGCACTTCCGGCTGGTCTTGAGTCGGCGCCTTTATATGGAACAGCGCCAGCACTGAATTGATCGTTTTGTCTTTGGCTTCGTTGAGCGCATATGACGCTTTCGATGTCAATTTCCAGAGACGGCTATTGAAGCGTAACCAGCGGGTGTCTTGCATAAAGCGAAACTCGCCGGATTTCATCCAGTGATGTTGAAAGTGTCGATCCTCCACAAGCGTCCCGTCCGGCATGATACCGAAAATTGGACGCGAGTTGCGCACCCCTTTGGCACGATAAGGACCCATGTACAGAAGCGAGTTGGGCCGAGCATTGAATAAAACCAGATCGGGTTTAAATTTGAGAGTGAAATCTCTCAGTCTCACATATTCCTGCCCGATTGAAAAAGCAGAGACGCCGAAGTTAAGCACCTCGTATTTGACCGGACCACCTTCGGCATTGAGTTGGTCTTCAACCAGGCGCGTAAATCTTTCGGGCATGGGAGCCAGGTCGCCTTGCGTCTGCGAGCAGCCCAAAACAGCCATGCGATAAGTGTTGGGTGGTTTTTCAAGTGTTCGCTCCTTATCGGCCATTCCCAGCGAATTGATCGTCGATCCGCCATACCCTTCCGAGCGCGTAACATAAGTTCGATTCGGCAAAGGCGACCAGCCGGATGATGGGTTGAAATCTTGAAACTCATCGTTGTTGACGCCGGCAAGCGTCATTAGCGGCTCCAGCAATAGTAAGCCGACAACAACAATGGCTAAGAACTCAAACCCCAGCACAAGCCAATTTGGTCTTCGCTTTGGCAAGGGCGCAGAACTGCTTAATTCCGGTTTTTCAAGGGTGGCTTGGTTCACCAACTCAATAACCTGACCTTTTTAAAAACTGATGCAACTGCCGAGCTATCTGCTTGTTGCCTTCCACTGAATAATGAGCGGTAAAGTAAAAAGGAATCTTGCTGTCTTTTTGCAGAGCATCGATAGGTGGGTTCAAGTCAATGAACTTAAGAGAATTGTTTTTGGCGGACTCGGCAAAAATCTTTGCCTCCGCAGGATCCCTGTTTTCTTGCTTGAAGGGCAAGTAAGCCAACATCAGATCGCATCCGGCCTTGTCGCACTCTTTTTTGCTTTCGCGCAGGATACCGTCTGCGACTCGGCCCAGATAGAGGAGGGCTGAGTTCAAAACTTCCGAAGAAGGGGCCGTGGTGAGTGGAAGATTGGAAGCGACGACAGGTATTTCGGCTGTTGCAGCCGTTGTCGCTGTGTTTTGGCGGTTGAGGTTTTTCAGGCTGACTGCAAACTCATTAATTTGGTTTTGCAAATAGGATTTGAAAACTGCGAACTGCGAAGCGGATTTGCTGATAATGCCCCAGGTACGGCTGTGATAACGGAGCCAACGCGTATTTTGCATACGCTTGCCCTCACCGCTCTTAAGCCAGTGATTTTGAATATTGTGATCCTCAACCAGGGTGCCATCGGGCATGACACCAAATACGGGGCGAGCGTTGAAAAATCCCAGCTTCGGATCCGGCCCCATCCACAACAAGCCACCCACCCGCGAGGCGATAATGACAAGATCGGGATGGAAACGCAGTGCAAGCGTCTTCATTCTCAAATACTCTTGTCCAAGGTTGTATCCGGATACGCCGAAATTCAAGACTTCGTATTTTTTGAACTTGCCGCCTTTGTCGCCATTGAGCAGCTTTTCCAATACCGCGCAGTAGGTCTTGTCCTGCGCAACCTGTTGGCCTTCCGTCAACGAGTCTCCCATTACGGCAATTCTGAATGTGCCGGCGGGCTTTTGCAGATTTCTCTCGAAATCAACCATACCGAAAGAATTGATTCTGGTATTGCTGAAGCCTTCCTTCCTGTAGGTGTAGGCTCGATTGGGCATGGGAGCCCATCCTACTTGCTTGTCCACATCGAGGTTTTCGTCATTGACGACGCCTGCAAAGGTCAAAACAGGCTCCATGAGGAGAAGACAGAGAAGAAAAACTAATACGAATTCAGCTAAAGATTTCCACAGCGGACGCTTTTTCCTTTCGTCGGCTTTGGCAGCCGGTTCGCTCGCTGATACGGGTTTTTCGATTGTGGCTTGTGTCATAACGCAATCACCCGACTAAAACTGGAAGTAAATGAAAGGGGAAACTGCATCCGGAGAGAATGCCACCGCCACAACACAGATGGCAGCGCAAATTGCCACTCTTCTGGAAGTATTGGCGGTGAGGAATTGCTGTATGCGTGCTACCGGCAAGTCAGGCATGTAGGGCAGTTTGACAAAGAGAATTCCATAGATGCAATAGAGGACGCCCGCCACCACACATGGTGATTGGCAAAGCAAGCTTACCGATTCCATGGTGGAAGGGCGGTATAACAACATCGCTTTCATAAGGTCGAAAGAATCAGGAATCGTGGGCGCAATGAAAAATGACTGAAACAGACAAAGCTGCAAGAAGGTTCCGAAACACGCGACCGGCACTGTCCATGACTGAGCATGAATTGCTTTCAGCCAATTGGTCTCTCTTGTAAATCTGACATACTCGCGAGTGACAACGAGCAATAACCCGTTCATCAATCCCCAGGCGACAAAATGCCAGGCCGCTCCGTGCCAGAGACCGCAGACAAGCATTGTGATGACACTGCAGATATTGAACTTGGTTCGGCTGGGACGCCTTCCTTTCAAGGGCGTCAAAACGTAATCACCCAGCCAGGTGGAAAGGGTTATGTGCCAACGCTGCCAGAATTCAATCAAGTTTTTCGAGGCGACAAACGGCAAATCAAAATTGTTGGGAATATGAAAGCCGAGCAATCGCGCCGAGCCGATGCCCATATCCGTGTAGCCGGAGAAGTCGAAATACAATTGCCAGAGGAAACAAAACATCACCACCCAAGCATCGGCAGTGCCTAGACTTGCACCAGGCACCGCACCTAACTGCGAAATCATGCCCATGTTGTCGGCAAGCGCGACTTTCTTGAACAACCCTTTAGTGATGTAAGCAAGACCTTCGACAAGATCCTCCTTTTTCATTACTTTCGCTTCGTTCAATTGCTGATCAAATTGCTGATAGCGCTTGATTGGACCAGCAATCTGCGATGGGAAAAAAGCAGAGAACAACGCGAAATCGATGGGATTTTTTATCGCAGACGAACCGCGCCGTATATCGACAGTGTAATGAATAAACTCAAAAACGAAAAAAGAAATACCGAGCGGAAGAATGATGTTCAGAACCGGATGATCATTAGTGGCAAGCGGCAAGCTGCTGAGAAACGGCACGCTCTTGCAGACATCAACCAGCGTATTGATGAAAAAATTCGTGTACTTGTAATAGCCCAGGGCGCCCAGATTGACAAAAAGAGTCAGAGCCAAAAGCCAGCCGCTCTTTCTGTTTTTCTCAAGAGCCAGGCCGATGAAATAATTGACGACCGTCAATCCAAAGAGAAGCAAGCCGTATACGGGCAACCAGCTCATGTAAAAGATGTAGCTGGCGACAAGAAGAATAAACTTTCGCGCGCGCTCAGGACTCAGCCAATAGACCGCGAACACGATTGGTAAAAATATGAAATAGCTGAGACTGCTAAAAATCATCGCTCAGGTGTTGCCCGGTTTCCAATTGACAAATCCTATCAATTGATAATGAAGACTACATGGAAACAGTCTAAT
>PNKB01000213.1 GCA_013997645.1 Cyanobacteria bacterium PR.3.49
GGCACACAAAAAAACGGCCCGCTTGCAAGCGGGCCGTTAATCAATTCTGAAAGCTCTCAGAGGCGTTTAGACGCCTATCAGGAAGCTTTTACGCGAGCCCGCTTGCGCTTGCGAGAACCGACTTCATACAGTCTGTGTGTAGGCGCTTTGCCGGCGCGCGCTTGAGCTGCCTGACGCTTCATCGAAGCGCGGAAAAGCTGATAGTGCGTGGCGACATTCATGCGGGTGACGAGCTTGAGCTTGTGCATGGCTTGGATAATCAGCCAGGAAAGATCGAATTCCCAGGGCAACATGCCGGTTCTGGCAGAGCCGGGTGCGGCATGGTGGTTGTTGTGCCAGCCTTCGCCCATGGCGAGCAGGCCGACCCACCAGACGTTGACGCTGTCGTCATCACCGGCATAGGTTTTGTAACCCCAGGCAGGCAAATGGCAGATGACGTTCAACATAAGCGGAATAGTCAGTACTGCAAAACCGGCAAGAAGACTTGCCAGAGCTACTTTCCAACCGAACAGAGCCCAGAGCACTGCTCTAAAGCCAAAACCGATGGCGAAGGAAAGTCCGTGGCTGGCTTGCAGATTGCCGCCACATTCCATGAAGCGATAGATAGGATCTTTGAGCAGATCTTTGCACTGTTTGTGCGGATCCAGATGCGGCAAATATTCTTTTTCGGCTAGCCAACCGGTCAGTGAATACATCAAGCCGTTGCGCGGTGAATGCGGATCTTTCTCCATATCCGTGTAGCGGTGGTGAGCGCGGTGTATGGTCGCCCACCAGATAGGAGAACCTTCGAAAGCCAAAAGTCCGAGGAAAACCCAGAAATACTCTACCGGTTTCGGACAAGAGAATGCCCGGTGGGAAAGCAGTCGATGATAGCCAATTGTGATTCCACAAGCGTGCAACACATAACTGACTGCGAATACGGCGATAAATTCGAACATCTTTACTCGGGTCCTTCCTGTGGCTTTTTGTCGTTCTCTATCTCTCAGCGATAGAGGGCTGATTCCGGTCGTCCTCGGCGAATGTCCTGACTCTTTTCATCCTGGCTGACAAATTTGTCAGTCCATTTGTCGGTCATGAGAGCATCCAACAATTGCTCGAGAGTTTCCGGCACTTCGGCGACCTGCAAAACCCGACGCCCGTCGTTTTCAGTGCCAGGATACTGGTTGAAAACAAGCCGGTCGGCTTCCATGCCGCGTCTATTGTAGTAATTGAGCAACGCCAAGCCTACCTCTTTCGACACTTGTGCTTTATCCTTCACCTGCCAATCGCGAAGGATGGTTCGCCCAATCCCGATTAAATAGTAGGCTCTTTCCTTTTCAAATTTCGGCTCATCGATAAAGAAAGCCCAAGTTGTTTCATCAACATTGTCAAGGTACGGCTCGCAACGAACCTGGAAAAGCCGACCCGATGCGGATGTCAGCGAGGGCGGACCAAAGCCGGAGCTCATCAAATGAATCTCCATAACTCGCAACAGATGAGCGTTGAAACTTATGCCCTTCTTATCAGCCTGAAGCTGGAGGCGTTTTCTATACTCTTCCGGAACGCGAAGGCTTATGTTTGTTGTCTTTTCAGCCATTTGTAGTTGCGTGATTACAATTTGTACTCACGCCACTATAGCATCTTGCCGGTAGAAAGTCTTTTCAATTCGGCAAGTGTACATATAACTAATGCAAATATGACAGTATATCGATAGAGATACAGAGAGAGTCAAGACGCTTGACATTTAGAGATTTCGCTGCGGCATTCCTCTAATTTCAATCCAAATTGCATATAGTTTCAAATCTTCAGTTGCAAAAAAGTGAGATGTTGATGTCCAAAGACCGTTTTCGCCGAGCGCTTACTCTTATGTCGCTGGCGGCGCTGCTCAACCCGATTTGCTCGCCCCTGTCCGAGGCAAAAAAGGCGGTTCCTAACGGCGCAGCCAGTGCGCCCGCGGCCGCCAGCAGCAAGAGCAACCAAAATCTCGCGCCTATAGATGTAAAACAATTGTCCGAACAAATTTTGGCAGCCTACGGCGGCTACCAAAAAATGAAAGAGCTGGACGCGATGGCCTTCAAAAGCATTGGTGATTTGAAACAGTTTTCTACGATATCCGGCGCCTGCAACACTTTTGAAACGGAGACCATTTCCAAGGGCGAGATGTTGCGCTCAAGAATCGAGTTGATGGGTCAACCGATGGTCACCGGATATGATGGCAAACAATGCTGGATTCAGCAGGGCGAGCACGTTTTTCCTGCGGATGAAACGACCACCCAGCGCATTGTTGAAGAAGTAAAACACGGCATGGTGCTGCTTTTGAAACTGGGCGAGCCCGGCACAAAACTGGAGCCGGCCGACAGACGCGAGATCGCCGGACGTCCTTGCACGGGATTGAAAATCTACGCTGACGACGGCAAACCATCAATATTTTATGCAGACGATGAAACACATTTGATCGCTCGCAGCGAGTATGTCGGAACAGATCTAGAACAAGGCGTCGCCGCAGTAAAAATCTGCGAATACAGCGACAATCGTCCGATTATGGGCTCAGTTATGCCTTATCGAATCACCGAATTCAGTGGCGAGAAAAAATCAGCAGAAACCGATATCAAGTCGATCGTGCCCAGTACCGTCGACGATTCCATTTTCAGCATACCGACCGAAAAGCCTATTGCCAGACTGAAAGATGGTCCGGTCACTATTCCATTCGAATACCTATCCAATGAAATCGTGGTGCGAGTTACCGTCAACAATAGCCAAACTTTGCGATTTCTCGTCGACACCGGTGCCACCCAAAGCATTCTCGATCAAGAAGTAGCCGGCACTCTGGGCAAGTTCAAACCTTCCAATATCGCCATGACTACAGGCGCCGGCAGTGTATCCATGAACTACATGAACCTGGAAACAATGTCCATCGGTGATGTCTCTCTTACAAACGTTCCTGTAGCCGTAACCAGCCTGGCCAGCTTCGATCACCTAATCGGAGCACGACCGGCCGGACTCTTGGGCGCCAATGTTTTAAAACGATTTCTCATCACTTTCGACTACGAAAAAAAGCAGCTGATACTGCGCGATCCGGCGAGCAGTCCTGATTTACGCAATGTAGAAATAGTAAAAACCAAACCTGCTCTCGGCGTCTCCGGACTGGCAGTCGACGGTATCATCGATGGTGCTGTGCCGGTGACGTGCCTGGTCGATACGGGGGCCGCCTTCAACAATATTTCCGAAAGCGTGGTCAAATCAATTTTGCCCACCTCTCTTCTGCCCATGGGAGATGTATTGGGATTGGACGGAAGGCGCATCAAGACAAGCTCTGTGCGTTTCAAAAACATCAAACTGGGAGACATCACAGTCAACAATCCGGTATTCTCCGTGGCGTCACAAAATGCTGCGGTTCCAGCCGGAATTTTTTCCGGCGGCACGAAATTGGCGGTTCTCGGCAATCCATTTTGGAGCCGCTACAGAATGACAGTCGATTACCGAGGACAAAGACTGCTATTGGAAACGACCCCGGAAAAGCGCAAGGCCAACGAGCTTACGGCCCGCATAGAAGCTATTCAACAGAAGCAATTAGTCAAGCCGGACACCGCCGGCAGTATCAAAGATTTTCTGCACCTGGCCGAAGAAGCGAAAGAAGATGGTTTTCCCAATATTCAAGCCCTGGCAAAAGCCAGTTCTGCAGCGCTCGAATGGGATATCGCCGCAGCAAAACACGACAACGAAGGAAAAGAAATTGCCCTCAAGCGTTTTGACGATGCGATGAAACTGGCTGAAAGCACGGGCGAGGCAAGAGTGCAGGCGCAAGTTGCTTCCTTGATGAGCATGGCCAGGCTCAAACACGCAAAATCGCAAGAAGACTTCGTCGCCTCACGCAAGACACTGGGCACGGCGGCCAAGCTGGGAGTTGCCGAGCCACTGGTGATGGTGGCAGCCGGTTTGATCCTCGTGCAGCTCAATCATACCGACATGGCTGAAAAGGTGCTCAATCAGGCGCTTACGCTGGAACCGACAAACTGGGCCGGACTCTGGGCGAAATACAGACTGGCGACTTCAGCCGGCAAAATCAATGAGGCCAAGCTGGTTGCAGAGCAGCTGCGCCACTATTATCCGCAAGCCGAAGAAGTAAAAGCGCTCAGCAAAGCTTCGGCAAAAACGCCGCCAAAAGCACTTTCAACCATCAAATCCGAACTCAAGAAAAGCGAATCCAGACCAGTTGAGGCTAATTCAGCAGCTAAAGCAAAAACCGCCGTCCCCAAAAGGTAACCGGCGGTTAGCTTCAATTACTACAATTTGGGCAGAGCCTTTAAGCGTTAGCCGTCTCGGTTTGAGCTATCTGCACGACTTGAAATGGCAAGCTGCCGATTTCTCTTTCTTCAACCTCGAGAGTTACGCGATAGGAACCTTCGGAAGGAAAGATAAGTCCCGTGAATGCACTCATCACTTTGTGCGTGCTTTCGCCGTTGGTGAGCGGTTCTACTTGTGCAATGGGAGAAGCTGTAATAACAGTCCCGCGGGAGTCGAGCACTTTGAATTGATACTTGAATTGACTGGACGAGGCAGAGAGCTGCGCAAATGCGTAAAGCAAGGGGATCAGCGTCGGAAAAGATTGTGAGCTGATGCCGTTGTGAATGTTGATAAGCGAAATGGCATCTCTGCGCAAGACATCCTGTAAAACGCGCTCACAGAGTAAAATACCGAGTAGCTGAGGAGCATTGCTCATGGAATGAAATCACCTTTTACAAATTCCGGAGCGCCAGACAAGTAAGCGCCCCTTTAGTACGAAAAACAGATTATACCGGCATAAACTGTTCTCAGGAACAATCGGTAAACAGGAAAATCAAACAGCCAGCAGGTAACCCCGTGTTAGATCCCGAGCGCATGAGTTTTTTGGACTGGTTCTTGCTCGTATTTGCGCTCGTGCTCGCTGTTTTCTTCACCTGCCGATGGCTTGACCTTTATTACCCGACCGCAGTTTTCTGAGCGCGCCTTCACATGCTTTTTCAAGTGCGCCTCCAGATGTGCAGCGCCTTATCAAGGCGAAACAGCTGGCGCGGATAGCGCGGCTGTGGCTCGCGCGACCCGCATGTCAACGCCGGCAAACTCTGGAAGGAAGTGAGACCAAGTGTTCTCGCCAGTCTTAACTCGCGCTTAGTTATAAGCCAAAACGTTTTTTAATCCCCTTGAATTCAAAACCTCATATTCGCTAGGTTTTTCAAGTTTTCATTTCATCCTTATCTCCACTCGTTAAATCTTCGTCTCAAGCTTCTGAACTAAATAGCTATCAGGACGCGCGCCTCTTTTGAGCTTTTTCACAGCTCACCGGGGGCGCGTTTCTTGTCGCTTCAACTGCAATGGAGAGATCCAGTATGAGCACAAATGACAAGCATCTGTCGAATGCTGGTAAAAGCGGCTTGCGCAGCACTGACTGCAAGGGCCCCTATCGAATCGGCATTACATCGTCGATCGGTGCCGGCAAATCGACCATGGGCAAAATGCTGGCGCAACTCGGTGTGCCTGTTATCGACACCGACCACGTCACGCATGAGCTTCTGAACTCACCCAATCCAGCGTACGACCGCGTTCTTGCCTGTTTCGGCAATGACCTGGTCGACGCCCCCGGCGGCCCCATCAACAGGCAAAAGTTGGCCGCTATCGTTTTTGCACCGGACAAGCCCGATGCCCGCAAGCAACTGGAAGCCATTCTCCACCCGGAGATTCGCCGCGTCACTCGCGAGCGCATGAAGTCTTCCGGAACGCCTGTGGTCGCGGCTCTGGTGCCCCTTCTTTTCGAGTCCAATCTCCTCGGCGAATACCACGAGACCTGGTGTCTGGTCATCGATCCGGCGCTGCAAGTCGAACGCCTTGTGGCAGACGCGACTCGCAAGGGCATGGACGAGGCACAGGCGCGCGCACGCATTGCCGCGCAGATGCCCCAGGAGAAGAAGGCTGAGTTGGCCGATCGCGTGATCGACAACTCGGGCACGCTCGACGAACTGCGTTTGCAAGTCGAAGAGTGTTTGAAGCAGGCGCGCGAAGCCAATCGGCTTCGGCACGAGCGCTGCGCGGGTCAGCCGGACGATGGTTGCGGGTGCTCAGACGAAGGCGATGAGCCGACGCCGACGCCTCAGCCGAATCCAAATCCGAATCCGACGACTCCTAATCCGAATCCGGTTCCCAAGCCGGACACGGACACCGATACGAACCCGCCGCCCACGAAGGACGGTTGCGAATCGGGGATGAGCGACGAGGCACGCGATGCCGAGTACCGCCGCATTCTCGAAACGTTCGGCAAGATTGGCACGGAGGAAGCGCTTTCGCGCATGGGCAATGTGGGCACCACTGCGCACAAAGAGGCGGAAGCCAAACTGTCTATGACCGTCAACACCGGTGGAAAAGCCGATGACGGCAGCGAATGCCCGCCCCGCGAGCACGAGCTGACCGTGGACGTGAAAATGACGGTGCGGCAAAAACCAGGTCGCGGTGTTCCGGATGAGCACGGCTGCACATGTCACTGCGGTACCGACTGCAAGCGCTCCTGCGCCTGCAAGAAGGACTGCGGCTGCAAGTGCAAACCCACTCCGCCTCCGCCTCCACCACCTCCTCCGCCTCCTCCGCCGCCTCCTCCGCCTCCTCCGCCCCCACCGCCTCCTCCGCCTCCACCCGAGCCGGATAAGCCGAAGGGCAAGAAGAGTCTGTGGGCGATCTTGCTTTTTATCTTCGCCGTACTTGCAGCAGTGGCGCTGTGGCCCCGCGGGAACGGCAGTGACAATGGCGGTGGCACCACAGTGCCACCCGGTGGCGGCAACCCTCCGGTGGTCGTAGTACCATCGCAGCCGGTTGCTCCAGCCTGCCCGATCATCCGGTCCAACACTACCAAAACAGAACCGGCAATCATCGCGCCCTATCTGCAGAACGCAGTGAAGTGGCGCGTCTACACCTGGACGGTGGATGAGCATTCGTGCGGAATCACCGTATCAGGTCGCACTGCCGGCGGTGCTCTGGTCAATCGCATGGAGTTCGGCTCGAGCCAGAATTTCCTATACCAGTTCGTCGTCACGTCCGACAACAACGGACAGCGCATCATCGTCACCCGCTATGAGCCCAACGGCTTCTTCGGCGGCCGCACGGTGTATGACGCCAACGCCAGTCAGACGAAGGTCGAAAGAATTCGCCAGGTCGACGCTCACCAGCGCCCGACCATTGATGCTCGGTTCAGCTACATGAGCAGCGGCGCACTCTTGCAGGTGGAGCTGGTCACGCTCAGCACCAATAACGGTGCGGTCGTGAATCGCCAGACTCTGGGCCCGGGACCGGCAACGGATGACGTGCTCAAGCGTTACTTCTACCTCTGGGGTGAAGTAGCCGGCTGATCGCTGTTTCCCTCTGTCAATCGCAAGTCGAGAAGAAGGGCGGCTCAGCTGCCCTTCTTCTTTGACACATACTCACCAGCCCAACAGCTGATATCCGCGATCGAACCGCCTTACGCGCGTTCATCACGATCAAAGGAACTCAAATGGCCAAAAAGCAGATTCACAAGCCGATCGGAGACAAGGTCACGCGTCTCGATAACGGCGCCATCAAAGTCGCTCGCCACTTCCATTCGCCGACGGATGATTTCCACGACGAGAAGGGCTTCGACTATCTCGGCGAGGTCGACCACAAGCTCGCTATCGACTCCAAGAAGAAGTACAAGAAGGCGCTCGCGAAGCGCGAGATCGAGCTCAACAAGCTCGTGCGCAAGCTGGAAGCCTCCGGCCGCGCACTGATCGTCGTCTTCCAGGGCCGCGACGGCGCCGGCAAATCCGGTGCGACCGCCCGTATCGTCGAGGCGCTCGGCTTCGACATGTCCGTCTTCCAGGGTGTGCCCATCAAGAAGCCGACCGAGGAAGAGCGGGCTCACCCGTACCTCTGGCGTTTCTTCCGCAACGACCGCATGCCCGCCAAGGGTCAGATGCGCGTCTTCGACCGCAGCTGGGCCGAACGCCTGCTCGTCGAGCGCGTGAAAAAGCTGGCGTCGCCGGAAGATCTCGACAAGTCCTACACGGAGATTCGCACCTTCGAGTGGCTGCTCGAGCAGCAGGGGTGCATCGTCGTGAAGTTCTGGCTCGACATCACCAAGGACGAGCAGTGGAAGCGCTTCGAAGACCGCCGCAAGAACAAGCAGTGGAAGTTCACGCCCGACGACCTCGAGGCGCGTGAGCACTGGGACGAGTACACCGCCTGCGCGAACGAGATGTTTCTGCGCACCGGCACGGACTACGCTCCCTGGTTCATCATCTCCTCCGAGGACAAGCGGTACAGCCGCGTCACGGTTCTGGACGTCATCAACAGCGAGCTGCGTGCTGCGCTGAAGGACGCGCCCAAGCCGAAGAAGGACAAGGCCAAGAAGTAAGCCGGCGTCCCAGGCGGGTGCAGCTCAGTTTGCCAACTGCGTTGCACCGGCCTGCCGGCTTGCATTTCTTCACTGAAACACATGCACTCTGCCGGCTCGCATTTTTGCGGGCGGCAAGACTATACGGGAGAAAAACCCTATGCCAAGCGTAAGTGTCACCGGCTCGACCGGTAAAAAGTACCAGCAGAAGATCAGCAACGGCAACCACTCCGTCGTCTCCGACGTTTCGGTGACTTCGGGCGGCAACGACAGCGGTCTTGACCCCAAAGAGCTCGCTCTCGGGGCGCTGGGTGCCTGCACCGCCATGACCATCACGTCGCGCGGCAGCAAGCTCGTCAACGGCAAGGCGCGCTGGGACATTCAGTCGCTCAAGGTCACCGTGACCGAGAGCAAGCAGACTGACCCCAATGACGCCACCAAGAAGATTTCCGTCATCTCCGAGGACATCGAAGTGAGCGGCAATCTGACCCAGCAGGAACTGGACGACATCAAGGCGACCGCCAAGTTGTGTCCGGTCTACCAGCTCTTCTTCGGCGACAAGCAGGTGGACTGCGTGGTCACCAAGAAGTAACGGCGCCAGCCGGTAAGGGCACAAGCCAATACCGGCGCAAACCGTTCAAAGGCGTTCCGGCGAGGTGGTGCGCTCCGGTTGGTACGGGATTTCTTTACTGATTTCCCGCATCAATCGGAGCGCACCCGCCTTCAGTTGGGACGCCCTGTCGCGAGCAAAAGAACAGGCCGGCAAGTGTCGAGTTGTTCTGATGCCCGACTTGCCTCACCGGACTTTTACAGCGGCGTAAATCGTGAGGCACGCATATCGCCGCCTTCCTGAGCGTTCGTAAACCAAACCTACAGGATGACTGAACAACCCCTTTGATTGC
>PNKB01000214.1 GCA_013997645.1 Cyanobacteria bacterium PR.3.49
GCTTCGTTTGGAAATAACCGATGCCGGCAATCTCGTGGTTGAAGCCAATGCAGGGCAGGGCAAGCCTTTGCGATACGAACTCGGACATTCGTTTAGAGACGTGGCAGACGCCGGAGACACCTACAATCACGATCCGATTGTTGCCGATGTGCCGGTCGTGTCTAAAGTGCTGACAGTCTCACAAAGACAGAGAGGTCCTCTGGTCGGCTCGCTTTCTGTAACTTATGAATTGGAAATTCCTCTTAGAGTAATCGAGATGGAAAGCGAGGACGCGATTCCATTCGAGAAGCCGGGAGTGCCGGAAAGAGCAGTCAAATATGTACGCTCGGTGGAATTGGTGAAGCATGAAGTGACAACCGAGATCCTTTTGAAGAAAGGCGTTCCTATCGTATTCTTCGAGACTAAGTGGAACAACCGCTCGGAAGATCATCGTCTGGAAGTCGTTTTTTCTACCGCCAAGAAAGTAGAAAAAACTCTTTCGGAAAATCACTTCAGCGTTGTCAAACGCAGGCATACTGCAGAGCCTGTTGCCCTGCCGGTGGCAGCCGGACATGAGGCTCCTCTGGACAGATTTCCCTGCCAGCGTTTCTTTCTTGCCGAACAGCAAGCTTTTTTCAATCTTGGTTTGCCCGAATATGGAACGCAGGACAACAGCGTTTCCATAACCTTATTGCGCGCCGTGTCCAAACTTTCGCGCCCCAGGCTGCGCACGCGCGGAGGCGGTGCCGGTCCTTCATTGCCTACACCGGGAGCGAATTCGCTGGCAGAGAATATCGTCAATTACGGCTGGGCGCCTCTGGGAATTTTCGGCAAACAACAATCAGGAAATGGGGGCGATCTTCCCGAAGCTTATGCACTGGCCGATCAATATGAAGGTACGACCTGGCTTTTGCTCGCAGGCGAGGCCAAAGCCGAGTCGACTGAGCCCTTCTTGACCTTGGACAATAATGCCGTGCGGGTTCGCTCGATGCACATGGATCAGTCGGGCAAATCAGTCATGGTTCGCCTTTTGAATGTCACTCTCGATGCACAGAAAGTGACTTGCTCACTTTCCGACAGGGTTAAGAAAGCCGGGCTGGCAAAGCTTGACGGCTCGGTCGTTGCCAATCTTCAATTCGGCAGTGGTGACGGTCGCAAGCAAGTTTCGCTGGACCTCGGGCAAAATGAATTGACCACGCTCAAGCTAGATCTTTAGCATTTTGGGGAACACTAGCTGGGAAGACTTCCTGTAGAATGGGCCCCCATAAGGCAGAAGCGGGTTTGTTCTGGGGCAGAAACGAGGAGTTAGACAGTGAGACCTAGTTTTTCATCGCGTTCGAAATACCTGCGCACCACTCTGTCACTGGTAGGCGCCGGACTGCTAATGAGCCAGGTGGCTCTGGCCGCTCACAAGCCGTGGCCCGGCTCGCCCCTCACCGACGAGGCGCAAATTGAATTAGAGCGCGCCGCTAAATATATGAAACGGCAACCCGCAAAAGCGACTCCCATGATCATGAATGCGCTCGCCACTGCCAATGACATACCGAAATGCCTGGCTATTGCCGCTTACACCGAGGCATACGGACATCCCATGCTGGAGGTGCGCCGCGCTTGCCTATCCAAAGCCCTGACTTTCTGCCAGACGCGTGAGGATTTCATTCAACTGGCTGTAAAAGCGCGGCACTATGGCTGTTTTGAAGTGACTCGCGAGGCGGTCAATAATCTGGTCGGCACTTCCAACAGTGTCGATGAGTTGTTGGATCTGGCACACAAAGCGCAGGAAGTCGCTCTTAATGATATTAGCCACCTGGCCATGGAAAAGGCCTACAACAAAGCCGATTCTGTCGAAGAAGCGCTTAAATTCAGCCGCGAAGCCAAAGTTTTGGGCATGGATGATTTGAGCAGAAAGGCAGTCAAGGAAATGATCGACGATGAGCCGGTCACGCATGAGCTCTGCTTGCTATTGCGCAGCATAGAGCCTCTGGATTTTAAGGATCTCAATCGTTATTTGCTGAAAAAGGCGATCGACGAAGCGCGTACGATCAATGACATGCGCGATGTTTACGACGGAGCTCGTCGTCAGGGCCAGAACGACATTATGAAACTGGCAGAATTTCGCGGCAAGAAAATGCAGATCATGGAAAAATACAAAGCCAGTCGCGCCGACTATCAACAGAAAGTGGACGCCTACAAACAGCAGCAGCAAGGCGCTGCTCAGCAACAGGCTCAACCTCAGGCTTTGCCGACCGGCTTTTAAGCTTCGACTCAGCGCCTTAGAAAGTGAATTATTCTGGCGTCATTGTCGATCGTGTATTGCCATTCTCCCAGAAACGATCTGCCAATCAAGGCAGTGCCTGAAGCCATTCCATTGATTACGCTGATGCGGAAGTTGGTGCGATCGATCGGCCCCAGAGTCATCCTGGGAATTTCGAAGCCTACTCCTCTGGTATCGCCGGCGATGCCCTGGTGGATTTCCGGTTCGGCATCCGGGGGGATCTCAATGCCAAGAGCCTTGATGTCGCCCGGGGCAAACACCGTTCCGTCGGCGCCCGTATCGAAGATCATCTTGCACGCTCTTCCGTTGACCACGGCTACGACCTGAATGGAATTTCCTAGCTTTTCAAAGGGAACCGAGTTGCGGTCCAGCCCGCCTCCACCACCTGAGCGCGATGCCGAAGCGACTGCTCTGTTTTTGCGGTTAAATACTATGGAGCTGCTGCCTTTGTCGATTGTGTAAGTGAAGGCGTTGAAAAAGTTTTGACCCAGGAGCGGATCGCCGGGCAGATTCTCTTGCACGCCTATCATGATCTTGCGCTCGATATTGCCCACTCTTACTGTGGCTGGAACTTCCCAGGTGTCTTGCGTGCCTCCGTCTCCGACACCGTGTGATTGATAGGCCGGTTTCCCTGTGGGCATCGGCATGCCCAGGTCACGCAAATGATTTTTGCCGAAGGCGCAACCATCGGCGCCTGTGTCGAAAAGCATTTTGATGGCTCGATTGTTGACATAGGCATCGACAATCATCCTGTTGGCACTGTCCGGCTTGAAATAGACTTTGGCAGATTCCGGCAGAATTTCATTGTTGCCGCCACCGCCTCCGCCACTGTAGCCGCCGCTTATGCCTGTACTGCTGCTGCCGGAGCTGACTCTGCCCGGCGTTTGAAAAGCTGACAGTGCTTGACTCGCCAGTCTGCCGGCCGGTGACGAAGGATATTGTTGCGCGCATCTTAGATAGGCGCGCCTGGCTTTCTCAAAATTGCCGGATTGATGAAGGCTAAGCGCATAGTAGTAGATAGTATTGGGATCTGCCGATGGACTTTGGCAAGCCGCTTCAAACACACGGGCAGCCTCGGCGTACTTACCCTGCCTGTACAGTGCGGATCCCTGAGACCGGCTGTCGGCTGTCTGTCCCGGCAAAATTGACGCCACTAAAAAACTGCTTAAAAGCGTGACGGCAGAAAATTTGATCGTCGAGCAAGCAATGCGCATATTGATAACTCCGCGTGGCGATATCACGATATCTATAAATATGGTATCGCTCCGGCAGAATCAAAACAATCACCGCGGGCCGCTAAAAGAAAACGGCTAGCGCCAGCAGGCAAAAGAGTTCGGACATTTCAACCGTGGCCCCATATGTGTCTCCGGTTTGTCCGCCCAATTTACTGTTCATAACCCCGCTGAACACAATTCCTGAAATGATGGAAAAGAACATTGCCGACCAGACCAGGGGATAGCCGGCCAGTGCGAATGCCGTTGTCACCACAAGTGGTGGCGCCGCCCCTTTGAGAAGGTCGGCCGGGTATTTGGTGGTTTCATGCCAGACTTTTCCTTTGCCCTCTTCTTTTGCGTAATTGAACTTGCCGATGGCATAAAGTTCGCACCAGCGCGCCCAGGCTGGAATAACAAGAAGACAGGCTCCCAGCGCCGCTCCGGGCAGTGAATAAATGGCCACGAATTTGCCGAGCAGTGTAATAAATCCGACAATGGCACCAAAATTTCCTACTCTGCTGTCGGACATTATTGTCAGCATCTTTTCTTTGCTCTGATGTGAGAAGATACCATCGGCGGTGTCCATCAAACCGTCAAAGTGAAGCCCGTTTGTCAGTACAAGCCAGGATACTGTGAGCAAGAATGCCGTCACCAGCGGCTCGGCTTTCGATATGGAAAGAATACTGTTGATAGTAAACAGCATCGTGCCGATGATCAGACCGGCGCATGGCAAGTATTTCGCAAGTCCGTGCAAAAGATCCGGCTGGCTGAAATCAATGCGCGTAAGCGGCAGGCAGGTCACATAAGAGACCGTGATTTTGAGCCGCCTCAAATGCTTAGACACCGGGTATCTCCAGGCTTACACTCTCGTGCACTTCGGCTGAGTATTCGGGACGTTCGGGGAAAACTGCGTTGTTGCCCAGGACGAGAAATTCGCGGCGCTCGGCATAGTAAGTGACTATTTCCTCTATTTGATTGATGAAATCCGGATCTGTTTCGAGCGACAGGGCTTTATCGAGAATGCTGTCCGATATTGAATCCGTGCTCGTTCCTTTTTGAACGTTTTCCGACCAGGGCATGTACAGTTCTTCCATGAAGGCTCCCACTACATCCGGTGTCACAGGCAATGGTTCTTTCATCGGTAATCCGTATGAGAAAAGCAGGCGCTGGTAGTTGTTTTCCATGAAAGCGCGATGCGGACCGATTATGTCCGATGCCCAGGACATGACCAGAAGCGTTCGCTCCGGGCGATGCGGGCCTTTATAGCTGTCGCATGTAATTGAAAGCAGGTCGGAGATGGTTTTTGCAAGCGGGCGCGAGTAGGTGCTGTAATACTCGACTACTTCGAGATCGACACGCAATCCTTGAAATAACCCTTTCAAAAGGGCCAGAGTCATGGCAATTTTTTGCGGACCTTCTACTGTTTTGCCCCTTTCGATTTGCGGTCTCAAAAGAATGGAGCCATATAAGATGTAAAGCCAATCGCGGTGCGTGAAGATCGACTTGTTCTGCATTCGCTCCAGCCGTTTGAGCACAATTTTTCTGTGTCCCAACTCTTTTTTCTCATCTTCTTCTTGCGCCAGGTCCTCGAGATCTCGAAGCAGATTTCGCGCTTCATCAACTCGCCTTGTCAGGCTGTAGCAAACCGCTAAGTTGAGAGATGTGTCGAAATCTTTCTCCTTTTGCGAGGCTTTCTCGAAATATTTTGCCGCCTCGTGAAAACGTCCCAGCGACATGAGAGAAAAGCCGAGCTCGTAATTAATCAAAGGCTCCGATGGATGAATTTTGACGCAGCGCTCCAGGAGCATCGCCGCCAGGTCGTGCTGGCGAACGTCGATTAAGGCATGACCTGATTCGAACAAGTCCGTTGTCAATTCGCGCTCTGGAAAAACGTTCTCAGGACCTGAAGATTTTGCCGATGCGGAAGTTAGTGTTTGCGCAAGGCGGTCGAGCTTTTCGCTCAGATCTTTTCGCCCCGCCTCATACATCACACGACCGAGCATGGAAGCCGCTTGCCCATCGTCTGGATTTTTCAACCAGTAAGCCTTAACTGCGGCGAGGCTCTCTTCCATTTGGCCGTCGTCGAGCAACTTTTGCGCTGCCAGCAGTTCGTGCAAATTGCTGGAGCTTTTTTCTTCTTCGCTCACTGGACCTCACAAAATCGAAAAGAAACTAATTGGCGGCGCGGGCGATCTCTTCGGCGTGATACGAACTTCTCACCAGAGGACCAGAGTGCACCGTTTTGAAACCCAGCGAAAGCGCGATATTGCCGAGCCGATCGAATTCCTCTGGTGTGTAGTATTTAACGACTTGAAGCTGGTCGCGCGTCGGGCGAAGGTATTGTCCCATGGTCATGATATCGATTTTGTGCTCGCGCATATCGCGCATGACGCCGACGATTTCTTCTTCGGTTTCACCCAGGCCAAGCATAATTCCTGACTTGGTGGGAATGTAATCGCAAATTTCTTTTGCCGCTTTCAAAACTTGAAGAGAGCGCAAATATTTAGAGCCGGGGCGGACTTTGCGGTAGAGCCTGGGAATGGTCTCGATGTTGTGATTGAAAACCACAGGCTCTGCTTGAAGAACGATTTCAATGCAGTCGCGGCGTCCTTGAAAATCGGGAGTGAGCACCTCGACTGCAACGCCGGGTATGGCTTCCTTCAATGCGCGAATGGTGGCGGCAAAATGCGAGGCTCCTTGATCGGCAAGGTCGTCCCTGTTGACCGATGTCAAAACGACATGGCGCAAACCCATTTGCCGGGAAGCTTCGGCCACGCGCGCCGGCTCTGACGGGTCGAGAGCGTCGGGCAAGCCTTTGTTGACGGAGCAAAATTTGCAGGTGCGCGTGCAAAGCGGACCCATAAGCAGATAAGTGGCTGTGCCTTTCGACCAGCACTCGCCTTTGTTCGGGCAGCGGCCGCTCTCGCAGATGGTGTTCAGCCCCTGTTCTTTGAGAATCTTGCGGGTGCCTCGATTCTCGTCGGTGTTCAAAACCGTGCGCTTCACCCACTCCGGCAGCCGCAGTGGCGGCGCTTCCGGACCCAGCTCCAGGACTGCATTCTCTAATCTCGAGTTGTTGTCAGGCATTTTTGTTCTTTTCCCGCAGTCCGGCTTAAGCTCTTCTCTTGTGTGATTCTACAAACGGCCGCTCCGCCGTTCTTTAATAAGCAGCTCAAAGTTGCAAGTTCGGCAACACTTGCCTTCCTTCCCCTTGAAAAAGAGTAGAATTTGCAGCTTGGTGGATTTTCACCTGTTTTATATGAGTGGGAGACGGAACAGTGGCTAAACGCAAAACGATTATTGCCGGTAACTGGAAGATGTTCAAAACTCGCAAAGAAGCGGCAGAACTCGCTTCAGCGGTTGCCGCAGGAGTCAAAGGAGAGAAGGACTTACCTGAAGTTGTTCTAATCCCTCCTTTTACCTCCATCGAATCAGCGATCAATAACGTGAAAGGTTCGCCTGTTGCCATCGGTGCTCAAAACATGGATTGGCGTGAGAATGGAGCATTTACCGGCGAAGTCTCGCCCCTGATGCTGACTGAGCTGGGCGTGACCTATGTTTTGATCGGACATTCCGAAAGACGACAGTTTTTCGGTGAAACCAATCAAACCGTCAACAATCGCTTGAAAGCCGCACTTCAACACAAACTGATTCCCATTGTTTGTGTCGGCGAAACTCTCGATGAGCGTGAGTCCGGACTGACCGATTCAGTGGTCAGACGTCAAGTCGCAGCGGCGCTTGCCGACATTCCTGCCGAAGCTCTCGATATCATCATCGTTGCTTATGAGCCTGTCTGGGCTATCGGCACAGGCAAAGTTTGTGAAGCAGATGAAGCCAACCGCGTGCTGGGTCAAATTCGCGCAACGATTGCCGATCTCTACAAAGAAGGCGGACAATCCGAGCGTGCTGAAAATGTACCCCTGCTCTACGGCGGCTCCGTCAAGCCTTCCAACATCGAGGAGCAAATGGCCAAGCCGGAAATCGACGGTGCTCTTGTGGGCGGTGCCAGCTTGAAAGCCGATGAGTTTTTGCCGCTTATCAAAGCCGGTCAAAAGCGAGTCCAAACTGCACAACCTGCCAAAGACTCGCTTTCCAAAGTTTAAATTCGCAGCACTTTCTGGCGAGAAGTCATCCGCGCCTTTCGGATATAATGCCTCTTCGATCACCTGGAGAGGTGTCGGAGTGGTCTATCGTGCAGTCCTGGAAAGACTGTCTGTGTCAAAAGCGCAGCGAGGGTTCGAATCCCTCCCTCTCCGAGTTTTATTTGACCGTTAGTGCTTTTCAGTACGGGGAGTTAAGCCAAACTCATTCGTGACGGTTTCTTAGCGCATATCTGGCACCGCCTGAAAACCTGTCGTACAATCATTTATCAGAAAATCTGTCAAAACATCGATCCGGTAATCTCATCAGGGCAGGGAAAATGTTGTAGCAAGTCCATGTAAGTCGCCAATCACCGTTTTGCGCTCTTTTGCATGTTTAGAGAAAGCCAGAATCGGTCGGGTGCTCAGCGCGTGGACAAGTGAGCAAAAGGAGAACCGCGGGTTCTTGAATTGCCCCAAAGAAAACGCTTTTCACGCATCAACAAAAGCTTGATGAAATGACACCTTTGATTGGCCTTTTGTTTGACTCTCGAAAACATCAGGTGATGATATGGAAGCGCATTTTGTTGAAAAACTTGAAGAGATAGAAAAGGTCTACAACGAGCTTCAGGAGAAGCTTGCTGCTAATCCCGGCACGACTGCCGATTACCGTACTTTGAGAAATCTCGAGAAAACCGTCTCGCTCTTTCATGACTACCAGCGCACCGAAAAGGACATGAAGGGCGCGGAAGAAATGGTGCGGACCGAAACGGATAAAGAGCTCAAGGAAATGGCCGAGAGCGAATTGGCCAGCCTGCGCGAGAAAGAAGAAGATCTCGCACAGCGCTTGAAAATTCAGCTTCTGCCTAAAGACGCCAACGATGACAAAGACATCATGGTGGAAATTCGGGCCGGAGCCGGTGGTGATGAGGCATCGATTTTTGCCGGCGATTTGTTGCGCATGTATTTGCGCTACGCCGACAAGATGGGCTGGACGCCCGAAGTTGCATCGTCCAATGAGGGCGAAGTGGGCGGCTATAAAGAAGTGATCATCGCTTTCAAAGGTGATGGCGCGTACAGTCGCATGAAGTTCGAGTCGGGAGTCCATCGCGTTCAGCGCGTTCCGGCTACCGAAGCGTCCGGTCGCGTGCATACCTCGACGGCAACAGTGGCCGTCATGCCGGAAGCCGATGAAATTGATGTTCAGCTCAATGACAATGATCTGGATATTACAACCATGCGCTCTGGCGGCGCCGGCGGTCAGAACGTTAATAAGGTGGAAACGGCAGTGCGCATCGTGCACAAACCGTCAGGCTTGATGGTCGCCTGTTCCGAGGAAAGAAGTCAGTTGCAGAATAAAGAGCGTGCCAAACAAATTTTGCGCGCCAAGTTGTACAAGCTGGAATTGGAAGCGCAGCAGAAATCTCTTATGGAAGAGAAGCGCGCTCAGGTCGGCTCCGGCGATCGCTCCGAAAAAATCCGCACTTATAACTTCAAAGACAATCGCATCACCGACCATCGCATCAATCAGAATTTCAATTTGCAATATGTTCTGGAAGGCGACCTGGAGAAGGTCATCGACGCCAATATCATGGCCGACAACGAGCGCAAGCTGAAGGAGTCGCTCTAGTTGTCGTCTGATTCAGAAAATGGCAAGTCAGCTTCCTTTGCCGAATGCCGGACTATTCGCCAG
>PNKB01000215.1 GCA_013997645.1 Cyanobacteria bacterium PR.3.49
CCGGCACTCGATAATCTACGTTGCTGTTTGAGACAAGCAAGTCTCGGCAAAAACGATAATAATTCAAAGTGCGCTCTTTAGGACCGCCTGCAAAGACAGGGGCAGGAATGGAAAGCGGATCGTAATACATGTTGATCAATCGAACTTTTGATAAATCGCTCTTGCCGGTTTGTTTTTCCAACATTCGCACCAGCGCTGGTTTATCTGCGATAAATGAGGGAGGCGCCGACAGAGGCGGGAATCTCAAAGCTGTTCCCAGAAGATCCATCGCCAATAGCGCTGTCGTAAATGCGGCAAAAGCAAAATTCTCGATAAAGCCCTTTTTGCGCAAAACGCAAATTGCCACCATCGTCAAGCCGATAGCGCCTGCATGAACTGTTGCAGCACCAAGAGCAATGGCAATCTCCGAGCTGATGCTCAATTTGACGGATTGGGCAGTCAGCCAGTATTTGCCGATCAAAACACTGCCCAGCCCGCCCAATAGAACAAAAGCCCACAAAATCGCCATGGCGTGCAAGGCGCGGTTTGCAATGCGATTGTCTTTGCCGGCTTGAAAGCCGAATGCAGCCAACAAACAAAGCGCCATTATCGGCAATACCAAAAGCTTAACCGGATAACGAAAAACAGACAGAAATGGAAACGCATCAATCAGCCAGGGCAAAACGGGCGTATATCGCCCGCTGGAGAATGCCACGCCGACTGTAAACAATAATGCTACCGGCACCAGCCATGGTGAACGTGTATGGAAGATTCCCAGCAGTGCAAGGGTGATAACTCCGGCTCCGACATAGGCAGACGGCAGAAAAGGCATATAGGCTGCCCGGTCTGCTGCGGCAGGCAAAAAACCATTGCCCAGAGTTTGCAAATCTCCAAAGGGCTGCGCCAAAAGCATGGTGGCAAAGCTGTACCAATTGGCGCTCCAGATCATCACCTCATTGGGATCCAGTCCTTTAGCCCGATTCGAAGTAGATGCCCATTCAAGAGCCGGCAAAAGGAGCGGCATGCAGAGCATTCCACCAAGCAAAAGAGCAAGTATGCGGCAAAGGAAAACTTTTAGTGGCTTCTCGTCTTTTATGAATGCCGCCGGATCGGGATTTTCACCGCCTGCTTGATTTGATGCGTCAGACTGGGACGGAGTCCGAAATTTCAACATATAGTGGCGGCCGATGCTTGTCACCGCATGTGCAAAAACAATTACCACGACAGGCACGAAAACCTCGGGTCGCCCGGCGCTGACCATCAGAAATACGCATATCGCCAGGATCATTGTCCATAGCGATCGCGTCTGTCGCGTATCGGCAAAGCGAATTCTTCTCGATGAGAAAAGTGCAAGAGGCAGCCAGCTTGCACCGGCAACCAGCGAATAATTGGCACTCAGTGTAAACATGTATCCACTGAATGCATAAGCCATGCCTGCACATGCTGCAGCAGAAAAACTCAAACCCAGACTCTCTGCCAGAAGGGCACCACCGACGGCGGCAACAACATGGTGCAAAATCTGCTGAGTTGAAACTGCCTGGCTGTAACTTTGAATCGCATAAAGAAGCGAAGGTGGATAAAGAAAAGAGGGTGACGGAAGCGCTAGCTGCGGCATGCCGAAATAAAGATAGGGATTCCAAAGGGGCAGTTGGCCCAGTTTGTAGCTATCACCAATGAAGCGGCAGAAAGGCTCGAAAAACAAATGATGATCCGAAGACGCATAACAACGTCCCTGGAAAAGAAATGGCCAGTAATGGACCAATAGAGGAGTGACTAAGAGCGCTGCAAATAAGATATAGCGAATCGAGCGGCTCACCTTATTGCACTATTCCAGACGGCACTCAGTGAGTGATGCCTGCGCCGGCGATATCAACGCCTTTTCTAAATGGAGAAGACTCTTCGATCAAGCCGACTGGAGATTGACCCGAAGCAGGATGGGCAAGCAGAGGTCTTACTGCTTCTTTGGAGAATTTCATCACCGGGTCGACAGCAGTTGTGCCGGTCGCGACAATGACAATCAAGCACATCGCCAATGCCAAGGCGGGCGCTTCCTGCGGGCTGTCGATATAAGCTCTCTCTTTGGGCAAAGCTTCCACTTTAGCCGATGGTTTGTCGACAATCATTTTGATTACTACCTGGGTGTAGTAATAGAGCGCCGGCACCGAAGTGGCCAGTCCGATGCCGACCAGCAAGGCTCCCAAAGGAATGCCGCCGATCGGGGTCTGAATGGAAGAACCGGCCCAGAAGACGAAAATCTTGGCGAAGAAACCTGCAGGCGGTATAGGCAATCCCGCCAGGTTGAGCAAGCAAACCGACATACCAAGGCATAGCAATGGACGCTTGCGGATCAAACCGGCGAAGTCATCAATCTTATCGCTGCCCGTTTCATTGCTGAACATAATGGCGCCGGCGAAGGCTCCCAGATTCATGAAGCCATACACGATCACGTAGTACATCATCGCGCTCAACCCTTCCGAGTTGACTGCCACAAGCCCGATCATCATATAGCCGACATGCGCTATCGAAGAATAAGCGAGCATTCGTTTGAAAGATTTTTGTGCAAGAGCGACAAAATTTCCGACCACCATCGAAAGAATGGCCAGTGCACTGACGACAATCACCCAGTCTTGACTTTGTTTGCCAAAAACATCGACGAGCAAGCGCAGTCCGACCACGAATCCACCTGCTTTAGAGCCAATGGATAGAAATGCCGTTACAGGCGTTGGAGCACCTTCGTAGACATCAGGGGTCCACATATGAAATGGAACGAGCGAAAGCTTGAAGCCGACGGCGCTCAAAAGCAGGATCAGCAAAAAGACGGTGCCCATCATTTCTGTAGGCGATGACATTGGCATTTCGAGCCGTTCTCTGATTGCCTGGAAGCTGGTCGAGCCGGTCAGACCATATAGGAAGGAAAGACCGTACAAGAGCGTGGCAGTTGTAGCGGCTGTTGAAAGCAAGTATTTAAGAGCTGCTTCGCTGCTGCGCGCGTCGGTCTTTGTAAACCCGGCCAGCACCACACAACAGATACTCAGCGTTTCCAAACTGACAAAGAGCATGATGAGGTCGGTCGATCCGGCCAAGAGCATCACCGATACGACAGCGGTCAAAAGGATTGCATAAAATTCGCCGCGGTTACGACCCAGGTGGTGCTCATAGCCGACAGTCATAAGGACGACAATGGCGCCGACCATACAGACAAGCAGTCCAAAACTTGTAGTCAAAGGGTCGACGGTAAAGAGTCCATTGAAGAGCGGCACGCTGGTTGTCGACCAGGAACGCATCAAGAACCACATCGCCGATGTCAGCCCGAGCAGGCTGAAAAACGGCGTCCATTCTTTTGCCTTGGGAACGAACAAGTTCCACACTGCGGTCAAAAGAATCGCCACTACCAGGCAGATCTCCGGCAGGAGATACTGGATGCACATGGCGTACTGATTCAAGTCGTTCATCTAGAGCCGTCCATTAGTATCGGTAAGCAAGAGCCATAGCTCTCAAAAACCTGTGAAATTAGCCTTCTAATTCTACAAAGGCACGCTTGCCGCTCCCTAAACAAACGCTTATATTCAGCTCATAAAGATAGAAAGGAAATCATGTAAGCGCCAAGGGCCAGACATACTTGAGGGTTGTTACGCCTATTAACAAATTCTGAGGCGGCTTGCTCGCCATGGCATCAAGCTATCGGTTTGGCTGAATGAATGCTTATCGATAGTGCGTTTCATGGCATCGGATATATGCATAAGCTTTATAGAGTGCCGCATGGAACGCGAAATTTACATACGCGTCATAACTTATGTCCTGTCGATTAAGGTGAGGACCGTACCCAGTTCAGGGGTTTCCGGTAATATAATTGATACAAGAGGTAACTCGAATTGGTGGAAACAAACAACAGAAAAGGAGATCCCGGATCAGACTCACCCCAGCCGAAGCGCTGCCTTCTGGCGCTGGAAGATGGTGAGACATTTGCCGGCATTGCCTTTGGAAAAGCAGGCACAACTACCGGCGAGCTTGTCTTCAATACGAGTTTGAGCGGGTATCAGGAAATTCTGACCGATCCCAGTTATGCCGGACAGATTGTTACTCTTACCTATCCCGAAATCGGCAATTACGGAACAAACGACGAAGATGTCGAATCGCGCAAGATTTTTGCTCGAGGGCTCGTAATCAGGCACTTGAGCAGGCGTTTTAGCAACTGGCGTGCCACAGCTTCACTTTCTGATTTTTTGGAAGCGCAAGGAATTCTCGGTATCTCGGACGTAGACACGCGGGCTATCACCCGCCACATCCGCGACAAAGGCGCTATGCGCTCGGCAATGTCCACCGAGATTCTCGATCCGGAAAAATTGGTGGATCTGGCCAAATCTTCCAGTGAAATGGAAGGCGCAGACCTTACAGAAGAAGTTACGACCAAAGAACCTTATAAGGTCGGCGTCGGCAAGTACAAAGTCGCAGTCATGGATTTCGGCGTCAAGAAGAGCATTCTCGACCAGCTGGCGGCTCGCGATATGGCGCTTACCGTTTATCCTGCGTCGGCTAAAGCCGACAAATTGCTCGCCGATAAACCGGATGCAGTCTTTCTTTCCAACGGCCCCGGAGATCCCGCCGCCTGCTCAGGCGTATTGAACGAGCTGCCCAAGCTGATTTCAGCCGGACTGCCAATTTTCGGCATCTGCCTTGGACATCAACTGCTTTGCATCTCGATGGGCGCCCAAACTTACAAATTGAAGTTCGGACATCGCGGCGGCAACCAACCTGTCAAAGATTTGCTTACCGGAAAGGTGGAAATCACCTGCCAGAATCACGGTTTTGCAGTCTCAGAAGAGACTATGCCGGAGTCGCTTGAATTGACTCACGTCAACCTCAACGATCACAGTGTCGAAGGTTTTCGCCATAAGACATTGCCTATATTCGGCGTGCAATACCATCCGGAATCTAGCCCCGGTCCGCATGATGCCAACTATCTTTTCCAGCGCTTTTTCGACCTCATCGAGTCCCATCGAAAAGTGAGCGTCTGAATTGTATAAACTGGCCATATTCGACTTTGACGGCACGCTCGTCGATTCCGCACCCGGCATTATCGATGTAATGCGTCAAGTTGTTGAAGAGTATGAATTACACGAAGACATTCTGACCAAGTGGAGAGACCTGGTTGGCGTGCCGCTCGGCAAGCAAATGGAAATCATATTTCCCAATCACACCGAAGAATTTTGGCTGGAGGTTGCGGACCGTTACCGAGTTATTTACGACACCAAAACGATTGAGATCTGCCCACTCTTTCCCGATCTGATTGCCATGCTCGACAGCTTGAGAGATGCCGGTATAAAGATCTCGATCGCCTCATCAAAACGACGCCCTCTTATTGAAGTCGTCCTCGATCACCACAAGCTGGGCCACTATTTTGAGCTGGTCGTCGGCGCTACCGATATCACTCATCACAAACCTCACGCTGAATCAGTGCATCACACTGTTAAAAAACTGGGTGTGCAGCACGCGGACACTGTCGTAATCGGAGACAGCATTTACGATCTGGAAATGGCGAAGAATGCAGGTGTTGATGCAATCGGTGTAACCACAGGAATTCACAGCAAAGAAATTTTGATCACCGCCGATCCTCTTTACATCGTCGATTCTCTTGACGAGGTATCGCGAATAATTCTTAACGGTAGAAGCCAGAAATTGGCGTGATTGCGTCTTAATTGAATCCAAATTGGCGAAACTTTTTTAAGCGACCAGCAGGACCAACTTACAACCTATTGGCGTCTGTTAAGATCAGTCAGTTCGATATGGTTCCGAAGAGCCGCACACCTGCTGATTTCAGGTGGTGTATATGCAATTGACTAGCCGGCTGACGGACACGGCAAGAGCAAGTTGACAAGCAATTATCTATTGAAGCGAAAACTTTCGGCAGGCATGCTGTGCCTGGTGTTTTTGTCCGCATCTTATATTGGTTCACTGGGCATCAGTCCCGCATTTGCGGGCGAAACTCAGATTTTAGATTCTTCCAAAGCCGAAACGGCAAAGACTCTTGATGCCAAAACGGCCGACAGCACCACCGATAGTACTGAAGCCATCCAGAAGAAGATTATCGTCAAGCCGGGCATACCGGTCACGGTAACGACACAGACCGAAGATCTCACTCCGACTGATGATCCTGAATTGGCGAAGCGGCAAGTTGAAGCTTATCCGGAAAGCCCGGAAGCGAGCTTTATCTACGCTGTGGCCCTGACACGGACCAGTCGCGTGGAAGACGCTTTGAAAGAAGTCAGAAGAGCGCGGCGATTGGCTGAAAAAGAAGGTGGCCCGGCTTATTTCGACAAGATGATCGCCTCCTACGAAGAGATGCTGAAGAATTATCCTGACGAGAATCGTGTGCGCTACGGACTGGCCTGGGCTTATTACATGAAAGCCTATCTGGTTGCTCGTCAATCGAAAAGAGAGCAAGAGTATTTAGAGAAGCTCAAACAGGCGGCTGCTGCCAAAGAGGCGCCCAAGAAAGAAGCAAAAGAGGGTGAGAAGGCACCGGGCTGGTTGAATGCCTGGGCCGCTCCGTACATGCCCAAAGATAAAGATGGCAATCCGGTTAAATTGCCGGAATTAAAAACCGGTGCTGATGCGCCTCACATTAAAGGAGCAATGGAACATGCTGCACCATCAGTAGTTCCACAAGTGAAGACTTATTATCAATCCGCATTGAGCAATCTTGATGAATTGATCAAAAGAAAGCCTGATGACGTCTGGGCTATCGCTTACCGGGCGCATTTGAATCTCGAGTACTCGGGCGATCTGGATTCATCAATGGCTGTTTGGAAAGAATGCGCGCAACGTTTTCCCAACAATCCCGCCGCCTTTTTCTTTTTGGGCGAAGGTTATCTCAAGCAAGGCAATTTGAAAGAATGCCTCAGTAATATTTCCAGGGCCGTGGCGCTGAGAGGATTGTCGAAATAACGAGATGGAAGGAATTCTGGGCAAAATCTTCAGCAAGAACACGCTTAAATTCATAGCGGCGCTGTCCATCCCGGGTTTGCTGATTTATTTCTGGTATTACTCGAAAGAACAAGCAAGAATTGAGATGGAGAGCTACCAGCAAGAGCAAAAAGCAAACCCGCTTCAAGACCGGGTTACCATCGACAACTATCAACTCAAAGAAGTAGATGACAGCAACCAGGTGCGGTGGCAACTGGTGGCAAAATCAGGCACCATGAATTCGGGGACAAAAGACGTCAATCTCGAGGACGTGATGGTCGAATATTTCGACGGCAAGAAGCTTAAAATGCGTTTAAAGGCGCCGGTAGGGTTGGCTAATGAATCAACTCGTAAAGTCCGTTTGGACGCCGATAAAGACAGCCGGGTTGTGGCTGAGGGCGAGGAAGGCAAAGGTACGATGACCGCTTCCAAAGTGGAGTTAACTAAAAAAAATCAGTTTGAAGCTACGGGTGGTGTTAACATCATCATGCCCGGGGTAGCCAAGGTGACGGGAAATTCCGCAGTGGGCTCCTTCGGCAAGGGCGGCATCGAGAAATTGCGAGTAATCGGCAATACCCATTCAGTTGTGAGCATGTAACGGAAACCCTAGATCGGAAACTCGTTTTGATTAAGCAGAGCGCAAAACTGAAGAACTCCTCGGCTGCCCTGGCAGTCGCTCTCATTCTGTCTGCCCCCCTGCAGGCCGGTGCGCAGTTCGCCATCGGTGCTGATGACGGCAGCGGAACCATTGATATTCAGGCTAACGAACAAGAATTTGCCGACGATCATGTCGTCGCCAAAGGCAACGTGCACGTCGTTTACAAAGACAGCATCATCGATGCGCCGATGGCGACTTTATACAAAGACGCAGCCGGCAAACCGCAGCGAGCCATATTCACTGGTCATCCTCGCTTAAGGCAAGGGCAAAATTTGATTCATGCCGACAAGCTCATATTCGAGATGGCATCTTCAATAATCATCGCCGAAGGCAATGCTCATTCGGAAGTAATTCCGCAAGACGGATCCAATGCAACCAAGGCATCGAAAAAGGTTGAAGAGAAAGCAACCGGCAAAAAGCCTGCTCCAGCGCCTGCACCAAAACAGGAAGTCTCATTAGATGTAGACGGCAATCCTATTAAGATGCCTGATGCCCCCGAAGAGGCGGCTGCCCCGGTCAAGGAAGCGAAGAAAGACCCTGCCAAACAGGACAAAATCATTACCGATGCCGACTATCAACAATACAACCGCACCACCGGTCAGTTCGATGCGCGCGGCAATGTTCGAGTCAAAACGGGAGACATCTTTGTCAAATCGGACACGTTGAAACTAGTTTATGACGCCGAGCAGAAACCGGAGACGGCACTCTTTACCGGCAGTGTGAAAGCCACGCAGGGAGCCAATTGTACGGAAGCGGATTTAATGACGTACTTCCTGACGACGAAGCGATTACAAGCAACAGGACATGTGAAATCAACAGTGGTTCAGACTAAACAAGCTGAAGCCACTAAAAAGGGGGGCCCATTCACCGCCTTTAATCCGGGCGGGGTCAAGAAGTCTGTGAAGCCGATTGCCGGCGGCACAGCGCCTGCAGTTGGTCAATTGATCGCCAGCACGGATGATATGCAAGCCGAGGCAACAGGCAGTGCAAACAATGCTGCTGACAAAGACGAACCGCCAATCTTCATTTTCTCCGATGCCCAGGATTACAGTGAAAACACAGGCAGATGCACCGCCGACGGCAATGTCAAATTGTTCTATCAAGACACAATCGGTGTCGCCCCTAAAATGATCATGGTCAAAAATGTCGAGACCGGTCAGACGGAAAAGGTTCTTCTTTTCGGACGCTGCCAGATCACACAGCCCGGAAAGCGCTGGATTGCCGACCGCATAACCTACACGGTTGCCGACAACAAAGTGATTGCCGAAGGAAATACCAAAGCCTTCATTCTGCAGAACGGACCGGGCTCAAGCCCATTGGCTCCCAAACAAAACGGCCAAATGTTCGCCATGCCCAAGCCCAAAAATACGATTGCTAACACTGAACAAAAGCAGGCGCACGGCAACACAAAGTTAAGCGCTTCAAAGGTGGAAACTCCAAAATGACAGCAACAGCGATTAGTAGCAACAAAACCAGCGTAGGGACAAAAACCTTGCTGGTCGAGAGTCTGCAAAAGAGCTACAGCGGCAGAAAAGTGGTTGACGGAGTCAGCTTTCACGTCAGCCGCGGCGAAGTAGTCGGACTTCTGGGCAGAAACGGTGCCGGCAAAA